>NZ_JBFBNW010000055.1:0-1202 GCF_040683955.1 Streptomyces sp. NPDC093111 | reverse complement strand
TTGCAAACAAACAGTTGTTCAGACATTTTATAACCCTCTTTCTTTCAACATCTTTTCAAAAGCAGTGCGATCAACGTAAGGTGCTGTACTGCATCTACAAAATGGATGCATCGGAGCAGCATTTGTTCCTGGTTCCATTTTATCAACATCAAACACTTTCCCATTCAATGGCAAACAAAAACGGCATGCTGAAGGCTCAGAAATGAATGTGTACTTCGCAATATCAGCATCACGATAACTTCGCTCTTGGATGCCAATCTGAACCCTAGTCGTTTCTGTGATCATCAATCGCTCAGTATTGAAACGAGTATTCTCTCTGCCTTTTTCAGTAAGGAATCTCTTTAGTTCAGGTGCCAACTGTTTAGGATTACGTCCTAAAGTCACACTACGTACTAGCAACTTATCCAAATCAGCTTTCAGCTCTGCTTGGTACATCCAAAGCCGTTCGCTAAACGTTGCGAAAGCATCCACTCGAAACGAACTATTGATTACTTGCTCTACTAGCTTGGCATAACCACTTTTAGCGATCGTCATTTCTAAAATGCCCGCTTGACGTTGCAACTCTTTCAAACCAGCGTCGGTAAGTTCTCCTGAGAAATACTTATCCATATCGTTGAATGTAGCAATCAGTTCAAGTCCGATATTTGCCTTCAGTAACTCCAAACGATTAACACGCATCGTAAGATTGTATAGCTTTAATTCCTTGTTTGCTGTCGGAGAGAAGTCTTTTTCTTTAACATACTTCTTAGCCTTGCGAGCAAATGCTTTTACATCCATTTCGTTAGCTCGCTTCATCGCTTCGCTACGAGTGATTTTCTGTCCATTTGAAAAACTGTCCCACTGTGCGTCGATCTCTTTCTGTATCGCATCTTGTGCGTATTGCAGGCGCTTCTTGATCTCGTTCATGCGTTTCTTATCATCTTTAATCTGTTGCTCTTGCGAAGCTTTCTCCCTTTTGATGAAGTAATCTTGTGATTTCACTTAATCACCTCGATTTAGTGTCGATTCAACAATTCGGATTAGTCCATCAGATAATCCCTCAAATTTATTCGAAATAATCTTTTCCACTTCGGAATTAGTTTCTTTGATTCCTTCTTGCAAGCCATTCGCGAATGCGTCTGCTATCTCTCCTGATTCTTTAAGTGCATTCTTAGCAGGGGATAAACCCAGAATGGTAACAACCTTATCTCGCAAACTCATTT
>NZ_JBFBNW010000054.1:0-1211 GCF_040683955.1 Streptomyces sp. NPDC093111 | reverse complement strand
CTCTTAATCATCATGACCTTCTAGAATCGACTTTTTTACTTGATTGTCGTTTTCTTCGGATTGTTGTCTTTATTCTTTGACAGTGTAAACATAAGCTTCACCTTTTTTATATTCTTGTGATAATTCACGAACATCTGTTTTAAATAAATCAAATATTTCGTCCATAGATGTGCTCATTGTTTTCGAATAATTTTCTAAATATTCCGCGATTTTTTCTTTTTTCGTAGTCATTTTGTGTTCCTCCCAAAATTTTTGTAGTTTTAAAGCATTTTGCATTGTTAAAGTCATAATGTCTTTTTTCTTTGTTCTTAATTGGCTGATAGTTGTTCTATTCAATCCTGTCACTGCTTCAATCGAGTATGCAGAAACATCTGAATCAAGTAGTTCTTGAATCTTATTTGTGTCTATTGTAGTCAATACGATTCCTCCCTAATCAATTAACATCCAAGCCGAATGATCAGCTTTTGTCGATACTTTAAATCCGAACTTATAATAAAATTGAATCAATTTATCTAAATCTTGTTCTTTTTCAGTTGGCAAAGGTTCTGCACTTACGCAATCTGCTCCTAGCTCGATTGCAGAATTTACTAATAGTGATGCAATACCTTTATTTCTCCATTTGTCTTGTACATGTAGCATCTTCAATTCATTGTTGCTTTTTAAATATCTCATGTATGCAACGCCGTAAGTCGTTTCATGTCCGCCAAAATCATTCGCAACTACTTCATATGATCCCAAGTAAATTTCTATGTACTCATCATCTTTTACAATCGTGCATTTCATATTTTGAGTTTCGCACCATTTTTTCATAACTTCTAACATGTTCGCCAGCTCCTTTTGTATTGTTCTTGATTACATACTCAGTATATAGTAAATTATAATTTACGTCAACTATAATTCACTAAAACTTTAACTTTTTAGATAATAAAAAAGCCCTCGAAGAAGGCAGTGGCTCACGCTAAATCAATCAATTCTGGATTAATAAAGTATCGCTTCTTAAAATCATATCGATGGTGTTCCATTTGTGTTAACGGAACATCTTTAACGATCTCAAACAAAAAATACACATTTGATCCAGATTTTGATTTAGAAGCAGGTAGCATAAAATAGTTTTTCTTTGATTCGTATAAGTGGATTAATAGCATATTTTCGACAAGCTTGAAATCAATTTCGGAATTCCAGTATTTATATAGTTCTTTTTCAAATTTTTT
>NZ_JBFBNW010000053.1:0-1353 GCF_040683955.1 Streptomyces sp. NPDC093111 | reverse complement strand
CTAGGCCGTTTCCTTCGGATCATCTCGCCGACCAGACGAAGATGGCGGCGACGTGGAGTCCGGCCAGGTAGATGGTGGCGGTCTTGTCGTATCGGGTGGCCAGACCACGCCACTGTTTGAGTTTGTTGATGCACCGTTCGACGGTGTTGCGCTGTTTGTACGCCTCGCGGTCGAAGGCGGGAGGGCGGCCGCCGGATCGGCCTCGCTTCTTGCGCTTGGCGATCTGGTCGGAGGGTTGAGGGATCACCGCCCGGATCCCGCGCCGACGGAGATGGGTCCGGATCGCGCGGGACGAGTAGGCCTTGTCCGCCAGGATCATCTCCGGCGTGGTCCTGGGCCGGCCGATCGGCCGCGGCACCCGTAACTGGGCCATGACCTCAGGGAATGCGGGTGCATCGCCTGCCTGGCCGGGTGTGAGGACGAAGGCCAGCGGGCGGCAGCGGCTGTCGGCGGCGAGGTGGATCTTGGTGGTCAGTCCACCGCGGGACCGTCCGAGGGCATGATGCTCCGGCTCGTCGGACGGGGCCCCTTTTGACGGGCCCCGGCGGCGTGCTGGTGGGCTCGGACGATGGTGGAGTCGACCGCGACGATCCAGTCGAGGTCGCCTTCGGCGTCGGCCTGGGCGAGGAGGGCGGTGAAGACCCTCTGCCAGGTGCCGTCGGCGGCCCATTTCCGCAGGCGGTTGTGGGCTCCCTTCCATGAGCCGAAGTGTTCGGGCAGGTCCATCCACGGAGTGCCGGTGCGGTACTTGAACGCGATCGCGTCGATGACCTGCCGGTGATCCCGCCACCGCCCGCCCCGCCTCGGTGTCCGGTCCGGCAGCAGCGGCTCGATCCTCGCCCACTGGGCGTCACTCAACGGCACAGATCAACCAACGATCAGATGATCCTGCGGCAATGGTTCGATGTGTCTGCGTGTCAGGCCAGCTCGAAACCGCTCCGGATGACGCCGTATTCCGCAGGTGTCTCCCAGCAGATGTAACGACGGCCGGGGAGATCCGACAGGTCAGTCCCCAGCTCTTGCGCCAACCAGGCTGCACCCGTCCTGCCTGCCCGCGAGGGGTCATCGACGGCCTGATAGCAGGCCGTGGCCCCACGCAGCTCAACGATCACGTACTCCACACGGTTGCCCGCGCCGACCACCGCTTCATCGCCATGCTGCTCGTGCAGGGCGCCCGAAGGCTGCCCGCAGAGCCCACAGTGCGAGTCGTCTCTTGAGGCATCCACGCGTACATCGTACGCCCCTGACGATCACCGACGGCATCACTCACTCGCGCCTGACCAGCCGAAACTAGCGCGCTGGGCGCCCCCCGAACGGGTTTCCGGCGCTGATCCGGAAGAAACGCCCTAGCCC
>NZ_JBFBNW010000052.1:0-1357 GCF_040683955.1 Streptomyces sp. NPDC093111 | reverse complement strand
CCTACATTTACGGACGAGTACTCTTTGATACATCAAGGTATTGCGCATATTGATGCCGGATATCAAGGGGCAGATAAAACCGCTTATACCGCTATGAAGCGTTTGCCGGACGGTAAATTTGTCGCATTTGGCAAACGGTGGGATAAACACGTTGACGATTGTGTGGATGAGATAATTCAAATTCACAATAGTTTCATGTTGGGCAGTGTTCATCTGGAAAATAATGCTGATAAAGGTTATTTAGCCAAGGAAGTTCGTAAAAAAGGTTTAACGGCCTCCGATTACTACGAATCAATGAATAAGTTTATCAAAATTACAACTTATTTGAGAAAAGAGTGGAAGAATATTCTTTGGTTGGATAATACAGATCCTGATTATATGAGTGATATCTTAGACTACACTGAAAATGCAACACATGATGACTGTCCGGATAGTGCAGCAAGTTTAATAAGAGAATTTACTAAAGACAGACCGAAACCAGTCAACGTCATGAAGACGATCGACACATTCAAAAAACTAGGATTGTAGAGGTGATACAGTGGAACAGAATATTCAGCTTTTAAGTGGCCAGCGATTTGATGATGAAGCGAATCTTGTTTATAAAGTGCCGGTTAATCAATTACCGAAAAGAGAGATGCTGAATCAGCGTACTGGCGAAGTTGAACAGGTAATCGACTTTGAACATGAAGATGTTTGGAAGATGATTGTTGAGTTCATCAAACACCATCGAGCCAAGCAAGTGCCAAGGTTGCAGGAACTGAAACGCTATATGTTAGGAGACAACAACATCAATTATCGTCCGAACAAACCAGAAGGTAGATCGGACAATCGTATTGCAAGTGGCTTTGCAGATTTTATCGTCTCATTTAAGTTAGGCGTATTGCTAGGGAACCCATTGAAATACAGTGGGGATCAGGCGATTGCAGAAAAAATCAACACATTTGCTAGTCAATCGAATGAAGACTACCACAATCAGTTGGTGGGTCGAGATATGATTGGATTAGGTAGAGCGTATGAATGGATTGGCCGTGATGAATACGGTAAGGAAACACTAGCTAAGTTTGACGCAGAACAAACATTCGTCATCTATGACAACACCAAAGATCGCAACTCATTATGTGGGGTTCATTACTATAAAGAAAAGTACCTAGATAAGTCGTGGACCCGAGTTGAACTATATACAAACAGCGGATTCAATTATTATCTCATCGCAGAAAATGATGACTTAGAACATGTCAAAATTGAAGATGGTGAAAGTATTGAAAGTTACTTCGATTCGGTTCAAGTTAATGAATGGATCAACAACGAAGAACGTTTGAGCGACTTTGAGCGCGTGCTTGATTCCATAGATGCCTAT
>NZ_JBFBNW010000051.1:0-1919 GCF_040683955.1 Streptomyces sp. NPDC093111 | reverse complement strand
GACTGGTCGTGGGATTTGTTGGAGGGGCCGGAGCGGGTGGTGTTGCGGCGGCTTTCGGTGTTCACGGGTGGGTGTGATCTGGAGGCTGCCGAGGCCGTCTGTGGGGGCGGGGGTGGGGCTGGGCTGTTGGGTGGGCTGGGTGTGTTGGATGTGTTGGGGGCCTTGGTCGACAAGTCGTTGGTGGTGGTTGTCGAGGGGGCTGGGGGGATGCGGTATCGGTTGTTGGAGACGGTGGCCGAGTATGCGGGGGAGCGGTTGGACGAAGGCAGGGATCGGGGGGAGACCGAGCGGCTTCATCTGGTGTATTACCGGGAGCTCGCGCGGGTGACCGATCCCGCGTTGCGGGGGCGGGGACAGACCGCCGCCCTCGCCCGGTTCGAGTCCGAGCACGACAACATCCGCGGCGCGCTCCGCACCGCCGTACGCCTCGGGGAGGAGCAGGAAGCGCTGTGCCTCGTCCACGCCCTGAGCTGGTTCTGGCAGCTGCGCAACCACCAGCTCGAATCCCGCACCTGGGCCAGGGCGGCCGCCGGCCTCGGGCCCGACCCGTTCCTGGCGCCCCTGCGGCACGCCGAGCCCTTCACCGGACAGTGCCTCGACGTTCCGCCGCCCTGGACGGGGGAGCGGCTCTGGGAGGCGCGGCGCGGCGGACGGCTGCTCGTCCTCGCCACCGAAGGCGGCGAGGGGGCCGAGGGGGCCGAGGGCGGCTCCGTACTGGAACGCCCCGAGACTCGCGCCCGCCTGGAGGCCGTCGTCGCCGCGTACCGGCCCGGACTCCCGCAGACCTGCCGCCAGCCCGGCGCGATGTGGTACTTCGCCCGGCTCATGACCGGCGGCTTCGGCAGCCTCGACGACACCCTCGCCGCCCTCGTCGGCGCCGCCCGCGAACACGGCGACGACTGGGACGTCGCCTTCAACCTGCTCCTGCGCGCCAAGCTGCTCGGCGAACGGCCCGACGACGCCGAGGAAGCCCTCGGGCTCTTCGAGGCCGCCGACGACTCCTGGGGCATCGCCGAATCGCTCGCCGCACGCGGCGAGACCTACGAGCGGGCCGGGCGCTCCGCCGAGGCCGCCGCCGACTTCGCCCGCGCCATGGACGCCGCCACACGCCTCGGCGCCCACTCCCAGGTGCCCGTCTTCAAGGCGCTCCTCGCCGC
This sequence comes from Streptomyces sp. NPDC093111, assembly GCF_040683955.1. Lineage (NCBI taxonomy): Bacteria > Bacillati > Actinomycetota > Actinomycetes > Kitasatosporales > Streptomycetaceae > Streptomyces > Streptomyces sp. NPDC093111. The sequence continues at coordinate 762 of NZ_JBFBNW010000051.1, read as the reverse complement.
CGTCCGCCTCCGCACCCGGGCCGTCGCCGACGACCCCGTGGCGTGGGCGGACGCCGAACGGATGCTCGTCGAAGCGGCCGACGAGGCGGGCGAGTCCGGCGCCGAGGCCGTGAGCACCGCCCGGTTGCTGCTCGCCCAGCACTACGGCAACACCGGCCGCACCGGTCTCGCCCGCCTGCAACTCGGCGTCATGGAAGGGGAGTTCGCCGACGACACGCCAGGGCTCTTCCGGGGCATGCTCGGCGGGCTGCGGGGGTGGCTGGCCTGTGAGGACGGCGCGTACGAGCAGGCGACGGGGTATCTCGCCCGTGCGGTGCGGGACATGGAGGTCCTGGCCTACCTCGTCGCCCCCTATCTCGTCGTCGCCCAGTTCGCACCGGCCGCCTGGGCTCGCGCCGGATCCGGCGCGCCGGAGGCCGGTGCCCGCCTGCTCGGTGCGTACGACGCCCACCGCGGGGCGCTGGGGGGTGCCGGATTCCGTCCGTACACGGCCCAGACCGAGGCGGGCGTGCGGGAGCGGGCGGAGGGTGTGGTGCGGGAGGGGCTGGGGGAGGTGGCCTATCGGGTGCACTACCGGGAGGGGGGCCGGCTCACGGTGCGGGAGGCGGCGGGGCTGGTGGGCTGACCCCGCCTTGAGGACCGTGGGTGGTGCGGGGGCCGGTGGGTTCGCGGGGGCCGGTGCCTCCGCGGGGGTAGGGGGTGTCCGGACTGCGACCTTCACTTCGCTGCGCTCGTTACGGGCGCCGCCACGTCCGGACACCC
>NZ_JBFBNW010000050.1:0-1958 GCF_040683955.1 Streptomyces sp. NPDC093111 | reverse complement strand
CAGCAAATAAACCAACTAAATGACTCTCTTTTCGATGTGTAAAATCGACTGAAAAATCAACGACAAAATCACTTAAATTGGAATGTAGTAGCGTACTTTCTTTGTTTATGAAAGCTGTGAGTAACGCTTTGAGTAGCTCACCATTTTTTATTGGGTCTGTCGTGACCGTTTCTGGCATCAATGGAACATGACTAAAAATTGCCACATGATAGTCATCTGGCAAAGTTCCTAAAGCTTCTTCTGCAAGCCATTGCAGTTGTCTTTCTTGCAGGGCATAGCTCCATTGATCGACATATTTCAATGTGCCATTTTGATTTCTAATTAAAGGGTTATCGATCATATCAATAAAAACCAATCTGATTTTTTTCTGATGAAAATCTTTGTAATGATACTGACCATTCCCATAAAATTTACCTTCTTGGTTTAAATGGTTTTTAAAGATTTCCAACTGCTCTGCACCAGTCATAATATCCTTTTCAAACACGTTATTTCCTTCATTATTCGAATCTAAAATAGCAGAACCTGAGTCATGATTTCCTCGGATAATAAACTTATTCGGGTTATTTCCTTGCGAATATCGTACACAGTAGCGCTCTAAGTTCCGGACATTAATTGATTTGTCTCGATGTTCGCTATCCACGTTGTCGCCTAAAGCGGCAATAGCGTCTAAATCATTTTGGATATATAAAACATTATTCAGATTTTTCATTGATCGATAAGCTTGAGTTCGCCAAGTTCCTTCATCAAAGTGTGAGTCTGTAACAATACCTACATTGAATAATTTAGGATCAAGTTTCTCACGTAACTGTTCTAATGCTTCTACGAAGTAAAGCCGAGGCAACGTGTTCTCGGCTTCATCTGGGAAATTCGTCGGCCGTTGTCCAGGAACCTGAAATATTATGCCAACGAGGACCATTCATTCCTACTGCAAGAATAATATTTCCAGCAGCCTGCACTCTGCCAAATGCTGGACCAAACATTGCGGGAATTTCATGGGCTAATCCTGTATCACCTGTAGGTTTAAATCCTGTAGGAACAATCAATGGCGCAAAGTGTGCATTATTCGAAGCGTTCGCATCGTCTCTTGCTTGAATATTTCCATGCATGACCACGAGATCCCCCATACGTGTCAAATAAATATTGCCATCTCGAACATTACTTAACTGCGTGATGTCAAAGTGTCGCGTCACCATGTTTGCATCATAAAATTCTTTTGTTGCTTGAGGGGTCATTAATTTAGTACTGTTTGCGCCTAATCTTGCTTCTTCATCGGTTGCTAAACGAGCACTTGTTTGTTGGTTAACTCGTTGAGGCGTCATGAACTTATTTGAAACTACCCCTTGCTCCGCATCTATTTTCGAAGCTGTGGCGAAATTATCAAGTTGATTTGTCCTTCCGTCAATTTCAGATAGTTGGTCAATTAATCCGCTAAAATCTTCGTTCTCAACAATGCCTGCAATAAGGTGTTTGTAGCGTTTATAGTAATCAACTAGTTCTTGTAAATCCCAAAAATAGTTTCCTTCCCATATGTTTTTTCGAATACCCGGAAGGACTCGATAAGTAAAACGCATGGTACTGAATAAATCTGATTCGGGTTCATCGCTATTTGCAAAACTAAACCAAGCGTTAAATTCACCTACCTTTTGCAAAAAGGCATCATTCAACTGATACGATACACGGCTACTATCATAAAAGACCGTGTCTACTTTGTCTCGAACCTTATAAGTCCCGATTTCCGCATTAAAAAAGACCATTTCGTTTTCAAACTGTAACAACTGTCCGTCTTCGACAATTTCAGCTTCAAACGTATGACTATTTTTGTCATCTTGAATGATCCGAACCAATGGAATATTGTTATTGGGTTCAGTCGTGCTTAACACCATTTTATGTTTCGGCATGGCTCTCCCTCCTAAAAATTAATATAATTACGTGGATTATGGAAACGAGCATTGGATGAG
>NZ_JBFBNW010000049.1:0-1967 GCF_040683955.1 Streptomyces sp. NPDC093111 | reverse complement strand
CGCGTCCTCGTACTTCATGAAGTCCCCGCCGGTGCAGTACTTCGACGACGAGGCCTTCGCCAACGTCGAGAAGTTCATCAAGGGCGAGGTCGAGCGCTAGACCCTTTGTAGCCCTGACCTGGCACTTAGCAGGTATCCGTAGGGCGAGTGGGCAGAAACAGCGATGCCCCCAGCGTGGCGGTTGACGCTGGGGGCATCGTCGGTTTCCGTTGGGCTTCCGAGCCTTCGGGAGCCCTTCGTTTCTTGATCATCTCCCCGTTTTCTCCCGGGGAGAGAAGGCCGGGCGTATGCCTCCCGGGCGGTAGGGCAGCCCACGGTTCCGTGCTCGCGCCTCCAAGGCTTCCTCTTCCTTCAAGATGCACCCCCCGCACATGGCCAGCCGGTAAAGGATGCTGGCTCCTGCGCGGCCAGGAGCCCGCACGGTAGCCAGAAGGGCCACACGCCTCCCCCGGTCCCCACACCGGAAGCACCGGCCGCGATTGCCCCACGTATACGCGGCCAGCACAGCGGCCGGCGATACCCTTGCTTCGAAGTCCCCGTTCGACCTAGGGGAGCTCATCAGAGGCCCAACGGGCCTCGACGGCTCGCGTCGCTGAACCTCAGCGTCTCCCCCGGCCTGAGACCAGGTCGGTGCCGCCTGGTCGATGCTCATGCTCACCTCAACGTGCTGGGCGCGGCCACCCTGCCGTAAGGCACTGGCGTGTCGCGCGATTGGGCAGAGACGACGCTCGCCCGCCATGTGGGGTGTGGCGGGCGAGCGGCGAATGCAGGGGCGCTCTACCCCCAGCCAGGATCGTTGGTCGTGGCCGTCGGGGTGGGCGTGGGCGAAACCGTGGCGGCTGGCGCTCCCCATCCCGGGTCCTCTGCGTGAGCCGCAGCCCCGATGCCGACGACGCCAGCCGCGGCGAGCAGCAAGGCCGCAAACGCCTTGATCACCCTGTGATGCATGGCTATCTCCTCTAAGTGAGCACGCAAATCGAACACGCTTCCGTGTGCTTGACCTCGCACCTAGGCTGACATGTGCGTAAGGCGTATGCCAGAGGATTGGTACTGCGGGTTCCGGACCTGTCCGGAACCCGCCAACGCTCAAGGGGTAGGTATGAAAGCTGAAGGCACGGACGACCCCGACCTCTCAGCGACTGAGGTTGCGGCATACAGAGCCGTGGCGAGCGGTCGCCTGGTCACCGATGGAAGCGCGCTCCGACGGCTCGCACAGCTCGGCCTCGTAGACCTCACGGCCGACCGCCAGGTCGCCCTCGACCCGCGCGTCGCCGCGCAGAGACTCTTGGCCCAGCAGCGATCCGACCTCATGCGGACGCTCGAACGCATGGACCGGATTCCCGAGCTCGAAGCCCTTGCCGAGCACTACGACCCGAGCCGCATGTACGGCGGTCCAGGCAGCGAGTTCCTCGCCACGAAAGAACTGATGAACCGACGCATCGGCGAAGTGCTCGAAGGGGCCGCCGCTGAGCTCCTTACGGTTCAACCCGGTGAGCCTGAGGAGCGCGACCCAGACGTGCAGCGGAAGGGCACCGATCGCGCCCGCGCGCTGCTCTACCGCGGTGTCGCCTGCCGCTTCCTGTACGCCGCTGCGGCCCTGGAGCACGACGACACGTGCGACTACGTCGAGGGCATCCTGAGCGCCGGCGGCGAAGTGCGCGTAGGGCGGGACCTCCCGCCCCGCATGATCCTGACCGGGCGGAATCTCTTCATCGACAACCACATCGTGCCCGGCGAGCCTGATGCAGGGTGGCACGTCACCGACATGCCGTCGATCGCATCGCACCGAATCATCTTCGACGGCTACTGGGAGCGGGCCACCCCTTGGCAGGAGGCCCGCCATACGCTCGCCGAGACCGTCACCTCGGCGCGCCAGCGAACGATCCTTCGGGCCATGGAGACCGCCGACTCGCAGGCGAAGGTGGCGGAGCGGGCTGACGTGAGCGAGCGAGAGGTGAACCGACAGC
>NZ_JBFBNW010000048.1:0-2041 GCF_040683955.1 Streptomyces sp. NPDC093111 | reverse complement strand
CTATATTGAAAATCATGGTTGGCAAAATTGGGTATCAAATGGAGGGATATCAGGAACAGAAGGACAAGGTCGTCAGATTGAAGGAATCAGGATACGACTGACAGACGAACTTGCAACACATTACAATATTTATTACCGAATCCATGCTCAAAATCTAGGTTGGTTACCTTGGGCAGAAAATGGAAATAGTGCTGGTACATTGGGGTACAGTTATCGTATTGAAGCAATCGAAATACGTCTGCTACCCAAAGAGCAAACTGGGCCACCAACGGGTGAATCTTATGTTGAAAAAACTCCTTCTGTCTTAGCGAACGCTCACGTAGCCTCTAAAGGATGGCTACCAGAACAAACAGCCGAGACACAAGTTGGAACGGTCGGACAAGGACTTAGCTTACAGGCACTTCAATTAAAATTAACGGAAAACAGTTATGAAGGTGGTATCGTTTACCAATCCCACCTGGCACATCGTGGTTGGGAAACTTCATGGATTCAGGAAGGACAAACTTCAGGGACCGTTGGACAAAGCTTAGCATTACAAGCTGTCCGAATTAATTTGACCGGTGATATCAGTCACCACTATGATATTTATTACCGTGTCCATTCCCAACACTTCGGCTGGTTAGACTGGGCAAAAAATGGAGAATCAGCTGGCACACAAGGTTACTCATATCGTGCAGAGGGCTTACAAATAAAACTAGTCGAAAAAGGGCAAGCTCCCCCAGGTCAAACAGCTCGTGCCTTTCGAATTGCCCCACCTAAGGTTTCCTTTGATGGTCATGTGTCTGGTATTGGTTGGGTCAATCGCAATGGTCTAAGTAATTCAATCAATCATGCGAATCAAGGGCGTCAATTTGAAGCAATTCGTGCACAATTAGAACAAAGTGATTACTCTGGTGGAATTAGATATGATTCACACATTTCATCAAGTGGATGGACGAATCCTGTTGAGAATGGAGCAATATCAGGTTCGGTCGGACATAGTCGTGCACTCCAGGCCTTCTCTTTTCAATTAACAGGTGAATTATCTGAAAAATACGATATTTACTATCGTTCATTCGTCCGTTCACGCGGTTGGTTAGGTTGGGCTTCAAATGGTCAAAAGGCAGGCTCAGTTGGAATGAGTCTGCCTGTCGAAGCAATTGAAGTCACGATTGTAGAAAATGATCGAAAACCAGCAGGTTACCAAGCAAATCAACTGACTATATTAGGTCAAATTGACACTTCAACACCAGAAGGAAGATTTGTCAATTCTATTACACAAAGTGCAAATCGAGTTGCTCCAGCATACGGATTATACACTTCTGTCATGCTTGCTCAAGCAATTTTAGAAACCGGCTATGGTACAAGCTTCTTGGCACGCAATGCGAACAATTTCTTTGGAATGAAGTTCAAAGATGGGGAAGATGAAGGAAAATATGAGTACGTTTGGCATGTCTCAAATGAAGTTGTCAATGGGATCACGATACCTGTTAATTCGAAATTCCGTGTCTATCAAAGTACCGATGAATCTTTCATCGACAATGCTGTAAAATTAAAATACGGCGTACCTTGGGATCCTGTTCGCTATCGTGGAACTTGGAAAGTTAATACACGTTCTTATCGAGATGCGACCCAAGCCTTAACTGGAACATATGCAACTGATCCAAATTATGGCACAAAATTGAACAACATCATTGAACGTTGGCGTTTGGATCAGTTTGATTGATCTGATCTTTTATACAAAATATCTACCTGGCATTGTTTGAAAATGCCAAGTAGATATTTTTTATTGATTAATTCGCATAAAAGCCAATTCCTTCATATCTCCACCCTAATGGTGTCAAAGAATCTCTTTCTACTGAACTTAATGTGTAATGATGTGTTCCGATAGTTTCATTTGGGTTAAATAGTCGATAAATTGGTTTAGAACCTCCAGAATAAAAACTTAGCCCTTCATATCTCCAGCCTAGTGGGGTAAGGAAGTTGATTTCTGACTGAGCCATTGTATAATGATGATCCCCATTATTTGGATTATACAGACGATACACTGGTTGACCACTAT
>NZ_JBFBNW010000047.1:0-2371 GCF_040683955.1 Streptomyces sp. NPDC093111 | reverse complement strand
TTGTTGTCGATCGGGGCCCAGTTGCCGGCGGCGTTCTTCGCGCGCTGGGGGAGTGCGTGCATCTGCGAACGCATCTGGCCGTTGGGCAGGGCCCACGTGAGCGAGGTGGCCGTGGTGGCGGTGTCGACGAGGACCTTCTTGCCACTGCGGACGGCCTCGGCCCTCGCGGCGACTTCGTCCTTGGGGCCGGTGGATACCCGCTTGGTCTCGGTGGTCTTGCCACCGGCCGTCACGGGCGCGGAATCGGGCTGCCACCAGGGAAGGAGGGCAGCGGTGAGGGCGGCCAGTACGAGGCCGATGGTCAAAGACAGCCGCGTGCGCGTGCGCACGAAGGGGCTGAGATAGGGCGGCGCGGTCACGGCGGTCTACTCCCGTGTGAACCAGACGGAATTGAGGACAGCACAAACAGCCCCAGACGGCAGGCCGCGGGGCAGAGAGCGGACACACGATCACACACCCGCCACACAGCGTCCACACATGAGAATTTTATAAGACCGTTACCCCCTCCAGGGGAGGCCTTGGGGTGGCCATGACCTGCCCTCAGAGTTGTCGAATTTGGTGGCGTTTGGGGTGTTCGGGAGTCGTCGATGTCCGGATTGGTGCATCTATCGCATGGATCACCACTAGTGATCGTCTGGCCTGAACTGGGGCGTGACTCACCTCACTTCGCACATGCGCAACCGGGAACTCGTGATCTTGCTCTAGGTGCTGTTCATGACAGAAAGTACCCACGCACGCGCCTGAACCAGGCGTGTGCATTTTGGTGTTTCCGCACCTCATTCGATGTCTGTATTGCCAGGGTGGGAGTCGACGCGTATGCGTGCTTCAGGTCCGCTGTCATGGCTGGGGCTAGGACGCCCAGCCATGACGGAGCCACAACGACGGCGCTTGCGGCGAAGCCGCACGGCGACCGTCCTTCTGTTGTCCTCGACACTGACCGTGACAAGCCTGGGCGGGCAGGCCCTGGCCATCCCCGGCCCGGGCATGAGCCGTGAGGAGTCGATCTCTCAGGTCGACCTCCCCGACATACCGAAGAGCACACAGCTCGACGGTGACGCCGAGGCGCAGAAGACGCTGACCACGGCACCCGAGGTCCCGGTCGACAACTACGACCCGAAGGCCACCACCGCGTGGCCGTCGGGCACGGGTAACGCGACTCTGACGGCGAGCACCGCTCCCGGCGCCACGGTCCCGGTCACCAACGGTCTGCCCGTCGCCATCGGTGTACCCGAGGGCACGGACCCGGCCACCGTCGCCGGTGACTGGCAGGTCGGCCTGGCACCCGCCACCACGTCGCAGGACGCGGGCGTGTCGGGTGTCGTCATGAAGGTGACGCCGCCGGCCACGGTCGACCCGGCCGCCGAGGTCGCGCTCACCGTCGACACCACCGGCTTCGCCGACCTCTACGGCCCGAACGCCGCCGAGCGTTTCGGCCTGATGCTGCTCCCGGAGTGCGTCTACTCGTCCCCGACCACGGGCGACTGCGCGGACGACGGCGGCACGACCCCGATGTCCGGCAACGACGACGCGTCCGGTGACGCCGAGCGCCTGCGCTCCACGGTGAAGACCGTGCCCGCGTCCAAGGCGCCGACGAAGTCGACGGCGGCGAAGAACGCGAAGACCCGCCAGATCGTGACCGGCACGGTCCCGGTCTCCAGCCTGCTCGGCGAGGGCTTCGTGCCGCAGCCGACCAAGGCCTCGCTGCGCGACGGCGTCCAGCCGGCCGCGAACGCGGCCGGGGGCTCGGCAGTCGGTCTGCTCGACACCGGTTCCTCGGTGTCCGGTGACTTCACGGCCTCCCCGCTGCTGTCCGCCGGCTCCTGGTCCTCGGGCTCCTCCTCGGGCGCCTTCACCTACGGCTACCAGGTGCAGGTACCGGAGACGGCCGGCGGTCTCATGCCGAAGGTCAACCTCTCCTACTCCTCGCAGTCGGTGGACGGCCGTACGTCCTCGTCGAACAACCAGGCGTCCTGGATCGGCGACGGCTGGGACTACAACGCGGGCTCCATCACCCGCACGTACAACAACTGCCGTCAGGACTCCAAGAAGGCCGGCTCCAACAACTCCACCCACAAGACGGCGGACCTCTGCTGGGGCTCGGACAACGCCACCCTCTCCCTCGGCGGCACGACCACCGAGCTGGTGTGGGACGCGACCCAGAGCAAGTGGTTCACGGCGAACGGCGACGGCTCGAAGGTCGAGCGGGTCACCGGTCAGGCCACGGGCAACGGTGCGAAGGACGGTGAGTACTGGGTCGTCACGACGAAGGACGGCATCCGGTACCACTTCGGCCTGAACAAGCTGCCGGGCTGGTCCGACAACGGCACCGCGGCCGACGACCCGACCACGGACTCCGTCCTGACGGTCCCGG
>NZ_JBFBNW010000046.1:0-2652 GCF_040683955.1 Streptomyces sp. NPDC093111 | reverse complement strand
GAGCAGCAGGTCGACGCCGGGCAGCACCTCGGAGTAGAGGGCGCGCGGACCGTCGAGCACCGGCTCGGGCAGGGCGCCCGGCCAGGTGTACGCGAGAGTGTGACCGTCGAACTCGACCTCGGCCAGCAGCGACTGGCCGGGCGTCTCGGCGCGGGCGAACGAACGGTCCGCACGCGACGCCTGCGTGGTGCCGCTGGAGAAGCGCACCGGGTGGACGGCGTTCACGGGTGCGACGCCGAGCCCGCGGGGTGCCTTGCCGGTACGGGTGAGCTTGTTGTCGATCGGGGCCCAGTTGCCGGCGGCGTTCTTCGCGCGCTGGGGGAGTGCGTGCATCTGCGAACGCATCTGGCCGTTGGGCAGGGCCCAGGTCAGCGAGGTCGCGGTGGTGGCGGTGTCGACGAGGACCTTCTTGCCACTGCGGACGGCCTCGGCCCTCGCGGCGGCCTCGTCCTTGGGGCCGGTCGAAGCCCGTTTGGCCTCGGTGGCCTTGCCACCGGCCGTCACGGGCACGGAATCGGGCTGCCACCAGGGCAAAAGGGCAGCGGTGAGGGCGGCCAGTACGAGGCCGATGGTCAGTGACAGCCGCGTGCGCGTGCGCACGAAGGGGCTGAGATAGGGCGGCGCGGTCACGGCGGTCTACTCCCGTGTGAACCAGACGGACGGTGGACAGCACAACCAGCCCCTGACGGCAGGCCGCGGGGCAGAGAGCGGACACACGATCACACAGCCGTCACAGCCCGTCCACACATGAGAACTTTATAAGACCGTTACCCGGGTGGGACGTGAGCCGCGCGAGCCGTCAACGGTGGTCGTCCTGGGGGGATTTGAGGTGGCCGTGCGTCACCGATGTCCGGATTGACTTAGCTGGGGCAAAGGTCATCGCTGGTGGCCGTCTATGACGAACTAGGGTGTGACGCAAGTCACTTCACGCTCGCGCAACCGAAAATACCCGATCTTGCTCCGTGCTGCGTCCATGACGGACAGTACCCACGCACGCGCCTGAACCAGGCGTGTGCACTTTGGTGTTTCCGCACCTCATTCGACGTCTGTATCGCCAGGGTGGGAGTCGACGCGCATGCGTGCTTCAGGTCCGCTGTCATGGCTGGGGCTAGGACGCCCAGCCATGACGGAGTCACAACGACGGCGCTTGCGGCGAAGCCGCATAGCGACCGTCCTTCTATTGTCCTCGACGCTGACCGTGACGAGTCTGGGCGGGCAGGCGCTCGCCATCCCCGGCCCGGGCATGAACCGCGAGAGTTCGACCACGTCGGTCGACCTCCCGGAGATTCCGAAGAGCACGGAGCTCGAAGGCGACGTCACGGCGGAGAAGGACCTGACGCTCGCGCAGAACGCCGAGATCCCGCAGTACACGGCGGGCAACGCGAACGCCTGGCCCTCGGGCACGGGCAACGCGACGCTCTCGACGTCCAGCACGCCCGGCGCGACGGTCCCGGTCACGAACAACCTGCCGATCGCCATCGGTGTGCCGGAGGGCGGCGACCCGGCCGCGCTCGCGGGCGACTGGAGCGTCGGCCTGGCCCCCACGACGACCTCGCAGGACGCGGGCGTCTCGGGTCTGATCATGAAGGTGACCCCGCCGGCGAGCGTCGACCCGGCCGCCGAGGTCGCCCTCACCGTCGACACCACCGGCTTCGCCGACCTCTACGGGCCACAGGCGGCCGACCGCTTCGGTCTCATGCTGCTGCCGGAGTGCGTCTACTCCTCCCCGACCACGGGTGACTGCGCTGACGACGGCGGCACCACGCCCATGTCCGTCGGCGAGGACGACAAGGACGCCAAGAACGGGCGGCAGCACTTCCAGCGCCTGAACTCCACGGTGAAGACCGTCCCCGCCGCGAAGGCGCCGACGAAGACCACCGCCGCGAAGAGCGCGAAGACCCGCAGCATCGTCACCGGCACGGTCCCGGTCGCCAGCCTGCTCGGTGAGGGCTTCACGGCCAAGCCGACGAAGGCGTCCTACTCGGACGGTGTGCGGCCCGCCGCCAACGCGGCCGGCGGCAGCGCGGTCGGCATGCTCGACACCGGCTCGTCGGTGCAGGGCGACTTCACGGCCTCGCCGCTGCTGTCCTCGGGTTCCTGGTCGGCGGGTTCGTCCTCGGGCGCGTTCACGTACGGCTACCAGGTCCAGGTGCCGGAGACGGCCGGCGGCCTGATGCCGAAGGTCAACCTGTCGTACTCCTCGCAGTCGGTCGACGGCCGCACGTCCTCGTCGAACAACCAGGCCTCCTGGATCGGCGACGGCTGGGACTACAACGCGGGCTCCATCACCCGCACCTACGTCAACTGCCGCCAGGACTCCAAGAAGGCCGGCTCCAACAACTCCACCCACCGGACGGCGGACCTCTGCTGGGGCTCGGACAACGCGACCCTCTCGCTCGGCGGCATGACCACCGAGCTGGTGTGGGACGCCGCGAAGGGCAAGTGGTTCACCGCCAACGGGGACGGCGCGAAGATCGAGCGCGTCACCGGTCAGGCCACGGACAACGGCGCCAAGGACGGTGAGTACTGGGTCGTCACGACGAAGGACGGCACCCGGTACCACTTCGGCCTGAACAAGCTGCCGGGCTGGTCCGACAACGGCACCGCGGCCGACGACCCGACCACGGACTCCGTCCTGACGGTCCCGGTCTA
>NZ_JBFBNW010000045.1:0-3207 GCF_040683955.1 Streptomyces sp. NPDC093111 | reverse complement strand
TTATCCCAGATAATACGTTTGTTTTATTGCCAGCTCAAACATTGGGCAAAACATGGTTTGGTACTACTCCAGAAGAATCTGACTTGATGTCTAGTCCGAATGTAGCAAATGTATCAGTTGTCGATACTGGTGTTGCTATTACGACTATGAAGAAAGCTGATCCAGTAAATGTTGAGACAAAAGTTTCTATGATCTCGCTTCCTTCTTTTGAGCAAGCAAATGCTGTGTACATTCTTGAAACAATTCCGAAAGGGTAAGGTGATTTAGTATGGCCAAGTATAAAGTAGTTAAAGTTTTCAAAGACGTTCACACGAAAGAAACTTACAAATTGGACCAAGAAGTTGATTTGACGAAAGAACGATTTGAGGAAATCGAGAAGAATCTTGAAGCTTCTGGCGGTGGATTCTTGGTACCGATTGAAACTGATGATAAACAAGAAAAAAAATCAACGAAATCATCTAAAAAGAAAGGTTAGTCACTCGGCTAGCCTTTTTATTTTTGAAAGGAGGCAGTCATGAACGAAACCTTAGAAGAAGTGAAACGGTCGCTCGAAGTTGATAACGAAGAACTGGATAAGCAACTTGCTGACTTTATCAAGCGAATTTCAAGCCAGTTATGTGTGCGTTTGGGCTTCTTAGAAAGCGTTCCTGCCGCTTTAAACTATATTGTAGTCGAGTGTACGATCAAGCGATTTAACCGCAAAGGTAACGAGGGGATGAGCTCGTATGGTCAAGAGGGTGAGTCGATCTCCTATGGAAAACTTTTAGATGAGTTTGAAGATGATATTTTTGCTTACCTAAAGAAGCAAAATGGGAATAACCCTCCTTATAGAAGTGCGGCGAAATTCGTATGAGATATGACACAGAAGTAACTTTCGTTATCGAAAAAGATGGCCATTATGATCCTGAATTGGGCGAACATGTCGAACCAACTTTAGTAAAAACAGTCAAACTGGGTAATGTTACCGATTTAGGAACTGACCGATCAAAGACCTTGTTTGGAGATATCAAACAAGGAGCTAAAGTCATTCGCTTGCTTAGACCTTATACAAAAGAATGGGATTACGTTTTAATTTTTAACAAGTTAAGGAGAAAAAACGAGAAATTTGAGATTATCACTGAGCGTAATCTTCGATTGAAAAATACTTTTATTGTTCAGGAGGTGGCTTTTGGTGGTTAGGAAGAATGTATCACTTAAAGGTGTTAGCGAGCTAACTAAAAAACTAAAGGCTAATACGAATTTAAAAGAAGTAAAGCAGGTTGTTAAGCAGAACACAGCGGAATTGACACAAGGAGCGCAGCGTAAAGCGCCAGTTGATACCGGTAACTTGAGACGATCGATCAATATGGATTTGAGTGATGGTGGTTTAACAGGAAAGGTGAAGCCAACCGCTGATTATGCGCCTTATTTGGAATACGGCACAAGGTTTCAGTCGGCTCAACCATTCATGCGCCCAGCTTTCAATAAACAGAAGGCGAAGTTTAAATCAGATATGGATAAGTTGGTGGAGTAGATGAAGACAAGAGAACAATCGATCTTTGATGAAATGTTCAAACGCTCGCTTGCATTGGGTTACCAAACCTATGATTACAAGCCAGCAAGCTCTGCAATCTATCCTTTTGTTGAATTCGAAGATACTCAAACGCTTCACTCTACTACCAAATCTCATGTCTTGGGAAATGTCGTGATTGTCATTTCTGTATGGGGTTTGCACACAAAGCGAAAACAGGTGTCTGAGATGGCGTCTGCTTTGTTTGAACAAGCGATGCAAGTGAACGCATCTGACGTTTATTCTTGGGCGTTAGACACCAATGCAAGCGACATACAGACAGTAACAGATACAAGCACAAACACACCGCTCAAACGAGCGATTATTGAAATTAATTTTAGATGTATAGGAGGAATTTAAATGCCAGAGGCTAAACAGGGTATTGATTTAATTTTGCTTTACCGAGTTAAAAGTAAAGCAGAACAAGAAGCAGCTTGGAAGATGGCTTTCCAAACGGATCACGAAAACAGCAAAACACGAAGCGCTGATACAACGGCAACAAAAGATGGTGTCTCTATTAACTTAGGCGCAATCGAGTACACTCTATCTGGTACGTCAATTGCGACTAAGGGCGATGACCATATCGACGAAATGGATGATGCATTTGACAACGGCGAAATCATCGAAGTATGGGAAATCGACAAAGCAGAGAAAGGGACTGGCGAGAATGATAAGAAGTATAAGGCAAAGTATGCACAAGCATACTTAACCAGTTTTGGTCAGTCAGCTGGGGCAGAAGATGCAGTTGAGCTTTCACTTGAATTCGGAGTGTTCGGACGTCAGCAAAAAGGCTATGCCACTCTGACAGACGATCAAGCAGAAGTTGTTCAATACGCCTTTACAGATACAACAAAACAAACACCAGAAGGTTAAGCACTCTTGATTGAGTGCTTTTATTTATAGGAGGATGAATTAATGGAATTAACAATTAATGGTAAAGAGTACTCATTTAAATTTGGCGTGAAATTTGTTCGTGAAATAGATAAAAGAAAGCCTTTCGAACGTGAAGGGATTCAATTTGGGTTAGGGTTGGTTGCTAGAGTTTTGCCTGAGTTACAAGCGACAAACGTAGCTACTTTATCAGACGTTCTTTATATGGCAAACCAAACTGAAAGTCCAAAAGTAAAACAATCTGAATTAGATGATTTCATTGACGATCACGAAGACATCGAGGCTTTGTTTGATGAAGTGATTAAAGAGTTAAGAGAAAGCAATGCGGGAAAGTTAGCAATGCGCCAGATGGACGAAAACAAACCGAAACAATAACATCTGCTGAAATGTACGAAACTATTCTTATTAACTCATTTCGTTTTTTAGGAATGTCTGATATTCGGCAGATTGAGCTGATGACTCCTTATGAGTACGGCGTTCGTATGACAGCTTATCAACTGAAAAAACTTGACGTGCAAGAAGAACTACATTATCAAGCATGGGTTAATCGTAAAGTAAAAGCAGAAAAGAATATAGGCACAGAGAAAAAGCCTAAAGTAGTTCCTGTATTTACGAACTTTAAAGATTTCTTTGACAAAGAAAAACTCGAAAAAGAGATTCTCGGAATAGAAATCCAAGGAGTAAAACAATCACCTAAACAAACAAAGCTTTTGAAATTAATGAAAAAAGATGTCGCTCACGGCGACCGCGTCCCGGTACCCCAGCGT
>NZ_JBFBNW010000044.1:1526-3313 GCF_040683955.1 Streptomyces sp. NPDC093111 | reverse complement strand
CAGGGTGATGGGTGGCTGGTCGTTGCTTGAGAACTACACAGTGGACGCGAGCATCTGTGGCCAAGTTTTTAAGGGCGCACGGTGGATGCCTTGGCACCAGGAACCGATGAAGGACGTGGGAGGCCACGATAGTCCCCGGGGAGCCGTCAACCAGGCTTTGATCCGGGGGTTTCCGAATGGGGAAACCCGGCAGTCGTCATGGGCTGTCACCCATGCCTGAACACATAGGGCATGTGGAGGGAACGAGGGGAAGTGAAACATCTCAGTACCCTCAGGAAGAGAAAACAACCGTGATTCCGGGAGTAGTGGCGAGCGAAACCGGATGAGGCCAAACCGTATGCGTGTGATACCCGGCAGGGGTTGCGCATGCGGGGTTGTGGGATCTCTTTTTCACAGTCTGCCGGCTGTGAGACGAGTCAGAAACCGTATGGATAGGCGAAGGACATGCGAAAGGTCCGGCGTAGAGGGTAAGACCCCCGTAGCTGAAATTCATGCGGCTCGTTTAAGAGACACCCAAGTAGCACGGGGCCCGAGAAATCCCGTGTGAATCTGGCGGGACCACCCGCTAAGCCTAAATATTCCCTGGTGACCGATAGCGGATAGTACCGTGAGGGAATGGTGAAAAGTACCGCGGGAGCGGAGTGAAATAGTACCTGAAACCGTGTGCCTACAAGCCGTGGGAGCGTCGCGCATTGAGTTTACTCAATGCGTCGTGACTGCGTGCCTTTTGAAGAATGAGCCTGCGAGTTAGCGGTGTGTAGCGAGGTTAACCCGTGTGGGGAAGCCGTAGCGAAAGCGAGTCCGAATAGGGCGATTGAGTTGCACGCTCTAGACCCGAAGCGGAGTGATCTAGCCATGGGCAGGTTGAAGCGGAGGTAAGACTTCGTGGAGGACCGAACCCACCAGGGTTGAAAACCTGGGGGATGACCTGTGGTTAGGGGTGAAAGGCCAATCAAACTCCGTGATAGCTGGTTCTCCCCGAAATGCATTTAGGTGCAGCGTCGTGTGTTTCTTGCCGGAGGTAGAGCACTGGATAGGCGATGGGCCCTACCGGGTTACTGACCTTAGCCAAACTCCGAATGCCGGTAAGTGAGAGCACGGCAGTGAGACTGTGGGGGATAAGCTCCATGGTCGAGAGGGAAACAGCCCAGAGCATCGACTAAGGCCCCTAAGCGTACGCTAAGTGGGAAAGGATGTGGAGTCGCAGAGACAACCAGGAGGTTGGCTTAGAAGCAGCCACCCTTGAAAGAGTGCGTAATAGCTCACTGGTCAAGTGATTCCGCGCCGACAATGTAGCGGGGCTCAAGCGTACCGCCGAAGTCGTGTCATTGCAGCAATAAGCCCCAACGGGTGCTGTGATGGGTAGGGGAGCGTCGTGTGCCGGGTGAAGCAGCCGCGGAAGCGAGTTGTGGACGGTTCACGAGTGAGAATGCAGGCATGAGTAGCGATACACACGTGAGAAACGTGTGCGCCGATTGACTAAGGGTTCCTGGGTCAAGCTGATCTGCCCAGGGTAAGTCGGGACCTAAGGCGAGGCCGACAGGCGTAGTCGATGGACAACCGGTTGATATTCCGGTACCCGCTTTGAAACGCCCAATATCGAGCCCATTAATGCTAAGGCCGTGAAGCCGCCCTGGAGCCTTCGGGCAAAGGGGAGTGGTGGAGCCGCTGACCCAAGGTGGTAGTAGGTAAGCGATGGGGTGACGCAGGAAGGTAGTCCAGCCCGGGCGGTGGTAGTCCCGGGGTAAGGGTGTAGGGCGTTGTCTAGGCAAATCCGGACAACATAT
>NZ_JBFBNW010000044.1:0-1430 GCF_040683955.1 Streptomyces sp. NPDC093111 | reverse complement strand
TATAGCCTGAGACCTGATGCCGAGCCGATTGTGGTGAAGTGGATGATCCTATGCTGTCGAGAAAAGCCTCTAGCGAGTTTCATGGCGGCCCGTACCCTAAACCGACTCAGGTGGTCAGGTAGAGAATACCGAGGCGTTCGGGTGAACTATGGTTAAGGAACTCGGCAAAATGCCCCCGTAACTTCGGGAGAAGGGGGGCCACGTCTGGTGATCGGATTTACTCCGTGAGCTGGGGGTGGCCGCAGAGACCAGCGAGAAGCGACTGTTTACTAAAAACACAGGTCCGTGCGAAGCCGTAAGGCGATGTATACGGACTGACGCCTGCCCGGTGCTGGAACGTTAAGGGGACCGGTTAGCTCTGTTTCGACAGGGCGAAGCTGAGAACTTAAGCGCCAGTAAACGGCGGTGGTAACTATAACCATCCTAAGGTAGCGAAATTCCTTGTCGGGTAAGTTCCGACCTGCACGAATGGCGTAACGACTTCTCGACTGTCTCAACCATAGGCCCGGTGAAATTGCACTACGAGTAAAGATGCTCGTTTCGCGCAGCAGGACGGAAAGACCCCGGGACCTTTACTACAGTTTGATATTGGTGTTCGGTTCGGCTTGTGTAGGATAGGTGGGAGACTTTGAAGCCGTGACGCCAGTCATGGTGGAGTCGCCGTTGAAATACCACTCTGGTCGTGCTGGATGTCTAACCTCGGTCCGTGATCCGGATCAGGGACAGTGTCTGATGGGTAGTTTAACTGGGGCGGTTGCCTCCCAAAGGGTAACGGAGGCGCCCAAAGGTTCCCTCAGCCTGGTTGGCAATCAGGTGTTGAGTGTAAGTGCACAAGGGAGCTTGACTGTGAGACCGACGGGTCGAGCAGGGACGAAAGTCGGGACTAGTGATCCGGCGGTGGCTTGTGGAAGCGCCGTCGCTCAACGGATAAAAGGTACCCCGGGGATAACAGGCTGATCTTCCCCAAGAGTCCATATCGACGGGATGGTTTGGCACCTCGATGTCGGCTCGTCGCATCCTGGGGCTGGAGTCGGTCCCAAGGGTTGGGCTGTTCGCCCATTAAAGCGGTACGCGAGCTGGGTTTAGAACGTCGTGAGACAGTTCGGTCCCTATCCGCTGTGCGCGTAGGAATATTGAGAAGGGCTGTCCCTAGTACGAGAGGACCGGGACGGACGAACCTCTGGTGTGCCAGTTGTCCTGCCAAGGGCATGGCTGGTTGGCTACGTTCGGGAGGGATAACCGCTGAAAGCATCTAAGCGGGAAGCCTGCTTCGAGATGAGTATTCCCACCTCCTTGAGAGGGTAAGGCTCCCAGTAGACGACTGGGTTGATAGGCCGGATGTGGAAGCCCAGTAATGGGTGGAGCTGACCGGT
Source organism: Streptomyces sp. NPDC093111 (assembly GCF_040683955.1). Lineage (NCBI taxonomy): Bacteria > Bacillati > Actinomycetota > Actinomycetes > Kitasatosporales > Streptomycetaceae > Streptomyces > Streptomyces sp. NPDC093111. The sequence continues at coordinate 57 of NZ_JBFBNW010000044.1, read as the reverse complement.
ACTAATAGGCCGAGGGCTTGTCCTCAGTTGCTCGCGTCCACTGTGTTAGTTCTGAAG
>NZ_JBFBNW010000043.1:0-5483 GCF_040683955.1 Streptomyces sp. NPDC093111 | reverse complement strand
AGGGTCTCGACGGCGACGCGGGAGGTGGGGTCCTCCTTGAGCAGCGCGTCGAGGATGGTGTCACTGATCTGGTCAGCGATCTTGTCGGGGTGACCCTCGGTGACGGACTCCGAGGTGAACAGACGACGGGACACAACGCTCCCTGGGGTTGCAGCGGCTGCTGGCTACTCGTATGCGGACCGGCAGGGGGCTGCGCCCCGCGACGTTCCGAGAACAGTCTATCGGTCACGATCGGGTATCTGGCCAGGACTCCCGGCACGTGATTCGCGGAGGGGAGCGGAAATCACCCGCCCCGAGGGGCAGATTGTCCGGTTTTCGTCGTTTTACCTCCCCCGTGACGACGAAAACCGGACGGTCAGTTCTCTTGACGGGGACTCCGCCGCGTCACATCTGCCACCCATGTCACACCCGACTGTGTCAGGACGGTGCCGAAGATGGCGGAGACACGGGACGCCGGGAGCGGTCGTGGCAGGTCAGGGCCGCTGTGCGCGCAGGCGCGGGAGCACCAGGTCCCAGACCGTCTCCGCGAGCGCCTCCTTCGGGCCGTACGGGACGGGGGTCTCGGTGCCGTCGGCGGCGAGGACCACGGCCTCGTTCTCCTCGGAGCCGAAGGTCTTGCGCTCCCCCACCTCGTTGACGACGAGGAGGTCGCAGCCCTTGCGGCGCAGCTTCGCGCGCCCGTTGGCGAGCACGTCGTCCGTCTCGGCGGCGAAGCCGACGACGACCTGGCCGGGCAGGGCGCGCTCGGCGGCGAGCTCGGCGAGGATGTCGGGGTTGCGGACCAGCTCGATGGTGGGGGCGCCGCCGTCGTCCGTCTTCTTGATCTTGCCGGTGGCGTAGGCGGCGGGCCGGAAGTCGGCGACCGCGGCCGCCATCACCACCGCGTCGGCGTCGGCGACGGCCTTGAGGACCGCCTCGCGCAGCTGGACGGCCGTGCCGACGTGCACGACGTCGACGCCGGCCGGGTCGGGCAGGCCGGCGTTGGCCGCCACCAGGGTGACCCGGGCGCCCCGCCCGGCGGCGGCCTTGGCGAGGGCGTAGCCCTGCTTGCCGGAGGAGCGGTTGCCCAGGTAGCGGACCGGGTCCAGGGGCTCCCGGGTGCCGCCCGCGCTGACCACGACGTGGCGGCCGGCCAGGTCGGGGGCGGTGACCCCGCGGGCCAGCACGCCGCGGCAGATCTCGAAGATCTCGCCGGGGTCGGGGAGGCGGCCCTTGCCGGTGTCGACACCGGTGAGCCGGCCGACGGCGGGCTCGATGACGACGGCGCCGCGGCGGCGCAGCGTCGCCACGTTCTCCTGGGTGGCGGGGTGCTCCCACATCTCGGTGTGCATGGCCGGGGCGAAGACGACCGGGCAGCGCGCGGTGAGCAGCGTGTTGGTGAGCAGGTCGTCGGCGAGGCCGTGGGCGGCCTTGGCCAGCAGGTCGGCGGTGGCCGGGGCGACCACGACCAGGTCGGCGCCCTGGCCGATGCGGACGTGCGGGACCTCGTGGACGGACTCCCACACCTCGGTGGAGACCGGGTGGCCGGAGAGCGCGGACCAGGTGGCGGCGCCGACGAAGTGCAGGGCGGAGTCGGTGGGCACGACGCGGACGTCGTGTCCGGACTCGGTCAGCCGCCGCAGCAGCTCGCACGCCTTGTACGCGGCGATTCCGCCGCTCACGCCCAGGACGACCTTCGGCTTGGCCACGACTTCCCCTGCTCCCGCGCTCGGATGCTTACGACTCCATGAGACACCACAGGCCCGGCGGGTGTTCCGCCGGGCCTGTGGTGACAAACATGACAACGTGGGGTGCTCTACTGCGCCGGGTCCGCGATCTTCTCGGAGGTCAGCAGGCCCGCGTTGATCTCGCGCAGCGCGATCGAGAGCGGCTTCTCGTGGACGTGGGTGTCGACGAGCGGACCGACGTACTCGAGCAGGCCCTCGCCCAGCTGCGAGTAGTAGGCGTTGATCTGGCGCGCACGCTTGGCCGCGTAGATCACGAGGCTGTACTTGGAGTCCGTCGCCTCAAGCAACTCGTCGATCGGCGGGTTGATGATGCCCTCGGGCGCGGTGATGGAAGAGGACACGCTCTACCTTCCGAAGATGGAAAAAAGATCAGACAACGTTCATCAACGTTAGCAGCTCGCGAGCGACGTCCTCGACCGAGGTGTTGACGAGCGTGGTGTCGAACTCCGACTCGGCGGCCAGTTCGACCTTCGCGGCGGCCAGCCGGCGGTCGATCACCTCGGGCGACTCGGTGCCGCGGCCGGTGAGCCGGCGGACCAGCTCGTCCCAGCTCGGCGGGGCGAGGAAGACCAGCTGGGAGTCGTCCATGGACTCCTTGACCTGGCGGGCGCCCTGGAGGTCGATCTCCAGGAGGACCGGCTCACCGGCCTCCAGGCGGTCGAGGACCGCGCCACGCGGGGTGCCGTAGCGGTTGCCCGCGAACTCGGCCCATTCGAGGAGCTCACCGTTGGCGATCAGCTTGTCGAACTCGTCGTCCGTCACGAAGAAATAGTGGACGCCGTGCTTCTCGCCGGGGCGGGGCTTCCGTGTCGTGGCCGACACCGAGAGCCAGACCTCGGGGTGGACCTTGCGCATATGAGCGACGACCGTGCTCTTGCCCACCCCTGAGGGGCCGGAGAGCACGGTCAGCCGCGGACGTACCTCTGCTGCCATGCAGCGATTATTCCAGCTTCACCGGTGTGCCCGGGACCCGCGCCCCGGGCACACCCGGGGCGCGTGCCCCCGGTCAGGCGCCGGTGCTGCCGAACTCGCGCTCCAGGGAGGCGATCTGGTTGGAGCCGAGGCCGCGGACCCGGCGGCTCTCGGAGATGCCCAGGCGCTCCATGATCTGCTTGGCGCGGACCTTGCCCACGCCCGGGAGGGACTCGAGCAGGGCGGAGACCTTCATCTTGCCGATGACGTCGTTCTCCTGGCCCGACTTGATGACCTCGTGGAGGGAGGCGCCGGAGTGCTTGAGTCGATTCTTGACCTCGGCCCGCTCCCGGCGAGCCGCGGCGGCCTTCTCGAGCGCGGCTGCGCGCTGTTCAGGGGTAAGGGGCGGAAGAGCCACGCCTACGTCACCTCGGATGTCGAACTGTCGGATACGGACCGGTGGGAAGCTGTACGCCGCACACCAGTGGAGCAGCGACCGACGCGAGTACGTCGAACGCCGACTCTGCCCCGGAGACTAGCGGCCAGGGCCGCTCCAGTCAGCGAGAACAGACGAAAACTCCAGGTCAGCATCCATCGGATCGGTCTTTTAGGACAAATCACCCCGGATTTCGGTAAGGATTCCGCCAAGGACTCCTCGACCGGCGTCCGGGATTCGTACAGGGAGCACCGGCCGATCGGCTCCGGACCGGCTTCCGATCGGCGCGCGATCACCGGTGGGCGTACCCCACCACGTCCCTGAACGCGGCGAATCCCCGCCGGGCGAGCTCCGCACGCAGTTCGCGCAGCACGTCGAGCGGCGCCGACGGGTTGTTGAAGATCGCGGTGCCGACCGCGACGCCCGAGGCGCCCGCCGCGGCGAACTCCAGGGCGTCCGCGCCCGAGGTGATCCCGCCCATGCCGATGATCGGCACGGCCCGGAGGCGGCCGTCCCGCATCGCCGCGTACACCTGGTGGACGCAGCGCACCGCGACCGGGCGGACGGCCGGCCCGGACAGGCCGCCGGTGACACCGGCGAGGGCGGGCCGGAGGGTGTCCGGGTCCATCCGCATGCCGAGCAGCGTGTTGATCATCGACAGTCCGTCGGCGCCCGCCTCGACGCAGGCCGCCGCGATGTCGACGATCGAGGTCACGTCCGGCGTGAGCTTGGCGTAGACCGGCAGGGCCGGGTCGGTGGCCGCCCGTACCGCGGCCACCACGTCATGGGCGGACCTCGGGTCGGCCGCGAAGACCAGACCGCGGTTGGCGACGTTGGGGCAGGAGATGTTGACCTCCACGCCGACCACCCCGGGCCGCCCGGTGAGCCGGGCCGCCGCCTCGGCGAACTCCTCGGGCCGCTCCCCCGCCACCGACACCATCACACGCGCCCCCCGCTCGGCGAGCCAGGGCAGCTCGCGGGTCACGAGATGGTCGATCCCGGCACCCTGGAGGCCGATGGAGTTGAGCATGCCGCTGGGCGTCTCCGCCATGCGCGGGGTGGGGCGGCCCTCACGGGGCCGCGCCATGACGGTCTTGGTGGTGAGGGTGCCGAGCTCGGCCGGCGGGACGAAGGCGGCGAGCTCACGGCCGTATCCCGCACAGCCGGAGGCGGTGCCGACGGGGTTGGGGAGGGTGACGGAGCCACCCAGTACGGCCGACATGTCGACACCGGCGGGATCGAGGGGGGTCATGAGCGGGCTCCTTCCCGGGGTTCCCCGGACGGGGCGGACGGGACGGACGAGGCGGACGAGGCGGACGAGAGAGATGTGACGGGCGGGGCCGACGGGGATCCCGGCGTGGTTCTCGGCGCGGAGCCGGACACGGAGTCGGGTCCCGGCCCCGTCCCGCCCGGTTCCGGCCCGCCCGGCTCCGGCCAGCGCACGGTCGTGCCGTCGAAGACGGGGCCCTCGGTGCAGGAGCGGACCAGGCGGGTGGCCCCGTCCGGGCCGGCCACCGGCAGCACGCAGGTCATGCAGACGCCGAAGCCGCAGGCCATCGCCTCCTCGACGGCGGTGTGGCTGCGGGCGCCCTCGGCGACGGCGACCTCGGTCACGGCACGCAGCATCGGCATCGGCCCGCAGGAGTGCACGACGGTCGCGCCGACGGCCCGGATCATGGCGGCGAGCGGGTCGGTGACCCGGCCCCGCGCCCCGTACGAGCCGTCGTCGGTGACCACCGCGACGTGCGGGGTCAGGGCGCGGGCGGCGGCCACACCGAAGAGCCGGTCGGCGGTGGCGGCGCCCAGGACGAGGCCGACCCGGCCGCCGCGCGCGAGGATCGCCTCGGCGAGCGAGAACATCGGCGCGCTCCCGTAGCCGCCCGCGACCAGCACGGCCGTCTCGGGGGTGTCGGCGAGGGGGAAGGGGGTGCCGAGCGGCGCCACCAGGTCGACGGTGTCGCCGGGGCGGTGCCGGGCGAGCGCGCGGGTGCCCCTGCCGTGCTCGGCGAAGATCAGCTCGATCGTGTCGGCGGCCGGGTCGGCGCGGTGGATGGAGAACGCGCGGCGCAGCGGCGTGGCGGAGTCACGGCCCCCGATGGCCAGCGTGGCGAAGTGGCCGGGCCGGACGGCCTCGGCGACGCCGGGGGCGCGTAGCAGCAGCCGGTGGTAGGCCCCGGCCGGTTCGATGCCGAGTATGCCGGCGGGAGTCTGTACGGGCCGCGCCACAACCGCTCCGATCCTGGTCAGCGCCCCGGACGGGCGCGTCCGCCCTCCAAACTGCCCGCGCTCGGCGGGCCCGGCCAGAGTCGAACGCCCCGTCCCCGCAGGGCACTTCGGCCGTTCGCGCGAGGCGGGCGACTGTGCCGAAGACCCGTGGGCGGGGCGGATAGGGAAGGGGCCGCCCCCGC
>NZ_JBFBNW010000042.1:0-21702 GCF_040683955.1 Streptomyces sp. NPDC093111 | reverse complement strand
CGGTCTCCTGCGGAGACACGACGCGGAGTGACTGCGTCACTCCAAGAGGACTGCGCCGCTGCGCGGCGCCGGGCGGAGTGAGCCCGGGAGGGCAGTCACCTTCGGTGACTGCGGGACGGACCGGCCGACCGGGGGTGCGGCCCGTGGGGGCGGGGCTGCTCGGGGGGTCATACCCGCCTTCGGCTGGTATTTTGGCTGGTCAGATGCCCTGCGGTGGGGTTGTGGCCGTGGTCCTGGTGGTGGGGCGCCTCTGGCCCCTGCGGGGCCGCCGGCTCCGGACCACACCCTGAACCTGATCACAGTATGCACCCGAACCCTGGACACGTCCACCCCCTACACCCGGAAGGGGAGGCCACTCTCCGTACAGCATGAGGAGCGTACCCGCCTGACAGGTGGTCTATGCCAATCTAGCCAAAAGCGCAGCAAGGGGGTGAGGGGTCGGCCGCGTCTGAACACCTCAGGTTGTACCCCAGAATGCACAAAACGCAAGACAGAAAGGCCCCATGAAACACCGGAAGAAAGCGCACCGAGCAACCCACATGACAGGCCACCAAAACACCCTGGATAAGCACCGGATGACACCACGCCAAAAACCCGATACCGAAACCGAATGCCCGACAGATACCGAATCCGAATACGACGTGATGCGCAAACCGAATACGAGATCAGGAGGTCACAGGACGGTGCCGTACAGGGCGCGGCGGTCGCCGGTGAGCGCGTAGCGGCGGGCGGCGAGGCCGTGGTCGAGGGGTTCGCCGATCTGGTCGCACAGCAGGGCCAGGGCGTCGGCGGCGTCGGTGTCGGAGAGGTAGGCCGGGGCGACTTCGAGCATCAGCTCGCCGATCGCGTGGGTGCTGGCGGCGAGCTCGTCGACGACTACGCGCAGCGCGGCGGCGGCCGGGTCCGCCGGCAGTTCGGCGGGTGGCGGGGCGGTGCGGACGTCGTGGATTGCCCGGCGGACCACGGCGCGCACCGCGGGCTCGTCGAGGGCCTGGAGGCCGTTGTGGGCGAGCGCGGTGAGGCGGCGGGTGATCAGGGCGGAGACGACGTCCGTACGGGCGGAGACGGCGAGCAGGGCCCGCTGGGACAGGCCGTAGTCCAGCGCGGCCGCGGTGGCCGGGTGGGTGTCTCGCATGCGAGACACCTCGGTGCCGGCGATGCCGGTGACGACGGCGGTCTGGATCGTGCCGAGGGCGCGGGCGACGTCCAGGAGCCGGTACGCCTGCGCGCGGGAGATACCGAACTCGGCAGCGCAGTACGACTCCCACGAGCCGTGGCCGAGCGGCACCCAGACGCGGGCGGCGTGCGCCTGGCGGACCTGGACGGCGAGCACCGCCACGGAGCGCTGGACGTCGTCCATCGCCGCGCGCAGCTCGGCCGTCACCGCGCGGGCCTGCGACTGCGTGAGCAGCGGCCGCGCCGGTTCGGCGGCCTCGCCCTGCCCCCCGTCGCGGGTACCCATACCTCCATCCTCCCGTGCGGCGAAGAACTGGGCCAGCCGCGCTTGCCAGACGGTTCAGTGTGCGTTCTGGGAGAGGCGGATGCGCAGGGTGGTGCCCAGGCGGGACGGCGTCCTGGTCCTCGTCGCGGGCGCCTGCTGGTGAGTCCCTCACAGATGCACGGAAACCCTCCCACCAGGGAAAACCATCTGTGAGCCACACAGATGCCGCTCACCACGGACACCGTGGTGAGCGAGGCCGGCCCCCACTCACCACGCCTCTGGCATCCCGGCCGGCCTCGACCGGCACTCCGTCGCCAGGAGCAACGCGTGGTCCTGGTCGAGGCGGACGGTTTCCTACATCTCGGTCTGGGCCGGTCGCCGGCGCTTCCTTCGCCGGGCGGCGTGCTCGGCGGCCTGGGCGATCCGTACCGGGCACACCGTGTCGAGGAGCACCTCCCACAGCCGTCGCCGCAGGTCCTGGCCCGGAGGAAGGAGGGAGGATCCGCGTGCGTGCCGCCTGACGGTCCGCGGCCGGCTGTTCAGGAGGGCCGCGACGATCCTGTCGTCGCCGTAGTGCTCCAGGAGGAGCACGAGCTGCTGCTGGATGCCGCGCGGCATCAGGCGCGCGCACTCCTCGCGTGAGGGCGGGTCGAGGACGTCGTGGACGGCGCAGATCGGCGCGGAGGTGGTTCGCATGAGGCCACCCTGGGACGGGGTCCCTGTGGACAGGGAACGGTGTCCGGGGCTCGGGAGTAACACGAGAAAGAGAACCGGGGGTTCAGGGGGTCTGGCCTGCGGCGGAGCGCGTGACAGGGGCCTGTGTGACAGGCAGCGTGACAGACGGCGTGACAGGCAGCGTGACGGCCTCGGCAGCGCCGGATCGCCAGGTTCCTCGTGTGCACGCGTGTGCTCGTGCACGTGTGCACGCCGAACGCGCGCGACCCCCGCCGCAGCCCCTGGTGGGCGCGCCAGGGCGCGCCTTGGTGAGCGGCGGGGCGGGGCGGCTGTCGGTGGGCCGGGACGTGGTGGTGCCCCCGGCCTGGTGGTGGCTGGGGGCACGCGGGGTGGTGCGGGTGGTTAGGCGCTGATGCCGACGGATGAGACGTATGCGTATGCCGCATAGTCGGAGTCGAGGTCGGTGATGACGTCGTCCCAGATTTCGTCTACGAGGGCGGAATTGCGGGATGCCCATGCGCCGACGAGGTCGGTCCAGATGTATCGGACGGTGATGGTGCGGGTGTTCAGGTCGCGGCGGTATTTCGCGTCTACTCGGGATTGGTCGACGGGGTAGATTTCCATGCGCTGTCCGCGCCCGTCGTTGTCGAGGTGTTTTGCGAGCCAGCCGGAGCGGATCAGGTTTTCGCGGCGGCGATTCCAGTATGCGGCGTCAATTCGGTCCCGGCTGGTGGGAGTCGGCGACACTTTTCCTTTGGATTTCATCCACTGGCGGATGGTGCGCGGGGAGATGCCCTGGGCCTTGAGTTCGGCGCGGCCGGCGGGGCTGTCGAGGTAGCGGAGGCGGGCGCCGAGGCCGCGGTTCGAGGTGACGGGCGAGGAGACGCCGGAGCTGTAGACGATGCGGTTCAGCTCCAGGATCAGGGCCTCGCCGCCCTTCATGCCGTTGGCGTTGGCCTTGCGCCAGTCGCCCCAGCGGGACCACAGGTCGGGGGATCCGGACATGGTGGGTGACCTGGCCTTTCAGGCGAAGTGGGCCGCTGCGGCGGCGGTGAATGTGTCGGCTTCGCGGATGGCGGCCTCGCGCAGGGTGCCGAGGGTGGCGGTGTCCGGGGCGCCGCGCAGGGCGTACGACGCCTTCGCGGCGCGGTCGGCGGCCGGGGCGAGGGCGGGGGCGAGGATCGAGACCAGGACGCGGGGCGCCTCGATGGCGGAGCGGGTGGCGTGGGACTCGGCGCGGGCCGCGGCGACCAGGTCGGTGGCGGCGCCGGTGAGGCGGAGGTCCTCGCGGATGGCCATGGCGCGGCGGTGCGCGGCGACGGCGGAGGCGAATCCCGTGACGGCGGCGAGCTCCTGGTCGCGGCGCTGGTCGGTGCGCTGGGCGTCGCGGCCGGCGCGGGCGGTGCGGTGCTGGATGACCCCGGCGACGATCGCGCCGAGGAGGGTGCCGAGGACGGCGATCACGGTGGCGAGCATGGAAGTCCCCCTCCGGGTGGTGTGGGTGTGATGCCGGTACGTGTGAGCGGCGGTCCGGGCGCCCGGACCGAACGCGAGGCGCTGTACGGCGATCTGAGGCTGTTTCGGGCCCCGGGGTGATCACGGGGGCCTTTTCGATCTCCTGGGCCGTCAGATCGGCGTACAGGCCGCTTCCTGGGGTCAGGTGCGGGCCATGTCGATGAAGCGGGAGTAGTGGAGCTGCGCGGCGACGGTCACGCGGGCGGTCGGTCCGAACCTGTTCTTCTCGATCACCAGGTCGACCTCACCGGCACGCGGCGACTCGGGTTCGTCCGCGTCGGGGCGCTCGACCTTGAGCACCACGGAGGCGTCGTTCTTGATCGCCCGGGATTCACGCATGAGGCCGTCGTCGTTGAGCTGGGACAGGGCGATGACGTGGCAGTCCAGGGCCACGGAGAGGTTCTTGAGCCCGCGTGAGACGGCGGACACGGCCTGTTCGCGGGTGATGTTGCGGCCCTGTTCGACCTCCACGAGCTGGAGGTAGTCCACGACCAGGAGGTCGAGGCCGCCGGTACGGGCGCAGGCCCGCGCCGCGGAGGCGATGTCGCCCAGCGACGCGCCGTCGGGCCGGTAGACCCGCAGCGGCAGCGTCTGGAACAGCTCCGGGCCCAGGCGCCGGACGGTCTCCCAGCCCTCGGCGGTGAGGCCGCCCTGGTGGGTCAGGTGGTGCAGCGCGATCTTCCCCTCGGCGGCGGCGATCTTCTGCATGAGCTCGGTGGAGCTCATCTCCAGCGAGGAGAACATCACCTTCGCGCCCGTCTTCGCGGCGGCCACGGCGGCGTTGAGCGCGAACGTGGACTTGCCGACGCCGGACTGCGCGGCCACCACGGTCACGTTGCCCGGACGCATCCCCGACGTGATGGTGTCGAGGTCGGCGAACCCGTACGGCAGGCCGAGCTTCTTGCCGTCCTGGACCTCTTCGAGGTCCAGGACGAAGTCGAGGTACAGGTCGCCGACCGCCGGCGGTGCTTCGGTCAGGCCCGGGGTGCCCGCGATGATCTCGGTCAGCTGCTGCTCGACCAGGTCGCGGACCTCGTCCTCGTCGCCGGCCTCGCTGTAGGCGAACTCCAGGATGCGGTGGGCCGACTCGACGACCGTGCGCCGGTACGCCTTGGCCCGCACGATTCCCGCGTACCGGGGGCCGGTCGCGGCGGTCGGCACCGCCTGGACGCAGGTGTGGAGGTAGGAGATCCCGCCGACCCGGGTCAGCTCGCCGCGGCGGGTGAGTTCGGCGGCCAGGGTGACCGGGTCGACCGGCTCACCCGCCGCGTGCAGGGCGCAGATCGCCCGGTGGATCGTCGCGTGCGCGGGCCGGTAGTACTCCTCCGCGACCAGGCCCGTCTCCAGGATTTCGGCGAAGAACCGGAACGAAGCGCTGTTCGGCGTGCCCGAGAGAACCAGCGCGCCGAGGACCGCCCGCTCGGCGTCGAGGTCCTGCGGCGGCACCCGCGTGAACGCGGACCGCGCGCCGTCGCCGTCGCCGTCGCCGTCGATGTCGGGGTCGGAGGTGTCGTGGTGCTGGGCGGGGATGCGGGTGGACACTGGAGATCTCCTGTTCGGTTGAGTGTTCAGGGGAAATCGCGGGCCGCTCCCCGGCACGGGAGCGGTCCGCACCGGCCGGTCAGGCCGGGACGGCCATCGCGCAGGGGACGCAGCGGTCACCCGCGCGGTACGTCGGGTGCTTGGGGCACATCCCGCCGGCGGTCGCGCTCGCAGGGCCCGGCACGGCCGCGACGACGACGGCGTAGCGGGGCAGGTTCGGGATCCGGTCCCGCTCCAGCAGCCGGTACGGGTTGGTGACCCGGTGCGGGTTCTTCGTCAGCTGCCCGGAGAGCACGGCGCGGTCGACCTCGTGGATCCCCGGCCATCCCTGCGCGGCCATCGCTCCCAGGAGCTCGGGAGCGAGCTTCCGCGAGTTCAGACGTCCCTGTGTCCACGGGGCGGGCAGCAGCTCCAGGACATCCCCGGCCGCACGAAGGTCTTCCTCGGCGTAGCCAGCCCCCTCCTCCTCCCTCGGTGACGGCAGCGACGTGTGACCGCTGGTGTCGGTGAGGGGGGAGGGGGAGGAGGTAGTTACCTCCTCCGGGGGGTGTGGGGGGGAAGCGAGTGATCGGGCCGATTCGGCCCGATCGGCCTGACCTGCGGAAATACCCGGTTTCCGATCGGGCCGATTCGGCCCGATCGGCTCCGACCCGGCCGATTCGGCCCGATCGGCCTGACCTGCAAAAACGGCCGATTCGGCCCGATCGGAAGCGGGGTCCGACTCCCGATCGGGCCGATTCGGCCCGATCGGGCTGACCTGCGACAACGCACTGACGCCGTTCTCGGTGTACTCAGGGTTGTTCGCCGGGTTCCTGTAGACGCGGAACACCCACTCGGGGCGCTGGGTGTCGGGGTTGTACTCACGGCTGTGGGAGACGTGGCCGGCCTCCTTGAGGCGCCGCATGATGCGGCGCAGCGGCTTCTCCCCGACCGTCCAGCCGCTCGCCTGGAACTCCCGCATCAGGTCCGGAACGTTCGTCGGCTGGTCCGGGTCTCGCAGCAGCAGCCGGATCAGCGGGCCGTAGTCGTCGTAGTCCAGCAGCGGCGACTCTGCCAGCGCCCGGTGAATCACGACTTCCTCCGGCGGCTCCCACGCCCGTTCGACGCGCGAGGAGCTGAAGTGGGTGCTGAACTCGTCGCTCACCGGGCCACCCCCGCGAGGTAGCCGTGCGCCTCCAGGTCGGCCAGCGCCTCCAGGACGTCCGCCTGGTCGACGTCGTCGTGCCCGGCCGCGAGCGACTCCGCGGTGAACCGGGTGCCGTCGGGCATCAGGCAGATCTGGGCGTAGACGCCGATCGTGGTCAGCGACAGGCGGTCGTCGCCGACCGCCGGCTGCTGCGCGGTGGCGGTCAGCGGCTGCGGGTCACCCGTGCGAGTCCAGACCCGGGGGCGCTGTAGCGGGTCGCGCTGTACATCTCGTACGCTCAAAGGGAGCGCACCTCCACTCGATCTCGTGTGCTTCGGCCGACCACCCGGGCTTGCCTCCCGGATCGGCCCTTCAGGCCCCGCATCTGCGGGGCCTGCTGCGTTGTGGGCCCATGCTTGCGCATCGACCCTGTGGATAGAGACGAGCGCGCGGCGCCGCGCTACTTGGCCTGGTCGTTGTACTCGACGGCCAGCACGACGCCGCGGGGGAACCACGTCGTCCCGTGCTCGATCACGCCCTCGCCGTCGTGGCGGACGGTGGTGCGCACGAGGACAGGGGTCCCCTGCGGCACTCCGAACGCCTCGACGTGCTGGAGGCCCGTGAGGTCCACGGTGAAATGGTCGGCCGTGAGCTCCGTTTTGCGCCCGGTGGCCGCCTCGATCCGCGCCACGTTTCCGGGCGGCGTCGAAACGGTCTCCAGCAGTTCAGGGACGAGGTCGCCCAACTCGGCGGGGAACCAGGAGTGGGACATGCGGATCACTCGTCCGGCACGGGTCACGCTCCCTGTACGGAGGATCGCCGGTGTCCCCGGGGTGACTCCCAGGACGTCGGCGACGGCGCCGCCGGTGGGCGTCAGCGCGGCGGAGAGGATGCGCTGGGTGTCCTCCGCGGAGTACGCCTCACCCCGCTCGCGGGACCCGTTGACGCGTACGCGCAGGGTGGCGATGTCGTGGGGGCGGAACGTCGCGGCGTACCCGAGGCCTCGCACTGCCGAGGCGTAGCCCTCCATGGCCAGCGCCTTCAGCGCCCGCTGCGCCGTCTTGGTGGCGACGGTCCACTCGGTTGCGATGTCGCGTACCGACGGCAGCCGCTCGCCGTCGGGGATCTGTCGGTCAGCGATCAAACGCCGGTAGTGATCGGCGATGTCCAGATAGCCGATTTCCATCATGGGCTCCTTCGTGAGCTGCGGGTTCTGCCTTCTCGCAACTCGATACTACAACAGTGTGGCACTTACGTACACAGTGTAGTACCTTGGTCGCACTGGAGCCGCTCGCGGCGCCAGCGGCCCCGCCCGATCACCTTCCACAGATCGCGGGCGGGGCCACCTGGAGCAGTCCCTCAGACCGAGAGGAACCAACGTGTCGATTGTCGCGCAGCGCCTGGTGGGCGCGAGGGCGGGTGGCGGTGAGGACCGTCAGGAGCCGGTGGAGCAGTTGGAGGCGGCGCGGCAGCGGGCGCAGGCCGCGCTGGTGGCGTCGCAGGAGGCCGCGCGGAAGCTGGCCGAGGCCGCTGAGCAGGCGGGGGGTGCGCGGTGAAGGCGCTGCACAGCTTCCTGGGCGCGCCGGTCGCGGTGCGGTACGAGGTCGAGGTCGAGGAGACGGACGTCTACCTGACGATCGGCCGGAACGCGGTGGCCGGGTTCGTGCCGGTGGTGTTCACCCTCACCGCGCAGGGCGAGCCGCTGAAGACGCCGTCTGGTGAGCGGATGACGGTGGTCGCGCTGGTCGGCGGCTCGGGCCGGGTCCACAGCGTCTTCGCCCTGACCGGGGGTGGTCGGTGATGTACGGGCAGACCCGCGTGCTCCTGGTCGACCGGCTTACCGCCGCTGTGGCCCGCGCGGCCCGTATCGCCGGGCTCGCCGTGCGGCTGGCGACGCGGACGTCGATGGGACCGAGCGACCTGTACGCCGCGCTCGCCACCGCGAAGTTCCTGGCGGCGCACGAACTGATCGAGCGGGCCGCCGACGCCGTGGAGGCCTCCGGCGACCCCGACATCGAACTGGACCAGATCCGTACGCCGCTGTGGTTCGGCGGCATGACCCTGCACGAGGAGACCGAGCGATGAGCACTCCCACCAACGGCTGGCTGCACGACGCGCAGGCCGGTGTCGATGTGCGGACGGGCCCGGTCCAGGGCCGTCCGGCGCCCGCCCCGCAGGCTGAGGGGCCCTACGACTGGGAGGCCGAGGACAGCGACTTCGAGCGTCCGGCCCGTCCGGCCCGTCCGGCGCGTGCGCCCCGGCAGACCCCCCGGCAGAGTGCCCCGGCCGACCCGGGCTGGGACGAGGACGACGACGATGACGACTACAGGCGGGCGCCGGCCGCGCCCCGGCAGCAGCGGGCGTCTCGCGGGGCGAGCGTCGCCGGTGCGGTGGGGACGGCGGCCGGTGCGGCGGCGGGCGCGTTCGTCGGCGGCGCGGCCGGCAGCTTCGTGCCGCCGGTCAGCGTCACGGTCAACCGCGGCAACGGCAACGGCGGCGGGCGGAACGGCGGTGGTGGCCGGGGTACGGCGGCTCCGGCCGACGGCGCGGGCAGCAGCGGGGCGTTCCACCAGGGCGACCGGCTGATCTACGCGGTCGAGCGGATCGAGATCCGCTCGGACCGCGACATCCTCGCCCTCGCCAAGGCCATCAACCGCCTCGGCCGCGAGCTCCACCTGATCCTGGGGATGCGGGCCGAGGAGGTCCAGGGCGTCCTCAGCACGTACAAGGGCCGCTGGTACACGTTCGGCACCGGGTCGCGGGTGCGGGCGCGTCTGGTCGCGGCGCACCTGCGGGTGTCGGCCGAGGCCGCGAAAGCCCTCGGCGTCGGCGCCCTGAAGATGGCGCACGCCTTCGACCGGCACTTCGTGAAGCCCGAGCAGGAGGCCAAGCGCGCTCGCTCCGGCCAGGCCGCCCCGAAGAAGCGCGAGTTCACGATCGGGGACGTGTGATGGGGCGCGCGAAGAAGACCGACACCGCCGGTGTCGGGGGCGAGCTGGTCGCGGTCGCCGGGAACATGGGCAAGGGCCTCGCGTCGTACGTGGCGGGCCGGGCGCTGCCGTACACGCCGCCGTGGATCGGCGCGGCGGCGCTCCCGCCGCTGGCCGGGTGGGCCACGAACGCGATGTGGGGCGACACCCCGCTCTCGGCGGGCCTGGCCACGGCCGGGATCGCGCTGAGCGGCGCCGCCTTGTCGGTCGCCACCTGGAAGCAGTCCCCGGCGACGACGAAGTTCCGCAAGTTCCGCCGGGCGCAGGCGACCGCTTCCGTGGCGGCCGGGATGGGCTGGCTCACCGCGGCGACCGCCGCCGGCCCGTTCGGCTCCCCGCTGCTGGACCTGTGGCTGATGGGCGGAGCGCTGTTCGCCGCGTCGTGGAACGTGCGCCAGATCATGGGCGCCGGGCAGGGCGGCGACCCGGAGGTCGAGGAGAACACCGGCGGGACGCTGGGCAAGCTCGCCGCGGCGATCGGCTGGGAGAAGGTGGCCGTCAAGGACGCGCAGGGCAACGGCAAGGGCGTCGTCAAGGCGCAGATCGAGGTGGCGCCGAGCAGCACGATCGACGCCGTGCAGTCCACGGCGTCGAAGGTGGCGGCGGCGCTCCAGGTCCCGCCGGCCGGGGTGATCGTCACCCCGGACCCGGACGACGCGTCGCGCGGAACGGTGGCGATTCGCGTGGCCGACCTGCTGAGGGCCGGCGTGCCGTTCACGATGCCGGACGCGCTCGGCCTGGACCCGACGCACCCGGCCGTCCTCGGCCAGTACGCCGACGGCGAGACGTGGTGGATCGATCCCTACAGCGCGCCGATCCTCCAGCACGTGCTGGTCATGGGGACCACCGGCGCGGGCAAGAGTGAGGTGCTGCGGACCCTGGTGACGCACTTCGCCACGCGCCGCAAAATGTCGATCTTCTTGATCGACCTGGCCAAGGGGCGCCAGACGGTGGGGCACATCGCCCCGGGGATCGACTGGCTGGTCCAGGACGCCAAGGAGGCCAAGCGGCTGCTGAAGTCGCTCCCGGCCGCGATCAAGGCGCGTGGCAGCGTCCTGGCGGACGAGGGCCTGGACCAGTGGACCCCGGCCTCCTCGCTCAACGCCGTGCTCGTGTGGGTCGAGGAGGCCGCCGACCTCGCCGGGTTCGACGAGCTGGACGAGATCGCCCGCAAGGCGCGCTCGGTGGGCATCTGGCTCGGCATCAGCCTCCAGCGCGCCACCTGGGCCAACGTCTCCACCGACGTCCGGGCGAACTTGCAGGGGTCGATCTGCATGGGCGTCGACCAGGCGTCCGACGCGTCGTTCTGCCTGCCGGACTCCGTCACCGACGCGGGCGCCGTCCCCGCCTGGGGCAGCAACCGCCCCGGCTACGGATTCGCGACCGGCATGGGCATCCCCCAGGACCGGTGGACGACGGAGACCCGCTCCGCCCTGACCGACCGCAACGTGCTCGCGGCCCTGGTCGACGCCGCCGCCCTGTGGCGCGACCCGCTCGACGACACCACCGCCGCCGCCCTCGGCCAGACCTACGCCCAGCGCGCCGGGCGCGGCACCAACCGCACCACCCCCGGCGCCGCCGAGCGCTCGCAGGAGGCCATGGGCTGGCTCGGCTCCATGGGCATCGAGTTCGGGGCCGAGGTGATGGCCTCCCCCGGCGGGTCGCTCTTCCCGGCCTACCCCGGCGGCGCGCAGGCCGCTCCGCCCGCGCCCCGGCCCGTTCCGCCCGCCGTGGTCCCGGTTCCGCTCCCGGCCCCGGCGTACTCCGCCGACCAGTACGCCACCACCGCCGACATCGCCGACGACGGCGACGAGTTCGAGGACACGACGATGATCGAGCAGACCGCTGAGATCGAGATCCAGGACGTCTACGACGAGATCCTCGGCACCATCCCGGGCGACCCCGAGCCCGACGCCGACTACGCCCACCTCGGCCTGGAGGACGACGTGCCGGACGAGGACCCCGACAGCGACATGGAATTCGAACAGCCGCAGCGGATGTCGACCGAGGAAGCGCGCCACACCCTCTACGCCGAGCTCGACGGCTGGGTCCAGTCCGGGCGCCTGGAGTTCGAGCCGGCCGACCTCATCCCCGCCACCGTCGCGACCGGCCGCAAGCGCCCCTGGATGCAGGGCGAGCTCAAGCGCCTGACCGAGGACGGGATCCTCCAGCGCGACGGACACGGCGCCTACACGATCCTCCACTCCCCCCTCCAGCCCGCCTAGAGGTCACGGAAAGTGACGGCCTGACAGCTCCGGCCGGGCCTGACCTTCATCAGTCAGGCCCGCCGGGGGCCTAAAGAGAAGTCACAGAACTTCGCACCTCAGAGGGCATGACTTCGGGTCTTGACTGTCATTTCCCCGGCCCCTGAAACCGCCTGACGATCACTCACCGTAAGGAGTGGCCATGTTCACCGGACGCCCCGAGGACCTGCGCCGCAAGGAGCAGCAGGCCGCCCAGCACGCCGCCGTCATCGCCGACATGCTCACCCGGATCGAGGCCCTCGGCATCGGCCCGGTCCTGCCCGCCCAGGGCCGCATCACCGGCGCGGGCTTCGAGATCCGCCGCACCGAGCGCGGCTGGACCGTCCGCGCCTGACCCGCCCGACACCAGCGAGGAGGAAACCCCGTGGAATCGAACAACCCGCCCGCCCCCGACCCCGCCCCGGGCGTCGAGGCCGCCGGCCGCGCCGCCGCCCTCATCGCGGCCGTCGAGGACGCCCTCGCCCCCGCCACCCCGGCGGAACCGGCCGCCGCCCCGGCGGAACCGCTCGCCACCTCGTACCGCGACCCGGCCCCCGTCCCCGCCTACGGAGACGCCCTCCCGGTCGCTCAGCCCGGCCGCCCGCCGATGACGCAGCGGGCGACGGACGCGTCGGTCGTGATGCTCGCGGCCGGGGCCGGGACGCTGATGGCCGGCACCGGCGCCGGGGTCGCCCTGTGGGCGCTGGCCGGGGTCGACCCGGTCACCCTCGCCCTGGCCGTCGGCGCCCCCGTCGCCGTCGTCGCCGCGCTTACCCGCCTGGTCCGCCGCGCCGGACAGGCCGCGCAGCAGGCCGCCCCCGTCACGCACCACCACCACTACACCGGGCCGGTCCGCCAGGAGCACCGCACCACCAGCCAGACCGCCCGCGGCCTCATCGCCCGCACCACGATGCGGACCAGCCGATGACCGCCCTCACCGTCCTCGACACCGTCCTGAAGGCCCACGGGCACCGCTGCGGCTGCGAGGGCGCGTGCGGGACCAACCACGGCGCCGCCGGGCTCTGCGCCAAGAGCCCCTGGGACGGCGGCCGGGTACTGCACGCGGCCCCGTACCCGCCGTTCGCCACCGACACCGCGAACGCGGCCGTCCCGGCCGCCGAGCTGCGCCCGTGGTGCGGGCCGTGCTGGACCCGGGCCCTGAAGGCCGAGCGCGAGCGCGCCGCCGAGGCCCGCCGCATCGAGCTGGAGGAGTCCCAGCTCGACCTGTTCGACCTGTCGGCCCTCACGGCCGGCTGACCCCCCAGACACCGAAGCGGGGCCAGGAGATGACACCTCCCGGCCCCGCGCACGACAAGAGGAGGAACCCCTCATGACGCAGATGGAAACCTACCCGAACCGGCTGAACGGACATGCCCGTCCGTCCGGTTCGCCTGACGCGGGTGCGGCGGACTCCGCCGTCGCCCCGGCGGCGCGCAGTCCGCGTCCCGGCCCGCGCCCTTCGCCCGCTGCCCCCGCTCCTTCGGCGGCGTCGGGTCCGGGGGAGACTGCCGGGATGCAGGACCTCACCACGCTCCCCGCCCCGTTGCCGACCCCGGCCGCCCCTTCGGGCGCTCCCGCCGCCTCTTCGGGCGGCCGTTCCCCGGGGACGCCGACGACGGCCGCGCCCTCGCCCGCCGGATCCGCTGCTTCGGGTACCCGGTCCGCCGCTTCGGGCACCGGCACGGCGGCTTCGCCGACTCCGGACGCTCCTTCGGGCGCCGTCGCCGACGGGCCGGAGCGTGCTTCGCGGCACCTGTGGATCATGATTCCGCTGATCGTGATCACGGTCCTGTCCGGACTGGCCGCCGCTGCCACGGGGTTCGCCCTGTCCTACGGGGCGCTGCGTGACGCGGCCGTCTCCTGGGGCTACCTCGGCTGGAAGTCGTACGCGTTCCCGGTCGGTATCGACGGCCTGATCATCGCCCTGTACACCGCCGACCTGGTCCTGGCGTGGCGGCGGATGGCGCGGCCGTGGGTGCGGATGACCGCGCACGCCCTGACCGCCGTCACGATCGTCCTGAACGTGTCCGCCGCGGCGGCCGGCCTGCCCGGCGCGCCCGGTATCCAGGACGCGTTCGGGCACGCGCCGGGGCGGATGCTCGGGCACGCCATGATGCCCATCGCCTACGTGATCCTGACGGAGGTCGCCCGCTGGGCGATCGTGCGCACCGCCCGCCTGGAGTCCGGTCAGGCCGATGACCAGCGGCTCACCCTCGCCGAGTGGACCCTGAACCTGGCCGTCACGTGGAAGATCTTCCAGTACGCCAAGACCTACCCGGCCACCTACGCCGAGGCCCGCACGTTCATCCGTGAGGTGAAGATCTACCGGGTGTGGCAGCAGGTACGCCCCCGGTACACCGGCACCGTGGAGCAGCGGGCGGCGGTCGTGGACGCGATGCCGGCACTGCTGGCCCCGTACGGCGTCAGCGTCGAGGACGCCCGCGCGATGCCCGGCCGGATGCTGGCGACCGAGCGGCGCCTGGAGGAGGAGCAGCGCCAGGCCGACCAGAAGCAGAAGGAGGAGGCCGAGCGCAAGGCGCGCGAGGAGGAGCAGGCCGCGCAGGCCGCGCAGCGGGAGAAGGAGGAGCGGGAGCGCGAGGGCGCCCACCAGGCGGAGATGGACAAGCTGCGCAAGCAGGCCGAGGTGGCGCGCCAGCAGGGCGAGCTGGCTGAGCTGCAGGCCACGGTCGACGGCCAGTCCAAGGCCGCCGTGCACCGCGCCAAGGCGGTCGTCGCGACCGCCGAGATCCAGGCGACGACGGCGGCGAGCGAGGCGCAGCGCACGGCGGAGGTGGCCGCCCGCCTCGCCACCGCCGAGGACGAGGCGAAGACCGCCGAGGCGGAGGCGAAGGCGGCACGGGAGCAGGCGCAGAAGGCCGCCGCGCTCGCGAAGGCGGAGCAGGACCGCAAGGCCGCCGCCGAGGCCGAGGCGCAGCGCATCGAGACGGAGGCGAACCTCGCCGGACAGTCCGCGAGGCAGGCCGCCGAGAACGCGAAGGCCGCCGAGAACGCGGGCCGCGAGGCCGCCGCGCTCGCGCAGGCGGAGCGGGAGCGCGAGGCCGCCGCCGAGGCGGAGGCGAAGCGGATCGAGGCGGAGGCGAAGCTCGCCCGCGCCAGGGCCACGGAGGACACCGAGCGCGCGAAGGCCACCGAAGCCGAGACCCGGGCCGTCGAAGCCGACCGGAAGAAGACCGAGGAGTCGGCGAAGCTGGCCCAGGCCGAGGCGTCGCAGAAGGACGGGCTCGCGAAGGCCGCCGAAGCCGACCGGAAGATCGCCGAGGAGACGGCCCGGACCGAGCGCGCCCGGCACGCCGCCGCCCAGTCCGCGTACCGCGCGGCCGAGGCCGAGGCCCTCGCCGCGCTCCAGCCCCGCGCGCTGAAGGTGCGCGTCGTCGCGCGGCTGCTCATCGACTCCGTCCCGGCGGAGCAGGCCGCCGGCAGGCTCTCGGAGGACTTCGCCGAGTACCTCAAGGACGCGCCCGTCACCAACGCCGAGATCGCCGCCGCCATCGGCATCAGCTCCCCCGGCACCGCCTCCGAGTACAAGGCCGACGCCCTCGACCTCATCGCCCGCGGCTACAGCCACCACACCGCATACGACCCCGACCTGACCGCCCGCCAGTAGCGGGAAACCCGACGTCACAACGTGAGGGCGGCACCCCGAAAGGGGCGCCGCCCTCCGGCATTTTTCACCAACACCCCAGCTAGCAGCCCTCGCCCGGGACTCCCGCACAGGCGGTGAGTCCCGCGTGCGGGACAGATCGTTCGAAGGCAATTCGAACGATCTGTCCCGCACGCGGGACTCGGGTGCGGGACTACGCGTCGGGCAGGTTGTCGACCACGGCCGTCAGGTGGTCCCGCAGCCGCACGGCCAGCCGCTTGCTCTCCGCCGGGTCCGCCGCCACGGCGGCGGTGTACGCGTCGGCCAGGCCGGCGGTCGAGCGCGCGAACGCCTCGGCGCGCTTCACGTACGCCTCGAACGCCGCGACCGGACCCGCCGGCCGCGTCGTGGCCGCCGCTTCCTCGGCGGCCTGGCGCACCGCCAGCTCGCGGATCCGCTCCAGGAGCTGTCCCGCCTCCAGGTCCTCGACGGCCCTGCGGGGGACCTGCCGGACGATCGCGGTCAGCGTCTTCCCGCTGACCGTCTCCCGCCCGGTCACCTCGGCCACCGTCCGGTACGCGTCGGCCGCGCTCTCCGGCCCGTAGTCCTCGCGGATCCGGGCCAGGCTCTCGGCCGCCCGCTGGCTGATGATGACGGGTCCCGCACCCGAGTCCCGCGTGCGGGACAAATCGTTCGATTCAAGTTCGAGTTGCGGGGGTTCGGCGAGCAGCGCCGCGACCTTCGCCCCGGCGATCTGCCGGTACGCGTTCGACGTCGACATGTCCGCCACGTCCCTGATGAACCCCTCGGCGGTCTCGTACTCCGCCCGCCACAACCGGCCCCGCAGTGCGATGTCCAGCGCCGTCGCCGCGACGAACCACGCCTCCTTGTACTGGACGAACGACCGCTTGCACAGCTCCCACGAGTCCTGCTCCGCAGCCGTCAGTGGCCCCTGTGCGTCCGGCGCGTCCACCGCCGCCGGCAACTGGTCCCACCGCAGCATCGGCTGCGCCCGGCCCTGCGCCACGTCCTCCTCGCGCAGCACCACACCGCCGCCGTCCGCTTCCTGCTCGCGGCGCCGGCGCTCCTCGCGCTTCCTCTTCAGCTCTTCCGGGCTCAGCGGCTTGGACTTGCTCACTTGCTGATCAGCCCCCGCTGCTCCAGCTCCGTCACCAGCTCGTCGAAGTGCGAGCCGGCCGCCTCGATCGGCTGGCCCTCGCCGGTGCTCGCGTACCGCTGGATCGCCGGGATCATCGTCGTGAACACGTCCCAGCCGGAGTCCACCAGCGTCTTGCGGATGCCCTCCGGCGCCGTCCTGGTCCCCGGCTGCACCCGCACCATGAGGACCCACTGCTTCGCCCGCGGCGCCGCCGGGTCCTTCTTCTTCGCGAAGGCCAGGTCAAGGAAGCCGTCCATGGGCAGCTCCTCCAGGCGCTCGACGTCCCCGTTGGTCGCCGCGCACACCACGATCACCAGATCCGCGACGCGCACCACCGAGTACCCGATGCCCGCGTGGTTCTCCAGGTGGCCGCAGTCCACCGCCCCCACATGACCCTCCGGCAGCTCGCCGGGCGCCTCCTCGTGGAACCGGGTGTCGGCGAGCCGGGTCACCTCGAACTCCTGGTCCGACGCCTGCCACCACCGGAACAGCTGCTTCGACTCGTCCGCGTCGAAGCCCTTGACGTCGTAGCCGCGCTCACGAAGGGCATGGAGCAGCCACCAGATGACCGTCGTCTTGCCGGTGGACCGGGGGGATACCGCAGCGATGAACATGCGCCCTATCCTCCCCCGCCCGCCTCCCCCGCTCACAGTCCGCCCATTCACCGGCCCATCAGAAGGCTTGCCCAGAGCGGTGCGGCCGGGCTTGCCCAGGGCCACCCGGGGCTTGCCCAAGGCTTGCCCAGGACCGCCCGGGGCTTGCCCACCCCGGGGTTGCGCGGCTAACCCCCGGCCCCTCGAAAGTGCGGACCGCCGCGCCGACCGGCCGGCACCCGCACCTCACCTCTGGGGGAACCCTTGTCCACGACCACCCTGTTCGTCCTGCTGCTCCTGGTCGCCGTCGGCGTGCTGCTGGTGACCGTGCCCGCCTATCTGGTGTGGCGTCACCCCGGCCTGCGCGCCCCGCTCACCGTGGCGGCCACCGTGGCGGGCGTGTTCGTCACCGTGGTCGTGGGGATCGCGGCGCCGAGGCTCTGACCCGGGGCGCGGCCGGTGGGCAAGCCCCACCGGCCGCACCCCTTCAGTAGTTGCACCGGGAGGGGGCTGGAGGGTTGCGTGCAGAGGCGGTCTAGGCGGGGGACCGAAGGTGTGACCGTGAGTGGGACCCCCGGATTCCCGGACCACCCGGTTCTCGCAGGTCACCACCCCCGGGCAAGCCGTCCGCCCGCGACGACACCTCTTTGTACGCGGAGCCGTACGAGAGGTTCTCTCCCCAGGGCCGGGGGCGGGGCGCCGCGAAGACGCCCGGACCCGGCCCGGTGCTGACGGCCCGTACGCTCCTGCCGTGACCTCACCCTCCGCCCGCCGCGCCCTCGGCGCCGGCCCCGCCGTACCGCCGATCCGCGCCACCGAGGCCGATCTCCACGGCCTGCCGCCCCTCGACCTCCCCGACACCGACGACCTGCGCGCCCGGGGCGTCCTCGGCCCGACGCAGGCGCAGGCCCCTCGCGGGCGCCGCGTTCTCGGCGACGGCGCCCGCACCCGGTAACCGGCCCTTCCGTGGGCTCGTTGGCCGGGTATGACCGCCACCGATTTCCTGGGCCGCCCGCTCGTCGAGCCGCCGGCGAACACCGTGACCGCCGTCTGCCCCTTCTGCTCGTTCATGGGCCCGACCCACTGGATCGGAACCCCCCTGGACGATGTCCTGGCGGCGGTCGGTGTGCACGTACGCGACGACCACGCGGAGGTGGACCCCGACGCAGCGGCACCCAAGCTCTACTACGGGTTCGTCAACGGCCTCACCGAGGAATCCCGGATCCGCGTGAACGCCCAGCGCGCCGAGAACCCATACGGCGACGGCGAGACGTGCCCGCCCGGCTGCGAGTGCGGGCAGTAGCCCCAGCACCCCCTCCGGCCCCTTCCACGGCCCCTCCACCGACGCCCCGCACGGGCACACCGTGCGGGGCGTTCGCGTGCCCGGAGAACCGCACCGACGACGCCCCCACGGTTCACCCACACGAGTGAACCCGGCCCTCGTGTACGCGGGCGCGGCTTGTGAGGCCAGCCCCCAACTCCCTCTAAAACCAAGCCTATTGACAGCAAACGGGATCTATCGGCATGTTTCCGGCACCACCCGGTGCCCGTACCGCACGACCACCCACGGAGGTTCCGCGATGCCCACGACCAAGTCCCAGACCGCCCCGGCCAAGGCCCCGGCCAGCTTCGGCCCGGTCCAGTTCCCCGCCGCCCTCGGCGTCGAGCTGTGGCGGTTCGAGCGCGCCCTGGCCCTCGGCCTCATCCCGCCCGCCGACATCGCCGGCACCCGCTGGTCCGCCGCGGTCGTCCAGGCCGCCCTCGACCGCAAGGAAGAGCTCCTGGCCATGACCGGCACCCTGCCCGACATGGGCGCCACCCGCGCCGCCGAGCTCCTCACAGAGCGCTTCGGCACCCCCGTCGATGCGGACGTGCTCCCCGAGCTCGCCCGCAAGGGCCTCATCCCCCGCACCGGCGACTACAAGGGCCACCCCCTCTACGACGGCCTCGCCATCGAGCAGTTCACCGACCGCACCGCCCTCGACAAAGCCCGCCACGACGGCCGGCTCCTCGACCGCACCGCCGCCGCACGCCACCTCGGCATCCGCGACAGCGACCTCAACCACCTCACCCGCGCCCGCTGGCTGCGCCCCGCCCTCCACGTCCGCAGCCGCCACCAGCCCCGCTCCTGGGCCCCCTCGGTCGCGCTCTACCGCCTCGGCGACCTCGACGTCCTCCTCACCCACCCCGCCATCGACTGGGACGACATCCGCGCCACCCCGAAGGGCCGCCCCTCCGCCCTCGCGCGCCTCACCGCCCAGAAGGGTCTCCAGGGGAAGTAGTCGGCACGCCCCGCCCCCCCCTTGACCACCCGCCCCGACCTGCGCGTTCCCCACACCGCGCAGGTCGCTGGAGGCAAGTTGAAAGGCACGTTGAAGAGCACGTTGAAGAGCAAGTTGAAGAGCACGTTGAAGGGCAAGCCGGCCCGCCTGCACGTCGCCCTCTTCGACGGCCTCGACCGCGCCCCGGCCAGCCGCGCCTCGACCCGCACCACCCGACGCCGCCCCGCCGCCCGGCGCCACCAAGCACAAGCCGGGACCCGCCGCCGACAGTGAGCCCCGGCCCCTTCGATCCGCAGGCACGCCCCCCTTGACGACCAGCAGGACCCCAGCCCCGCACCCCCTTGCCACCGGCTCGTTGAACGGGGATACGACCACGCCGCCGTCCAGTAGCCGGTCTGGCCCCGGGAGACGGCACGACATCAGCGAGGACCGATGCCGAGCGCCTACACCCCCGACCCGACGTACGGCTACGACCACGACACCCGCACCCTGCGCGTCGAACACCACGACCTGGACCGCCTGCTGCTGATGTTCCGCAAGCTCATGCGCCGGCAGGAACCCGGCTCCTGGGAGCACATGGAGGACTACGACCTGTCCTTCGAGCGCCTGGCCGACGCCGTCGACGCCGCTTCCCGCATCCGCTACGGCAAGAACTGGACCGGCCCCGACCCGCGGCTGCGCTGCACCAGCACCGACCCCGTCTACACCTGGCCCGACACCGCCCCCTACAACGGCGGGCCGACGTACACCTGGGACGTTCGCGGGTACGGCTCCCACGCCTCCGAGGACGACCAGGTCCAGGACAACGAGCTGACCACGGCACTGTGCGGGTTCAGGTGGGTCAAGGGCGACAAGCCCCGCCGCGTCAGCGGCCTGCCCGACTGCACCGAATGCCGCCGCGAAGTCCAACTCGGCGGCGAGCACGCCCCCGGCATCCGATAGACGCCCCGGCAAACCCGAAATTGCGTTTCTCGCAAAAAGGCCGGCACCCCTGCCACCGAAGCGGGTGGTACGGGGTGCCGGCCTAGTTCGTACCGATGTCGGGCGCGGGCTCGTCAGCGGGCGTTGTCGCGGGCATCCAGGTAGGCGGTGATCCGCCCGGCGTCGTTGCGCATGAGGCCCGCGAGCTGCGAGCCCGCCCACAACGCGAACGTCAGCACGACCTCGCGGGCGTCCTGGAGCTCGTGGCCGTCGCGAAGGTAGAGCAGGAACGGGGCGCCGATCCGGGCCAGGCGCTCCTCCCCGGCGGTCCCCGAAGGCCGGGCGGTGGCCTCCTCGGCGACGACCGAGAGGATCTCGATCGCCGTAGGGCCGGCCGGATGGGCGTGCTGCTGGCCCTGGGAGACCTGGTCGCCGAAGTCGAGCAGCCACCGCTCCATGCGGGCCGGGTCGCGGAACTGCTCGGAGAGGCCGGCTACCAGGTCGACCGCCAGCCACTCGGTGAGCAGCAGGGCGTCCTCCCGCAGGGTGCCGTCCGCCTGCCAGCGTTCCAGCACGCGAGTCAGGCGGCGGTGCATCTCCCAGTTGGGCTCCGCCGGCCCGTGGGCGGGGGAGGAGGAGGCCGCGTGATCGAGCGCGTTCACCCGGACCAGGGAGAGCGCGACCGCGCGCGGCTCCGGCCGCACAACGGTCCCGGAAGGGTGCTCCGCGGTCATGGCGCTCCGGCCGTCGCAGGTCCCGCACGGCATCACAGCAGGGTCCTGACGCATCGGCCCGGCGGCCGTCCCGGCGCCGCCGCAGTCCCAGCAGGAAGAAGTTTCAGTGAAGGTCATAGGAGAACCCTGACAGCTCAGAACAGCGAAAGAGAGTGAATAGAGAAAATCCACCCCTCCCATATTCGATTTTCGCATCGGCCTTTTGACGGCAGATCAGCAGCAGTTTCCTCAGGGGCTTTTGCGGGTTTGTCATGCGGCCTCTTGGCGGGATTCCTGGCGAGATTTCAGGAACTCTCCCTGCCTTGCATCCTATGCATTTCCAGGCACAACCTGAGGTGTTCAGACGCGGCCGACCCCCCACCCCCTTGCTGCGCTTTTGGCTAGATTGGCATAGACCACCTGTCAGGCGGGTACGCTCCTCATGTTGCACGGAGGGTGCTCCCCTCTTCCGGGTGGAGGGCTGGACGTGTCCCCGGGTTCGGGTGCATACTGTGATCAGGTTCAGGGTGTGGTCCGGAGCCGCCGGCCCCGCAGGGGCCAGAGGCGTCTCACCACCAGGACCACGGCCACAACCCCACCGCAGGGCATCTGACCAGCCGAAATACCCGCCGAAGGCGGGTATGACCTACCGCGCAGCCCCACCCCACGGGCCGCACCCCCGGTCGGCCGGTCCGTCCCGCAGTCACCGAAGGTGACTGCCCTCCCGGGCCCACTCCGCCCGGCGCCGCGCAGCGGCGCAGTCCTCTTGGAGTGACGCAGTCACTCCGCGTCGTGTCTCCGCAGGAGACCGCGCGCAGCCCGGCGGCCCGGGCCTGCTCCCAGTCGTGCCGGAACTTGTGCAGCAGGGCCAGGTTGAACCAGGACTCCGAGAGCCAGGGCT
>NZ_JBFBNW010000041.1:0-33239 GCF_040683955.1 Streptomyces sp. NPDC093111 | reverse complement strand
CCAGCGAACGATCCTTCGGGCCATGGAGACCGCCGACTCGCAGGCGAAGGTGGCGGAGCGGGCTGACGTGAGCGAGCGAGAGGTGAACCGACAGCTGTCGGTCCTGAGGAAGACCCTCGGGCTGCCCACGAACCTGCGACTCATGGTGTGGTGGGCCGTGAGCGCAGAGCGCCAACTGCCGTAGCACAGGCCGCTTCCGGGCGGCTGGGGCAACCTGCGGCCATGAAGATCACAAAATGCGTCAGCCCTGACGCTGACAAATGATCTTGACTTGCTCAGCGTGGGGCGCGTGCCGCGCGAACTACCCGAATGGGTACATCAAGAACGTCGACAGCTCGGCGCCCGCATCCGCGGGCGCCGGCTGCACTCGGACCTGACCCAGGAGGGACTTGCCGAGATGTCCACCGTCGACCGCCGCACGCTCCAGCGCATCGAGGCAGGGGACACCGATGCCCGGTACGGGGACCTGCTGCTCATCGCCCGCGCGCTCGGTGTCCCCCTCGCGCAGCTCGTGATGTAGCCCCGGCCGGCCGCGGGGGAGCGGGAAACCCGGCCGGGGCGGTCCAGTCAGCCAGCGAGCGCGGGGAGCAGCGCGCGGGCGGCGTTCATGAGGGTGTCGTCCGGCATGGAGAACCGACCTACGAGCAGCCTGCTGTGGCCGTAGATCGTCTCCTTCGGGGCAGTTGTGGTGTCGATCTCCAACTCCCACTTGGCCTCGGGGATGTCCAGCGTTCCGGGCTTCATCACGGTCCGGGAGCTCCAGCCTGTGCACAGGACCCAGGCGGCGTGGGCCTCCTGACCGGCGGCCAGCGGAAGGTGTCGTGCTGCCACGTTCAGCAGGGACACGTCCGGGACCTCCGGGATGGGGATGTAGCCCATGACGGCGGTGTCGCCGAAATGTCCGGTGGTTGTGTACGCGACGACTCCGGAAATGTTGTCCGGCCAGTTGTGCAGTAGACGGAAGATCGTGACCCGTCCCTCGCCAGCGATGTCTCGCGCCATTCCTCGCTCCTCAGGTAGCCGGCTCCGCCCTGATCCTGCCAGAGCGGAGCCGGCGGTCATCGCACCTTGCTAGTTGTCGCCGCAGCCCTGCGAGGGGTTGCCTTCCTGCCCGTCGCTACCCGAGCCGGTCTCGCCCTGGCTGTTCTCCTCGTTGCCCGCGATGACCGTCCAGCGGGTGATGTCCTGTGCCATGTGCCGTGCCCTTCTCTCGATGGGTGGTGCATGACCTGTCCGGGTGGACAGGGGCTGTGCGCGGGCGTGAGGTGCATGAGCTGCCCGCCTCCGGGCCCGGGGCAGATAGCCGCCTCCGGGCTCGGGAGCTCAAGGGGTGATGCCGACGACGATGACGGCGAGAATGCCGACCAGGACGGCGCAGTAGGCGGCCTGCCGCCATGCCGGGGTCACGGCCGGTCCACGGCTACCGGCGGCAGCTCCGTGCGGCCGATGAACGCAGCGTGCCGGTCCGCGCGCCGGTGGTACTGCAGGGTCTGGAGCAAGTCGCGCCCGATCAGGCCGAGTTGCCGGGCGTAACTCCAGTTGGCGAGCGGGCCGGTGTCGGGACCGGCCTTGACCAGCTGGGTCCAGGTCTCCACCGCGGCGGTACCGCGCGAGGGGCGCTCGACGGCCGGGATCATCGAGACGCCCTGCGCGAGCGAGGAGCAGTACGAGATCAGCGAGTCCGTGAGGTGGGCGAGGGCCACGTCATCCGGGCAGTGGCGCTGCAGGCGGAGGGCGTAGCCGATGTGCCGTTCGGCCTCCTCCTCGATGTGGGCCTCGGTGATGTCGGCCGCTTCGTCGAGTGCGGCGCCGAGGTCGACAGAGACCAGAGTCTCGGCCGACCTGTCGTGGGGCTGCTCGTCCATGCTCGCTCCCTACCGTCGTGGTGACCTGAGGTGTCTACGACGTTAGGGGCGAGGCGATCTGACGGGGGGTAGGGTTCCTGCCCCCTTGGTGGCAGGTAGGGTTTCTACCCCCTACGTGATCACACGGCTACGCCGAGCTGTTGGGCGAGGTTGCGGGCGTCGGCCCGGACCATGCGCGGCCCGGTCTTCGCGAGCTCCGGCAGGACCATCCTGGTGTGCATGTTGTACCGGACGGTCTCCGGCGACTCCCCGTGTGCCTTTTGCAGCAGCGCGACAGCGGCGACGCCCTCGTCCTGCATGCCGTGCGCGCGGGCGGTCTCGACCAGGTGGAAACTCCGACGCGTCGCCGACGGGACGGCGTCGAGGTCGAGCGCGGACGCTACCTCAAGTGCCTTGCCCGGCTGCATGAGGTCGTTGTGCATGGTGAGGGCGTAGGCGTCGACGATGCCCTGCCCGAAGATCAGCCAGGGGTGGGCGTACTGGGGGCCGAGGCGGCGGGCGGCGTCGTTCGCGCGGTCCCAGTAGCGCCAGGCCTGCCCCTCGCGGCCGATCTTCGCGAAGGAGAGGGCGACGGCGAGTTGCAGCAGCCCCCAGCGGGCCAGGTCCTCCTCGTCGTCCTGGCGGAGCAGCGCGGCGGCCTGCTCGGCGAGCTCGACGCGCGCCTCGGCGGCCTCGTTCGCGTCGCGGTAGACGTGGTTCATGTACCAGGCGGCGCCGGCGATCGCGCGGGGACTGTCCGCGTCCTGCGCCGCGGTCATCGACCGGTCGCCAGTGAGCATGATCAGGTCTGGCGCGGGCTGGAACGAGAGGAACAGCTGGGCCAGGTGGTAGGTCTGGCCCAGCGCGACGAGGGCACGCCGCCGCTCGTCGCCCTCAAGCACGCGGGCAGAGTGCTGGGTGTCCGTCAGCAGGTTCGGCAGCAGGGCGGCGACGCGGGACCGGTGGTCTCCGGTGCCGTGCCACAGTCGCCAGGCCTGCCGTACACGGGCGGTGAGGACGGTGGCGGGCTCGGGCTCGGTGGCGGTCGGGGTGAGCTGGTAGGTAGTCAGGGCCCGCTTGATGGCCGGTAGGTCGGCGTGGGCGGACTTCGTGTACGAGGCGGCGGCGATGCGGTCGTCTCCGGTGAGGTCGGCAATGTCGCACTCGTACATGGCGGCGAGACGAATGAGCATGGGCAGGCGGGGCATTCCGATCGTGCCGTTCTCGATGCCCTTGACCCACTCGGCGGACCGGCCGACCAGGCCGCCGGCGACGGGGCGGGTCAGGCCGGCGCGGTCGCGGGCGCGGCGGGCGCGCTTGGCGAATGTCTCGGGCGTGGGTGCGGGGCTGGGCTGCTCGGGCATACTGGCTCCGTTCGCGTTCTGACCTCGACACTCAGAACGTACTCCCCGAATGCGTCGGGGAAACGACGAATGCCCCCTCCGCCGTCGGGCGGAGGGGGCATCGTGGTTCAGCGAGGGTTAGGGCTCGTCTGCCTCGACGACCACGTGAGTGTAGACGTTGACGCGGCCGTTGGAGCGGGTGTACCGAGTGCTGACGCTGACGACTCGCGCCTCTGCTTCGTGTAGGCCGATGACGTCGCCGACTGCGGGCACCGGCATGGCTCCGGCACAGGTCAGGTCAACTAGTTCCGTGCCGTCGACCGAGAACACGTTGAGCGCGTGTTCGGGAAGCCGGTTGGTCTCACCGGGGGTCGATCGGTACTCGCCCATGTCGCACTCTCGGATCGTGGCGAGGGCAGGGTGCAGGTGGTCGGTGTCGGCGCTCATCTCCGCATCGTGCCGTGCCTCAGAGCGTGGTGGGGGCCGAACGGCGAAGCCGGTCAGCTGACGGCGAGCTCGTACAGGGTGATCCCGAGGGCGGCGAGGCCGGTGATGGCGGCGATGGAGGGGAGTGGCCAGCGGGCGCGCTCCAGGGCGTCGAGGCGCTGTTCGTGGTCGGCGAGCTGCTTGTCGGTCTGGTCGTTGCGCTGGACCAGGAGGGCGAGGGAGCCGTCGACGCGGGCGAACCCGGCCTCAAGGGAGCCGCGTAGCTTCTCCAGCTCTACGGCCACGTGGGTGGACTCGGTTGGGGTCACGGGCGGTCGTCCGCGTCCTGGGCTGCCCCTCGCAGGGCGTCGCCGATGTCGGCCCGCAGCGCTTCCTTGTCGAAGTGGATGCGGACCGGGAGCGTGCCGGTCGGGGCCTGGTACTCCGGCGGCCGGGCCCACCCGAGGGCCAGGCCCGCGATGAGGCGGGCGGGTTCCCAGCCGATGCGGTCGGCCGCGAGCTCGGCGAGCCGGAACAGCACGTAGTAGGCGAGGGTGACGGCGGCGGTGACGCCGCCGGTGACGGCCTTCGAGTCGGTCTCGATGCCGAGGGCGCCGGTGACGGTGAGGATCCAGCCGGCGGTGAGCGGGACGGCAGTACGCAGCACGCTGGCGAAGAGGTTGTTCATGGGGGCTCCGTTCACTTGATCTTGGGGATCTTGAGGGCGTTCCAGGAGGCGCGGCCGGGCCAGCCGTCGGCGTCGGTGCCGGAGAAACCCAGCTTCCGCTGCCAGGCGGCATACGACTGGCGGTCGGCCTCGGACCAGCGCGGGCCGGGGCCGACCCGGTAGCGGCCGCAGCCCTCGGCGATCAGGCGGCGGCCCATCGCGGTGATGATCGGTGAGCTCGGCGCGCCCTTGAAGAAGGCGGTGCCGGGGAACGGCTCGTAGGCAGGGGGCTTGGGCTTGGCGGGGGGCTTGGGCTTGGCCGGGTCCTGGCCGAGGCGGTGTTGGATCCGGTCGCGCATGCCGGGCATGGCGAAGCCGCGGGGGTCGTTCTTCCAGTCGGACCACTCGGAGTGGCCGATCACGGACTTGGCGCCCCAGCCGTGGGCCCGGCACAGGGCCGCCGAGACCCGCTCGATGGCGTCGAGCTGGGCGGGCGGCCACGGGTCGGTGCCGTTGCCGAGGTTGATGCACTCGAAGCCGTAGAAGCGAGCGTTGCCGTCGACAGCGCCGGCGCTGCCCTGGTGCTCGCGCGGGACCGGCGGCCGGGCGCCGTACGTCTCGCTGGTCACGGCCTGCAGCACGGAGGGGTCGCCGCCGCCCGCGTGGTTGGCGCGGCCAGCCGACAGCAGGTGGACGACGCCGTCCTTGGCGATCACGCCGTGGCACAGCGGTCCGGGCAGGCCGGTGTAGCCGTCGTTACAGATGCGGACCGAGTTGGCGGTGCCGCTGCTGACGGTGTGGTGGATCATCACGCCGACCACGGGGCCCCAGTCGCCGTGTCCGTTGCGGTTGTGGGTGCGCCAGCCGTCGTGTTCGACGACGGTGACGCCTTCGGCGCGGAACGCGGCGAGCAGCCGGTCCGCGGGCAGTGGCGCGGCCATGAGGGGCCTCCAGAGATGAGAGAAGCCCCGGGCCGGGTCGGCGCGGGGCTGAGCGGAGAAGGGGAGGAGCGTCAGGCGACGCGGCGCAGGCTGATCCAGGAGTCCGCATGGACGAACGTGGGGATCGCGTTGACGGCCACCTGCGCCCAGCGCAGGGAGAACGTGCCGGCCGTGACACCCGTGACGAGGGTGCCGAAAGGAATCGCACTCATTCTCGTGCCGAGGTTCGACGGCAGGCCGCGGGTGGCGGCGAGGTTCTGAACGGTGACGTCCTGGGTGGTCGTGGCGGTCGTGCCGCTGGTGCCGCCGGAGGTCCATTGCAGCGTCGCGCCGGCCGGGGCCGTCCACCCGATCGTGATGCCGCTCGTCGCGGACGCGGCGAGGTTCTGGCTGTAGATGATGTAGCTGGTCACCCTGTAGGCGGCCTGCGCGGCCACCGGCACGGACAGGACGGCGTCCGCGGCCAGGGTCGCGTTCGTGCGCTGCTCGTCGGCGAGCTTCCGGGCCTCCAGCGGCATGATCGCGGCCAGGAGCTCGGGCGTGATCTCTTGCCCTGAGAGCAGCTCGGGGTAGGGCATGGCACCTCCTACAGGGCGATGATGGCGGGCCGGGCGAGCCGGACCGGGGTCCCGGCCGCGTGCGCCTTGATGACGCCGTTCTGGGACCGGACGGCGTTGGCGGTCTGGGTAAGGGTGGTGCCGGTGATCGCGGTGATCCGGATGCGCTCGCCGCCCATGACGACGTCGAACGGGAAGCTGGACGGGTAGGTGGCGGAGTCGATCCAGCGGGAGGCGCCGGCCGCGGTGACGAGCGTGAGCGTGGTGGCGCTCGCGCTCACCCCGCCGCCGCCGAGGGTGCAGCCGGAGGTGTTGGACCGGCCTCGGTCCCGGTCGCCGAGGACGGCGACGTCCCAGGGGGCGCCCGGGGCGCACGTGAACGTGATCGTCCAGCGCTCCTCGCCGACGGTCTCGGCGTAGCCGAGGATGAGCAGGTCCACATCATCGGGGCCGTGGGAGGCGGGCAGGTTCGTGAGCCGGATCTTGTCGCCGACGTCGGCGAGGTAGATGTCCCGGGCCATCGCCCACACGCGGGGGTTGCCCATGTTGAGGGTGATCTTGGTGTAGCGCAGGCCGTTGTAGGTGCCCATGTGCAGGCGCCAGCTGGCCTGGTGGGCGGGCTGGTCGTCGTCCGCCAGCGAGAGGGTGTGGGCGACGTCGTAGCGGCCGATCCCGTCCGGCGGGTCCTGCACGGACAGCGGCCCGTCCTCCAGGACGGCGAACCCGAACGACCCGCCGCGGCGCTGCACGGTGATGTCGTTGCGGGCCAGTTTGTCGTCGTCGAGCGGCCGGAACGGCTGGGAGATCACGCCCTGGCTGAAGTCCAGGGTGAGCGCCGGGTCCTGGTTGTAGAGGGAGTCGTGGCCGCGGTAGACCAGGGCCCGCTCGGCGCGGTGCTCCAGGACGTAGCCGAGGTCGGCGTCGGCGCCGGCCTGCAGCACGTCAAGGAACTTCGCGGCCCGCTGCGTCCCGAGGCGCACCTGCTCGTCGTCGTCGCCGATCAGGTAGGCAGGCACGCCGGCCTCGGCGCACACGCGCAGGAACCGCGCGCCGGCGGTCTCACCGGGCCAGCCGGTGAGCGCCTCGAAGACCTCGGCGGCGCCGGGCGCGGCCGGGCCCCAGTAGGTGACGTACCCGAGCGCCATCGGGTCGCGCAGGGTGGTGTCGATCTGTTGCCAGTCGGCCTCGACGCGCTGGACCGGCTTGGGGGTGATCGTGTCCGTGCCGCTGCCCGCGAGGACGCCGTCGATCCACAGGGACCACGGGGTCGTTCCGGGCGTGGTGGTGTCGACCTTGAAGCGCAGGTGGTGCGGCTTGTTGTCGAAGATCCCGGCGTTGGTGATCGTGACGAGGAGCGCGGTCGAGGAGGAGGTGGCGCCGGACGCGTTCCTCGTGATGATGATCTGGTTGAGGGGCGCTTGCATGAGGATCGAGTAGGAGATCTGGTTGTCGGCGTCGGTGCCGGCGCCCCGGTCGTAGATCAGCCAGTAGAGCAGGATGCCCTTGTCGGCGCGGCACAGGTCGACCGACCAGCCGCCCGTGGCCGCGAGGTCGGGCACGTGCCCGACGAGGGTCCCTGCGGTCCCCGGCGGGCACAGGACGGTTGGCTCGATCCAGTCCGCGAGGGCGCCTTTGCCCCATTGGGGGGCGTCGCCGTCGCGGTAGACGGTCATGGGCCGCCCGGACCGCAGCGAGGCGCCCCAGGTGGCCTCGGTGCCGTCGGTGAGGGGCCAGCACTCCACGGCGCCGCTGGCCTGCAGGTAGCGGCGGATCGCCGAGTCGAGCGGCTTGTTCCCGGCGTCGAGGCGGCGGGTGATCCCGGCCGGGGTGATCGGCACGGTCTGGTCGGCGCCGGTGAGGTCTTGCTGCGGGGGCCAGGCGGGGACCTCGGCGGCGAGGCGGACGTGGCGGTTGGCCAGGGTTGCGGCTCCGGTGAGAGTCCACATCCGGCCGCCGCCGTCGGTGAGGCTGGTGTCCCCGGCCTCGGCCGTGGACAGGTCGAGGTCGACCTTGCGGGTGCCCGTGGCGCCGTCCCACAGCTGCATTGCGTAGATGCGGCCGGCGGCCCCGTTGCCGATGATGCCCACGTTCGTGCCGAGCTGCAGGCCCGCGGTGCCGGTGGGCAGGACGGTGGTGCCGGCGCCTCCGGTGTCGGTGTCGAGCAGGTGCCACCTGGTCGCGTTGATCGTCGGCGCCCAGTAGAACGAGACGAGGTGTCCGCCGGCGCCGTCGTTGACGTCCAGGACGACGCGCAGGGCGATGCGCTGGCCCGGGTTGGCGGGCACCCGCGGCAGGCTGCCCGCGCTCTTCTGGCTGCCCGAGGTCCCGTCGGGGTACCACTCGAACCACATCTGCCCGGAGTTGATCAGCCGGAAGGTGAAATGGCGCTGGTTTCCCGCGGCCTCGAACCGCGCGGCGAGCTCCTGGTTGACGGTGTAGTCGTCCAGGGCGACCTCCAGGCGGAGGTCGAGGTCGGTGACGTCGAGCGAGGCGTGATCGGGCGTGGTGAGCGCGGATGTGGTGTCTCCGGGCAGCAGCAGGTAGGGGTGCCCGGCCTCGACGCTGTAGCGCAGCGGTGTGTTGGGGCCGATCTTCCCGTACAGCGCGCTGTTCGGGTCGCGCTTGCTGTAGTCGCCGTGGCGGTTGTCGAGGAGCATGTCGGCCGCCGAGGGGGCCGCGCGGGATCCCTCGGCGGTCAGGCCACGCGACATGGTCACGTCCTGGGTGACGCGCAGGTCACCGGTGCGGTCGTGCCACTGCCCGTCGTAGAACAGCTCCAGCCGGTCGGGGGGCGGCAGGGACACCATGGCTACGTGTCCTCCTCTCCTGCGTAGCGGGCGACCGATGAGCCGGCCCGGGTGCGCACCTCGTACTGGAACGCGTCCTGGAATCCGCCGGGGTTGACCGACGGGGTGATGAAGACCTGGACCGGCTGGACCTTGCCCGTGGACGGGGCGGCCATCGCCGCGGGCGTGCTGATCAGGGCCTCCAGCTTGGACAGCGGCAGGACGGCCTCCTGCTCGCGGCCCTCGCCGATCATGGCGAGGGTGGGGCCGGTCGTAATCCCGCCCTCGGCCAGGTAGGGGATGAACGGGATGTACGGGATGTTCACCCCGGGAACCTTGTTGGCCCCGTAGATCAGGTAGTTGATGCCCTCGATGGCCCCGTTGATGAGGTAGATCGCCCCGTTGAGGGCCTTCTTCAGGCCGCCGGTGATGCCGTCCCACATGCCGCCGAACAGGCCGCCGATGGAGTGGATGGCATCGCGCACGGTCTCGTACAGGGAGTCCCACTGCCGGTCGAGCCAGCCGGTGAGCTTGTCCCAGTTGGCGCTGATCCAGTCGAGCGGGTGGAAGTTCTCGAACAGGCCCTTGATCCAGTCCATGCCCTGGGTGAAGGACTCGGTGATGTCGTCCCACAGGCCGCTGAAGTACGCGGCGATCGGGTCCCAGATCTCCTTGGCCTTGGCGCTGATCCAGTCCCACAGGATCTCCAACTGGGCTTTGACCCAGTCCCACTTGGCGATCAGGAGCACGATGATCGCGATGAGGGCGACGATGCCGAGGATGATCCACGTGATCGGGTTGGCGAGCATGGCCAGGTTCACGAGCCAGATCACGGCGGCCATGATGCCGAGGGCGACGACCAGGCCAAGGATGATCGGCGCGAGCGTCTTGATGATCTCCTTGTGCTCGTTGAACAGCTCCGAGGCCTTGAGCACGATCGGCAGCAGGGCCTCGCCGAGCGTCATCTGCAGGGTCCGCATGGCGGCGTCCATCTGCTGGGCGGGGTCCTTCTCCATGGACTCGGTCAGCTTCTTGGACGCCCCGGCCGCCTGGTCCATCCCGGAGGCCGCTTTGGCGGTCTCGGGGTTCATGGCGAGGAGCGCGTCGGCCGCCTCGCCGGCCATGTCGCCGAACAGGGCGACACCGAGCTGCGCGCGCTTGGCCGGGTCCTCGACGCCACGGAGCTTGTCGAGGGTGAGCTGCAGGGCGTCGGCCGCAGGCTTGCCGCCCTTGCCGATGTCGGCCAGCATCTTCGTGCCGTCCAGGCCCAGGGCCTGGAACCCGGCCTTGGCCCGGTCGGTCTCCTCGCTGGTGATGCGGGCGAACTCGTGCAGGACGTCGGCGGCCTGGTCGATGTCCCGGCCGCCGGCCTTCACGAACTGGCTCATCATGCCGAAGCTGGTCGCGGCGTCCAGGCCGATGCGCTTGAAGTGTTGCCCGTACTCGGTGACGATCGCGGGCAGGTCGGCCACCATGCTCTTGGGCAGGGTCTGGGCGGCCTTGGTGAGGACGTCGAACGCCTCGGTGCCGTCCTTCACGAGGCCTGCGTGGATCAGGGTCCCCGCGGCGGTCGAGGCCTCGCCGATATCGACCTCGAACGTCTTGCCGAGCGCCATGGCGCCCTTGGTCATGTCTTCAAGCTCGGCGTCGGTGAAGTCGCCCAGCTTGCCCATGGCGCTGGTGACGCTCGCGAGGCTGTCGCTCACGTCACTGAGGGAATCGCCGAACCCCGCGGAGAACACCTCACCTGCGATGCCGCCGGCGCGCTCGGCCTCCTCGCTGGTCAGGTCGAGGCTCTTCTGAAGTTGGCCCCGCGCCTCGGTGATGTCCATGGCCCCGGCAAAGCCCACTGCGAGCGCAGTTCCCGCGGCGACACCCGCGACGGCGGCCGGGCCGGCCAGACCATCCAGGCGGCCGGTGGCCTCATCGACGCCCTCATCGACACCCGAGGAGTCCATGCCGATACGGACAAGGATCTCGTCCAGCACGGTCATCGCGACCTCCCCTCTGTTCGGCCGGGCCGGTCGAACCCGGCCTGAATGCCGCGCACCGCGGCAAGGAGCTCCTGGCCGGTCTTGCGGGGCCGGGCGGACCTACTCCACTGGACGATGTGGTCCTTGAGCGTGGGGCGCTGCCCCTTCTTCATGTGCGGGGCGGCGATGTCCATCCCGAGCCGGGCGGCCACGACGTCCATGCGCGCCGGCCCGATGGGCCCGTAGAGGTTCTGGTAGGCGACGAGGCGGATGAGCTCGTCCTCACGGAAGCGCTCCAGGACCTCGGCCGGGGTCATGCGGAAAGCGGCGGCCAGGTCGTACTGCAGCCTCAGCTCTGGCCGTCGCCGAAATCCGCCTCGGCCGCCGCGACCTTCTGCGTGAAGTCCTTGTCGTCGTCGGACAGGTGACGGCAGAGGTTGAACAGGCCGTTGACGATGCCGGCGGAGCGCTTGGACAGGATCGCGACGCCCTCGCGGACGTCGGGGAAGACGAGTTCGCCGGTCTCCTGCTCGCGCAGGCATCGGGCGACGATCCAGGCCTTGTTCGACTTGACCGTCATCTCCACCCCCTTGGCGGAGTCCCGTCGGGTCATGGTGGACGACCTGTTCTGGTAGGTCTCCCAGTCGTCCGACGGCAGGCCGCACACCTGGAACATCACGCCCGGGGCCCACTCGGGGATCGAGACGTTGTCCTCGGTCTTGATGTCGTCCGCGTTGCGGATGAGGTCCTTCAGTGAGCTCATGGTGCGTCGTCTCCTGATCAGCCGGTCGGGGTGAGGGTGGGCTTGCCGGAGATCTTGAACGTCACGCTGCGCTCCATCTTGTCGTCGATGGGGTACGCGTCGCCGAGGTCGGTGATCATCGCGGAGAAGCTCCAGGTGTGTTCGTCGGGGTCGTCCGGCAGGATGATGACCTGGTAGTTACGCAGGTCGTCCTCCTCGAAGTCCCCGTCGAGCGCGGAGTGCGTGGAGTTGCCGGGGTCGTAGTTGATGGTGATCTGGACCTCGCCGCCGTCTTTGAGGCCCTTGATGAACTCCCGGTACTTGTTGGGGGAGTCGTGCGCGGTGACCTCGATGGCCTCCCGCTTGCGGGACGGGCCGGAGATGTCGGAGACCTGGGCGATCACTCCGTAGGCGCCGGCGCCCGTCGTGTCGCGCAGGAACTGTGTGCCGAGCGCGTCCTTACCTGCCATGTCAGGCTCCCAGGGTGAAGACGGCGACCTTCACGGCCGTGACTCCGTCGTAGGTGATGGCGGCGCGGCCGGTGGCGCCGCGGAACAGATTGGTGAGCGGGATGAGACCGGACTTGCCCGCGGCGACGACGAGGGTGGCGTCGGCGATCGCGTGCCCGTCGACCGTGCCCGGGGTGGCGAGGGTGACCGTGTGCGGGCTGGCGTCGCCGTTGGTCACGTACAGGAAGTAGTTCGGGCCGACGGGCGCGGTGTCGCCGCCGCCGGCCGCGGCTACAGCGGCTGCTGCCAGGTCGGCGACGCCACCGACGGTGGTGATGCGGATGGCGTTCAGGGCTGCCACGGGGGCGCCTCCGTTTCTGCGCAGGGGTGAGGCCCGGACCGCGGGCGCGGGCCGGGGCGTTGTGGGGAGCGGGTCAGGCGGGCGGCTGCTCGGTGACGATGCGGTAGCGCAGCACGACGTGCCGGATGTTGCCGGGCGGCTCGGGGTCGGTGAGCGTCTGCGTGCTCTCCCACCGGGTGACGACGTGGTCGTGCCCGGGGATGGTGAGCGGCTGGTGGTCGAGGACGGCGGTGATGCGGGCGCCGATCTTCAGGCCCTGGCTGTAGCCGCGGTACTGCGACCACACGTGGAGCGTGGCTGAGGTCTCCTGCCCGTACCGGTCGTGGGCGTTGTCCGGAATGCCGAGGGCCTCGCCGACCACGACGAACGGGTAGCCGGCCTCCTCGGGCAGGTAGTCGTACACGCCGCTGATGAGCATGCTCAGCTCGGTGTCGGCGCGTAGGGCCTGGACGAGGGCGCCTTGGATCGGCAGCAGCGGGTCGGCGGCCGCGGTCACCGCAGGACCCTCCTGACTTCTTCAGTCAGCCGGGCCCGGTAGCGGGCGCGCTCGGCCTCCAGCGCGGGCCGCAGCGCGGGGCGGGCCTCGGCCCGCCGGGTGCCGTACTCCAGGAACCGCGCGTAGTACTCGCTGTCGTTGTGCCAGCCGACCATGGCGGTCAGGTCGTCGTCCTTGAACTTGATGTCGACCTCGTCGTGCAGGTTGCCGCTGTCCCTGGCGACGTCGCGCTGCGTGTCGGCCTTCACGGCCTCGGCCGACTCCTTCACGGCCTTGCGCAGCGCGCCGACGATGTCCTCGCCGAGGTCATCCAGCTGGGCTTTCAGCCGGTCGGCTCCGACGATCTCTACGGTCATCCCGGAGCGGGTCATCAGTCGGGCTCCGTCTGGATCAGCTGGCACTCGGCCTTGCGGTAGCGGGTCGCCGACGGCTCGACGACCTGCTTGACGCGGAGCCGCTGCCCGCCGCCGCGTAGCTCGTCACCGCGCTGCACGTCCGCGTTGGGCAGGAGGTAGACGTCGTGGGTGTGCTCGGCCCCGGCCTGCTGCGCGAGCATCCGTTCCGACGCGGACGGCTGGTCGACTTTCCCGCGCACGTCGCCTTGGTGGACGTAGGTGGATTCCTGTCCGCCGTAGCCGTCGTCGGTCGTGGCCGGCCGCCACACCTCCAAGGTGCGGTTGAGGTGGCGGCCGATCATGTCCGGGCCCGGTAGGCGCCCAGGGTGCGGATGTCGGCGGGCGTCAGGGCCATGCCGAGGGCCTCGGCGCTCCACGCGCGGGCGTGGTCGCCGAGTGTCTCTGACGACAGGCTCTCGGGGTTGGACCAGCCGGCCGCCGCCAGGCGCAGGCAGATCCGCTTGGGCCCGGCGGGGACGGGGAGGTAGCCGGGGGTGTAGATGACCTCGATGGCCCGGTCGTGGCAGGGCCATTCGGCGCCGCGCCGGTGCAGGATCCCGGCCGCCGACCATGTGTAGTCGGCGTCCTTGCCGAAGACGAGTTCCTCGCCGTCGTCGGTCAGGGTGACCGAGGTGACGGAGGTGACGGGCCAGCGGGGCAGGATCAGTTTCCGCGAGCCGGTGCCGGCCTGGTAGCGGGAGTCGTCCGCCGTCGGCCCGTCGAGGATCACGACGTCCGTGGACTGTTCCAGCGGCTGGCCGATCTCGTCCTCGATGACGCCCTGGCCGAGCTCGATCAGGAGCTCGGCCGTCGCGGTCTCCTCCGGCGTCCAGGACTCCTCGCGCAGCAGGCGGCGCAGCTCGTCCGGGGTGGCGTAGGGCATCAGTCCTCGGTCCCGTCGTCCTCGTCGCGGCGCCGCTCCAGCTCGGCGATGACCGTGGCGAGCAGCTCAGCTTTCTTCGTGGCGTCGCCGAGGTCGATGTCGTGCTCGGCGGCGTAGGCCTTGAGTTCCTCGACGTTCATGCGCTCGACCGGCTTGTCGCCGCCGTCCGGCGCCGCGCGGCGGGCGGCCCGGGCGCGGGGGGCATCGGCGTAGACGCCGTACCCGCCGGCGACCAGCTGTTCGGCCTCCTCGTCGTCGAACTGGCCGGTCTGGCCGACGCCGACGGACCCGGAGGGCCCGGCGTACAGGGTGTGCATGGTGACGCGCTTCATGGCGGTGGTCCTCCGGTTTCTACTGCGGGGCCTTGCGCGGCGAGCCGAGCAGGACCAGGCCGGTGCACGGCAGCGACGGCGTGGTGCCGGTGACCGTCTTGAGGCTCACCCGCAGGTACCGCTTGCGGCCGCGGTAGCCGATCTCGTAGACGGCCTCGTCGTTGGCGGTGGTGATGACGGGCTCGGTGCCGTCGAGGTCGGCGTCGGCGACGGCGGTGAAGTCGCCGGGGGTCGTGGTGTCCGACTCCTGGACCTCGAAGGTGAGCGACGGCGTGGTGCCCGTGGCGGTGCCGGCGTCGATGACGACCATCGCGCGGCCGTAGTTCGCCAGGTCGACCGCGGCGCCGTCGGCCGTGGCGGTGCGGGCCGCGGGGGCCAGCGACTGCACCGCGGTGATGTTGTTCTTCAGGTCTCGGCTCATGGCCGGGGCTCCTCTCTGTGGCTGGGGGCGGAGGCGGGGGTCAGGAGGTCGCGCACTTGATGCGGACGAACGCCTCGGCCAGGACCGGCATGGCGTCGGCCTCCTGGCGGCCGATGAACCCGACCTGGTTCGACTCGGCGTACAGCTCGACCAGCCGCTGGATCTCCAGGTTCACGGCCTCGGCGATCCAGTAGTAGGAGAAGTCGCCGATCATCCCGGAGTACAGGCCGTTGGTGAACGTGTTCGGGGCGAACTCGCTGATGACGTAGGGGACGTCGAGGATGACGTCCGGGCGGTCGGCGGTGAGGCCGGGCTGCCAGACGTACTGATCGTCGGTCGTGGTCTTCAGCTTGCGGATGTTCTTGATGGCGTCGCGGTGGAACAGCCAGCGGGCCTTGGCCCAGTACGCGGCCTTGAGCGCGTACTTGGCGTCGATGAGGCCGTCGCCGGTGAAGCCGGTGGCCGAGCCGCTGGCGACGTCGCGGGAGGTCGGGATGCCGTGCGCGGAGGCGGTGAACAGCCCGAGGGGCTTCTTGTTGCCGTCGCCGGTCATGAACGCCTTTTCCTGCGTGACGGCGAACTTGTAGGCGAGGCGGTCGCGGACGATGTCCTCGGCGGCCCCCGACGTCAGGCGCAGCAGCTTGCGGGAGATCTTGACCCGCTTGGCGATCGGGTTGGGCGACAGCTCCCTCATGCCGAACCGCAGGCTGTCGTCGGTTGAGCCGGTGCCGATCTCGGTGGTCCACTCGGCGTCGTTCAGGTCGGTGTCGAGCGTGGGCACGCCGAGCGAGTCGGACGCGGTGAGCTGCTGGATCGTGGCCAGGCCGCGCAGCGGCACGGCGTCGTCGACGGCCTTGATGAGGCCGTTCACCCACTGCATCGGGGCGACGAGGTAGCCGCCCTCGGGGTCGTTGCCCGCGTTGAGCGCGCGCTGCTGCTGCTCGTTCAGGGCGCCGCGACCGCCGATCACGTAGGTGCGCAGGGCGCCCATGGCGGCCTCGTCGCGGGCGCCGGTGCGGCCTGCGTCCTCGGCGTCCTCGACGGCGGCCTGGCGCTCGCCCTCGCGCAGCCGGTCGGCCCGCTCGATGGTGCTGTCGAGCTTGTCCCGCTCGTCCATGAGCTGGTCGAACGTGGCTTCCTCCTCGCCGGTCATCGAGCGGCCGGCCTTGTTTGCCTCGGCCATGATGGCCGCGGCGTCGGCGCCGAGCTTGGTCCGCTTGGCGCGCAGTTCTCGAACGTTCACGGTGGTTCCCTTCGGGAGGTACGGGGTGCCCCGCGCGGGCGCGCGGTGCGGGAGGGGCCCGCTACTGGGCGAGCCGGAGAAGGCGGGAGAGGTCGGCCGCGGGGGCCTGGCGGGCTTCCTCGTCGCCGGGCGGGGCGGCGGCGTCGAGGAGTTCCTGCAGCGCGTCGCGCGCGGCCTCGACGAGCCCCTTGTTCTTCTTGGACAGCACCGCGCCCGCCCGGGCGCCGGCGGCGTCGAGCTCGGCGAGCCGGGACAGGAGGGCCTGGACGGTCTCGTCCGGCGCACTGCGCAGGTCGAGGCCGCGGGCGAGGTCGAGGGCGCTGCGCCCGGACTCGACGATGGCGCCCGGGTCCATGGGCAGTGGGACGGCGGAGACTTCGAAGAGCTCCCAGCCCTCGGGGGTGCCGTCCTGGCCGATGTTCCAGACGTCGAACCCGATGGAGAACGCGTTCAGGTAGCCGCCGCGGTACTTCCGCTCGACCTTGACGGCGAACTCGTCGTCCTGGTCGAAGGTCAGGTTCATGCGCAGCTTGTCGCCGTCGATCCACGTCTTGTCGCTGCGGCCGATGGGCAAGCCGTCGCGGCCCCAGTACGAATGGCCGTAGCCCACGACGGGGTTGGCCTCGAACCGGTCGAGGCGGGCGCCGGACATGGTCAGGTTCAGGCCGTCGCCCTTGCGGCCCTCGGTCGCGGCGATGATCGACAGCGGCTTGCCCGCCGCGTCGCCGTCCGCGCGCTCGACGTAGCCGCGCACGTAGCGCCGCTCTCGCGTCATCGGTCCCTCCTCGGTCCCTCGGCCTGCCGGTCACGCGGCGGCCCGGTCTGGAAGCGGGCGGGGATCCGCCCGCATGGTGTGCCCAGGTGCCACCACGCGCCGGACGGGCCTCGCTCGGCGGGCCTGCGGCAGGCCGAGCAGCTGCCCGGCTCCATGGCGGCGGTCCCGGGGGGCGGGTCAGTCGACAACGGGGATCACCTCGCAGTTGCAGCCCGGATGGACCGGGGGGTGGAAGGTGTCGCGCTTGGCGGTCAGGGCCTGGCCGTCGTCGCCCTCGACGTCGTCGCCCTTGGCCACGAACGGGGTCTCGATGGCGCGGACGGCGCCGTCGAGGCGCTGGCAGTACGGGCAGTTGGCCGAGCCGCGCGCCACCCACTGGATCTTCTTCACGCCCGCGGCCTTCCAGGTCTCGCGGGCTGCGGCGTTCGGCAGCTGCGCCGACTCCCACCGTGCGGTCTGCGCGGGCCGGTCCGCCTGCCACTTCGCCAGCCGCTCGACGATCGTCTCGGCGATGTCCTCGGATGTGCCGGCGGTCGTCTCGGCGAGCGTCCGCAGCTGGCCGTACGACGACGACACCTGGTACGAGGCGTGCGACAGGGCGTAGGCCCGGGCCCACACCGACAGGTCGACGGGCTCGTCATAGGACACGTCCTGCGCGGCCTGCACCGCGACGTCGTCGGCGAAGCCGGTCATGAGCGGGATCCACAGACCGGCCAGGCGCTCCATGATCGGGCCGTCGTCGGCGTACAGGGCCTGCAGGGCGGCGAGGAACAGGGCGAGCGAGCGGGTCCGGCCGCGCCCGGGGACCAGGTGCTCGTCGACCAGGGCGCCGACCTTCTTAGCTTCGAGGTCCGCAACGTCCTGATCGGACGCCTCGACCTTCTTGCCC
Organism: Streptomyces sp. NPDC093111; assembly: GCF_040683955.1. Taxonomy (NCBI): domain Bacteria; kingdom Bacillati; phylum Actinomycetota; class Actinomycetes; order Kitasatosporales; family Streptomycetaceae; genus Streptomyces; species Streptomyces sp. NPDC093111. The sequence goes on along the minus strand of NZ_JBFBNW010000041.1, from coordinate 15,716 downwards.
CACTGCTCGGCGATCGTCTCGCGGACCGTGTGGCGTCCGGCAATCAGCCGGGCCCGCCGCTCGGCCACGGCGTCCGCCCCGGCGAGGCTGCGGCCGGCGGGCACCATGTTGAGCGGGACGAGGTAGTCGTCCCCGCCCGCCACCGGGTTCTCGTTCTCCTTGTCCCGCACGTCGTTCGCCGACAGCCAGCCCCACTGGCGGCCGATCGCGTAGGCCGCGTACCGGGCGGCGGTGTCGCCGCGCAGCAGCGAGTCAACGAGGTGCTCGGCGTAGTACTGCTGCCGCTCGGAGGGGAGCAGCAGCTGCGTGAGGATGGCCTGTTCCCAGCGGACGAGCCAGATGTTCAGCGCGCTGGTGACGTAGTCGATCTGCTGCTGTTCGATGTTGGAGAACGTCGCCCGGTCCAGGTCCCCGACCTTGTGCGGGGGCAGGCGCAGCCAGCGCGCCATCTCACCGACCTGCAGCTTGCGGGTCTCCAGGAACTGGGCGCTGTCGTTGGGCATGCCGACCTGCTGCCAGGTGACGCCCTCCTCCAGGATCGCGACGCGGTGCGCGCGGTCGATGCCCTTGTGGATGTTCTCCCAGTCGTCGGCCATGCGCCGGCGCGCCTCCGGGCTGAGGTTGCTGGGGTGCGTCAGTGCGCCGCCCGGGGCCGACCCGTTGGAGAACACCTTGGCGCCGTGGTGTTCGGTGGCCAGCCCGAGGCCGATCGCGTTGGCGGCGAGCTCGACGACCGGGTAGCCGCGCACGCCGTCGAACCCGAGGCCGCCGATGTGCAGGACCTCGTCGGGCAGGAGGGTGGCGTAGATCCCGTTGACGTCGTCGCGGTACTGGTAGACCCGCTGGAACGCGCCCGCGCCCGTACGCCTCACGCAGATCTTCAGGCGGTCCGGCCTCAGCGGCCAGATCTCCTCGATCACGCCGGTCCGCTTGTCCGTGACGACCTGGGCGACGCCGTCGCCCCACATCAGCGCGTGGCCCTGCAGCGTCTCGCGGAGCTGGACGCTCGACATCATCGGGTTGGGCTGGTCGTGCAGCAGCGTGTACAGCGGGTGGTCCGTCGCGCGCTGCTTGCCGCGTGGCTTGAGCCGCTCGTACAGGAACAGGGGTAGGCCGGCCAGGTCCTCGCTGATGACCCGGACCCCGGCGAAGAACGGGCTGTACTGCAGGGCGGTGTCGTAGTCCACGCGGATACCGGCGCTGTTGGCGGTTCCGCCCGAGAACCAGTCCTCGACCCACGTCTCGGGGGTGGCCAGGCCGGACAGGGGGCCGGAGGCGGCCCGTACGGCGGAGCGGAGGAAGCCCATCAGCCACCTCCTTCGGTGTCGGGGGCCGCGTCGGCGCGCTCGGTGATGAGGGCGCCGGTGATGGCGACGATGAGTAGGGCGAGTCCTGCGACGGCGACGCCGAGCCACGGGGCGAGGAGCGCGAGCCCTACGCCGAGGAAGGCGATACCGAGCAGCCCGAGGACGTCCCAGCGGTCCACCTGCCACTCCTTCACGGGGGGTTACAGGGACATGCCCTGCGATTCGTAGACGGACGGGGTGGGCAGGCCGCGCAGGCCGCCGTCGATGGCGAAGAAGGCGGCGGGCATGCCGTCGATGCGTTTGCCGGTCTTGTCGCGCGAGGGCTTGACCGGGCGGACGCGGTCGGGGTCGTCCCGGGGGCTCTTGCACTCCAGGTTGTCGGCCATCCAGCGGGCGACCGGGTTCCCGAAGTGGGCGTACTCGCGGGCCTTGAGGCCGCGCATGAACTCGCTCATGGGCGGAGTCATCCGGGTGAACGTCGTGTCGCTCTCGACCATCTTCATCCGGGTCCGCTTGGCGAGCTCCTGGCGGACGGGCTCGCCGCACCACTTGTCGTACGTGGCGTCGATGATCGTGTAGAGGTTGTGGTCGGTCTCGATGTCGTCGTAGATCGTGTCGTAGTCGATCGTGTCGCCGTCGGTGAGCGTGACCCAGCCGTCCTCGGCCCACTCGCTGAACTTGCCGTCGGTGTACTTGTCGAGGACCGGGGCGACAGACTGCGGCGCCCAGAACCGCCATACCAGCTCGCCGCCCGGGAAGTACAGGCACCAGGCGGTGAGGTCGAGCTTGGAGGAGAGGTCGAGGCCGCCCCAGCACCGCTGGCCTTCCAGGCGGCCGGCGATCCAGCCGGGGTTCGGGGCGAGCTCGCGGGCGTTCATGTCCCACAGGTCCATTGCGATCCAGCGCGACACCTCCGAGACACGCTGGTTGAGGCGGAACTGCAGGAAGGCGTTCAGGGCCTTGCGGTCCCCGAGAGCCTCCTTGGCCTCCTCACGCAGGGACTGGACGGACAGGAACGTCCCGAGCGCGGGGTTCGCCCATGCCCAGTTCGCCTCGTCGGTCCAGTCCAGGGAGACCGGAAGGTCGGGGCGGCCGGGGAACAGGCGGTGCAGCCGCTCCAGCTCGTCGGGCGTGCGCGGGGTCTTGCGCACGAACACGAAGTGGTGCGGCGCGCGCGCCGGGTCTTCGAGGACGCGGTCGGCCTCGTCGATGAACTCCGCGCCGAAGCTGTACTGCTGGCTGGTCTCGGTGGTGATCGCCAGCATGAGCGGCTGCGTGCGGGCGCCGGTGCCCGTGCGCATCGCCTGCCACAGCGAGTCGTCCGGCTGCGACAGGACCTCGTCGAGGATGAAACAGTGCGGGCTGTGGCCCAGCTCGTTGTCGGCGTCGGCCGGAATGACCTCGTAGTGCGAGCCGGTCCGCTCGTCGACGATGCGCCGCGCCGCCTTGACGTGGTCGAGCCGCGCCGCGAGTAGCGGGCTCTTGAGCATCATTTTCCGGCACGGTTCGAAGACCTTGCCGGCCTGCCGGATCGTGGCAGCCGCGCCGTAGACCTCGGCGGACTCCTCGCCGTCCCCGCACAGCATGTACAGGGCGATGCCGGACAGGATCGCGGACTTGCCGTTCTTGCGGGCCATGACGATCGTGGCGCGCGAGTAGCGGCGGACGTACCGGCCCCACTGCTCGGACCAGTGGACCTCGCCGAACAGCGGCCGGATGATCTCGTGTTCCTGCCACGACGCCAGCACGAACCGCGTGTTCGCCAGGGCGCCAGCGGGGTGAACGAGGAGCTCGGCGAAGAACTTCACGACTCGGTCGGCCCGCGGCTCGCAGTAGTGCGCGCCGCGCCGCTCGCACGTCGTGCCGTCGAGGGTGTACCCGCAGACGTCGCCCTTGCGGGAGGCCGGCCGCCACCTCTTGTGGTGGTTGAACCTCATCGCCCGGGCCCGGCCGCGCGGCCGGGTGGCTGCCTTGCTACGGGCCGGGCGGGTGGTGGTCCCGGCGGTCATGGCACCCCCTCGCCTCGGTCAGGACAGCAGGCGCTCCGCCCCGCCGGGCTGCTCTTGTCCGCCGATGTGCAGCTGCGCGCGGTCGCTCGGGGTCAGGCCGAACCGGGCGCCGTAGCGCTGCACCTGGGCGTCGGCGGTGTCCAGCGCCATGAGCCACGCGTTCTTGCCCATGCGGTGCCCGCTGATGTCGCCGTTCTTGTTGAAAACCGGGTGCTCGACGACCGCGCCCTCGGCGGCGACGTGCTCGGCGGCCTCGCGCCGACGGGCCACTGCGTCACACCAGTTGGCGAACGCCTCGACGTCCCACGGGGTCAGGACGCCGGTGACGATCAGCTGGTCGGCGAGCGTGTCCCAGACCTCGACGCCGTCGGCGCGGAGCCAGGCCGGCGGGACGATGTCGCCCTCGGCGGGCCGCGGCTCCTCCGTGTTGATCCGGTCGGCGCGGTCGCCGTGCAGCACCCGCAGAACGGTGGGCTTCGGCGCCGGTCCTCTCCTCCCCATGGCCACCTCCAGTGACGTTCAGTTACGGCGGGCGGCCCGGTACGGCGGATCCCGAAACCTGTCAAGGCGTCTCTGGGCTCCCCCCCGCGTTCCGCGGGTCCCCGGGCCAGGGATTCAGGGCCCCCTACCCCTCACGGTCAGTAGCGCGGGCCGGCGTTCCAGCCTCCGGGCTGGTGGCGGGCGGTCTCCTTGGAGTGGCACGGCGGGCACAGGCCGCGGCCTCTGCGGGGATCGTGCTCGTCCAGGCCGCGGGCCTGCAGTTCCCGCTTGGACAGCGGGTAGTGGTCGGCCTGCGTGCTCGGCGCCCGCCGGCAGACCACGCACACCGGGTCCCGCTCAAGGACGCCCGCGCGGAACCGCTGGACGTGCTCAGCGTTGTAGCCCTTGCTCGACGCCGAGCGGCGGGGCCGGCGCTTGTCGTGCGCGCCACACTTCGAGGCGGGCGGGGCGGCCATGGCGCCGCACCCGGGCGTTGTACAGCGTCGAGGCGGTCTCGTCGGCATGGTCAGTCCTTGGAGTGGTGCGCAGCGACGTGCTCGCGTACGGGCGCGGTGTCGAAGGTGAGGAACAGCTGTCCAGGGTCCTCAACGGCTTGGGTGTGCAGTGGGATCGGGCGCCCGCACGCGGGGCACTCGACGGTGACGTTGAGGTCGGTGGCCATGGGCACCTCTCAGCGCACGGGGATGGACACGGTGACGACTACGGCGTCGTCGCCTGCCGCGAGCTTGTGGCCAGCCTGGTCCCGGGCGTGCAGCACGACCATGACGTTGGACGGTCTGATGTCCAGGGCGCGGACGTCGTCGACGGGGAGGCCGAGGGCGTCGCAGACGGTTCTCAGCGCTTCCAGGGGGACGGCGTCGGGGATGACGGGGAGGTGAACGATGTGGGCCTCGGGCACCTTGGCCTCCTGATGGTGGGGTCCGCCGTCCGGCGCTACGCGCTCACCGGGGCGTCGCCCGGAGGAGGCTCTACGCCCCATCGCCGAACGGCGGAGTCTGAGGGATGCCGACGAGGCGCAGCGCGCGGGCGCGGGTCGCGGCCTCGGCGCGGGCGACGTCGACGTGTGCGTAGAGGGGGCGGCGGCGGTCGTCGAGGCCGGCGGGGGTGAGGTGGCCGCGGCTGACCCAGGAGCGAATCGTGATCGGGCTGACCTCGGCGGCGCCGGCGGACATGAGGCGGCGCCAGCGTGTGGCCTCGGCGGCGGCCTCGGTGGTGGTGTAGAGGGTGGCCACGGTTCACCTCCCGGGAACGACGACGGCCCCCGCTGGTGTGGCGGGGGCCGTCGGTGGTGTGTGGGCACAGGTGTGCTGCTGGCATCGATGTTGCGCTATGTAGCGATCATCGTCAAGCGGGATGGGTCGCGGGGCGTGGCGCGGGGGCTGGGTAGTACTCGGTGAAGGCGTTGGCGATGCGGAGCAGGGTGTCGGCGTGGGCGCGGATGTCTGTCTCGATCTGGCGGGCTCGTGTCTCGCCGCAGACGAGGTGTGCGAGGCGCTGCTGTTCGACGAGCGAGACGGCGTCGCGCAGCTGGTCCAGGGCGTCGTAGGCGACGGCGTTGCGGGCTGCGACACGGGCCCGGAGCGTCTCGGTCGGTGTCTCTTCCGGCTGGTCAGCTGCTTGCGACAGGGCGGCGAGGTGGCGCGCCACGACGTCCTTTCCGGTGCCGACGGCGCGCCCGATGTCGCGCAGGGGCGCGCCGTTGTCGCGCATGCGGCGGGCGGTGTCGCTGAGTTCGGGGGTCCAGTGGAAGCGGCGGGCGCTCATGCGGCGGGGCTCGCTGTCGTGTGGTGGGCGGCGGTGATCAGGATGGCGAGACGGGCGAGGTTGGGCAGGGTGGTGCGGGCGTGGGTCTCGTACTCACTGGGGGTGAGCAGCAGGCCGCAGGCCTCGCAGTCGATGTAGGGCGCCCAGTCGGTGGCGAACAGGGCGAACGCGGTGCAGGAGGGGCAGGGGGCGTCCTGGGGGCGGCGGCGGGGCTCGGTGGCGGTCATGGACCGGATGCGCCGTACGGCGGCGGTGAGCTCGCTGTGCAGGGTGTCGGCCCAGTGGGCGGTGGCGATCTGGGGCAGGTACGCGGTGAGCCACTGGGACCAGGTCGTGCCGCTGCGCCGCAGGGGGGTGGCGTCGAGCTCGGGGAGCTCGGCGGCGACGGCTGCGGCCCATCCTTCGAGGAGGGCGTCGAGGGGGGCGGGGCCGCTCTGGTCGCCGTGGGGGTCGGGCACGGTGGTCGTCGCGCCGGCGCCGAGCAGGGTGAGGACGTCGCCGCGTACGGGCATCGGCGAGTGCGCGCGTCCTGTCGCTGCGGTGCGGGGCCCGGCGGGGGCGGAGCCGGGGGTGAGCAGGTCGGCCAGGAGGGGCCGCTGGGCGTCGATCTCCCGCAGCATGGCCCGGATGCCTCCCTCGCACCGCCCGCACGCCGTACGGGGCGCAGCGGTGGCGTGGTGGCAGATCAGGCAAGGGCGCTCGGTGCCGGCCGGGCCGGTGGGCGTAGGCCCGAGGTGCCGGAGCTTGCGGAAGCGGCCCGGGCGCGGCCGGCCGCTGAGCGCCGCGAGGGCGGCGCCCCGGCGTTCGGTGATTGTCGTGGTCTGGTTCACCTCTGGTCCTCCTGGCGCTCTTCCCGCTCCCACGCCTCGACGGCGGCCTTGACGGCGTCGGCCGGGTGCCAGTAGGGGGCGTGGCCCTCGGGCACGGGCTGCTTGGTGAGCAGCGCGCGAGCGGTTGCGGCGACGGCGTCGGGGTCGGAGTAGCGGCCGAGTTTCGGCAGGAATTCGGGCTCGGTGTTGCCGCCTTCGGAGCGGGGGCGTGCCCACTGCCACTGCTCGGCGGGGTGGTCCCAGAACAGGAACAGGCCCTCGGCGCTGTCCTCGTCGTCCTCGTCGAGCCGGGTGTCGTCCCAGCTGATGACGGCGTTCAGCATGGTGGCGCAGCCGGCGTCCGGGCCGGTGGCGTAGGGGTCGGTTTCGGCGTCGGAGATCCACCAAATGTCGGGCTCAAGACCGGCGGCGGTGAGGGCGTCGACGACGGCGGTGATGTACGGAGCGTGGGGCAGGTCGGGCTGGATTGCGTCCGGCTGCCCGACAGCGGGGGCGTCCGGTCCGGCGAGGTCGTCGCGGAGGGCGGCGGCCTTCCCCGTGTCGAGCTCCAGCCAGTACGGCTCACTGTCCGGCCCGGACATGCAGATGGTGACGGTGTGGTCGTCGCCGTGGAGGACGTCGTTGAGGCCCCAGCGCAGCGGGGTGGGGTCGTCAGCAATGGTCGGGTCGCCGTTCGGCTTCGCCCCGATGGCGGTGCACTCCTCGGGCCGGGTGTCGCAGACGCACCCGGCGGCCGGCTGCCCGGCGGCCTGGCGGGCGGAGACGTTGCCGGGGCGGGGCTTGGGTACGGGCGGCCACTCGACGCGGGAGTCGGGGTAGCCGCGGATCAGGTCGTCGAGGGATGCCGCGGCGGTGAGCGGACCGTGCTCGGGGTCCTCGACGACGAGGCAGTACCCGGACGGGAACACGACTCCCGGGAGCACCACGCGGTGGCGGGCGTGCAGGCGGAAGCCGCGGGGGAAGCCGGCCAGGACCTCGGCGAGAGCGGGGTCAGGTTCGGCCTGCAGCTGCGCTGCGAGGGCGTCACGGGCCTTGAGCTGCTGCTCGGCCTGTGCCTGCATGGCGCTGGCCATGCGGAAGCACAGCAGCGCCTCGGCGAGCTGGTCCTGAAGTGCGTCGAGCTGGCCGGAGGTGATCGTGTCGACGCTGTACTGGGGCGGTGCAGGCCGCTCGGGCGGGCGGGTGGCGATCAGGGCGTCGGCCAGGTCGTACTCGGTCGGGGTGCCGAACACGCCGATCTGGCCGGGGCGCTCGGGCGGGCGGACGGTGGTCAGCATGCGGCGGATGGTGGCGGCGAACTGGTCGCGCAAGGACTCGTTCACGTTTTCCTCCAGGGGCGTTGGGACCAGTGGGCAAGGGGGAGGCCGGCGGTGATGACGACCAGGGCCACGAAGCCGAGCACCGGCAGGGCGGTGGCCATCTCAGCGGCGTGCCGGGGTGCGGGTGCGACGGATGGCCTGGCGCTGGTTCTTGGAGGTGCCGCCCCAAACGCCCGGCTCGCCACGGTCGAGGGCGAGCTGCAGGCACGGCTCGCGGACCTCGCACTTGATGCAGATCGCCCTCGCCTTGGCGGTGGACCCGCCCGGCTCCGGAAAGAAGAGCTCGGGGTCCACCTGCCGGCACAGGGCGTCGTCGCGCCAGCTGCTGTTGTCCGACGCTGCGCCCGGTGTGCTCATCGCGGGCCCCGGTGCATCCACGGGGCGGGCCGCACACCGCTGTTGTGCCGCAGGACGGTCCGTCGGCGCGCCCGGGGCCGGGTGCAGGTGGCGGCGTGGGGCATGGCGCGCCACTCCAGGTGCTCCAGGGCGGGGCGCTCGGTGGACAGGCCGCGCGACCGCAGCCGGCCGGTGCCGTCCGCGTACACGCCGAGGTTGCCGTTGAGGTCGGGGTCGGCGTTGACGGCCTGGCGCTTGCCGGTGGCGGTCACGGTCCAGCGGATGCGCTCGCCGCAGCTGTCGCAGCTGCTCACGTCGTGGCTACTGGTCACGGCAGGGGTCCTCTCAGGTGCCGGTGCGGATGTCGGGGTCAGGGTTGGCCAGGAGCGGGGCAACGCGGGTCCGGCCGTAGCGCATCCAGGCGGCGTCGGCGCCGAGGTCGCGGATGGCCTGGCGGATCTCGTCATCGGTCGGCTCGGCGTGGGCCTCGGCCTCAGGCGGTGGGGTGCGGACCGGCAACAGGAGCGCCCTCTGGCCCTCGTTGCTGCCGTTCTTGGCCCGGGAACGGTCCAGCCGGGGGCCGCCGGGCTGCGGTGGCACGAGCCGGGGCGGTGGCGGCGCAGCTGCTGCGTCGTTCTCGCGTGCGCCCGCGGTGGGTGGCTGAGGTGACAAGGCCAGCCGGTTGTGGTCGAGATCCGGGTCTCTACCGCAGGTAGAGAGGAACATGTCCCCCCCGCCGGGGACGGGGTCCGGAACCCGTCCCGGGTCGGGTTCCGGACCCGTCCGCGGACGGGTTCCGGAGGGGTTCGGAACCCCGCCGGGGACGGGGTCCGGAACCACAGCCGGGGACGGGGTCCGGACCGCGTCCGGGGACAGGGTCCGGGCGGCGGCGCGTGCCTCGATCTCTGCGGCCTTGGCCTTCCGGCGCGCCTTGGCCTGGCGGGACTCCCCCCAGGCATCCATGTGCGCGGCCCAGTCGGGCCGCTGCGTCGGGATGACCAGCTGGTAGACGCTGGACGTGTTCGGGCGCCGGCGGCGGCTGAGCAGGCCCACGGCGCTCAGCAGGCGCACACAGCGGGTGATGGTCTCCTCGCTGCACCCGGCGATGGTCGCCAGTGTGGAGGCGGCGGGGAACGCGTTGCTGCCGTCGGCGTTGGCGTAGGACGCAATCAGGATCCCGACGTGGGCGGCCTTGGACACCTCGGGGCGGCCCATGCGCAGGGCCTCGTCCCTGAGCCGGTTGATCCACGCGTTGCGGACCGACTGCACCTGGTCGCTGGTCACGGGGTCCCTTCCTTACAGAGGCGGTGCTGGCGGCGTACGGCCGGGGCCACGCGGGCCCCGGCCGGGCTGCTGATCAGGTGCGGCGGCGCTTGCGCGTGAGGCGGCGCATGATCGGGCCGGGGATCACCAGTTCGATGGGGGCGGTGTCCCAGCGCTCGCGGCGGGTGGGCCGGCGGATCCAGCCGCGGTCTTCGAGGATCCGCAGCGACACGACGACCTGGCCGGCGCCGAGGGCGGTCTCCTCGACGAGGCCCGCCAGGTGCGGCTGGTCCTCGGCCGGGATGCTGCCGGTCTCCCAGTTGGCGTGGGAGGCCAGGGTGAGCGCGACGAGCTGCGTGGTCGGGATCAGGCGGCTGCCGGTGATGCCCCGCTCGTACAGGGCGCGGAACGGCCCGTCGGTGGCGGGGGTGTGCGGGGCGGGGGCGATGAGGGGGTGGGCCTTGCGGCGGTAGATGTCGGCGGGGGTCGGAATGGTGCTCATGTGCTACTCCGGTGCGGTGGGCGGTGGTTCGGGGGGCGCGGTGGCGTAGAGGTAGGCGCCGTGCGGCCAGCCGGGCCCGGGCGGGGCCTCGGGGCGCCCGGCGAGTGCGGCGGGGGTGTGGCGGTCGCAGCACCAGCCGGTGACGTACAGGCGGGCGCGGCCCAGGCCGTGCGGCCCGACGTGCTCGCAGGGCCGCCGGCGTTTCACGAAGGGTCGCGGCGGTGTGCGCCGCACTGGTCGCACATCACGTAGCCGGGCCCGGCGGGGTAGTGCGGCGTCCGCAGGTGCCCGCACGAGAGGGTGTGGCAAGCCAGCCACACCACGCGGCGCTGCAACGGCACATGGGCCGGCCGTGCGGGTGCCTCGGCGGACTGGCGGCGGGCCCGGCGGCGAACCTGGCGGGCGCCCGCGATCGTCAGGCACGCAGCGGCGGTGACGACCACACCCGCGCCGAGCACCAGGAGGACGAGGACGGCGATCGGGAGCACGTCACGCACGACGGTCTCCGATCGCCCGAACCTCGGCCAGGGCACGGCCATACGCGGCGCACGCGCCGGCGCAGTACCAGCGAGCGGGCTCCCGGGACGGCGTCGGCCACGAGACGACGACCATGCGGGCGCCCGGCTGCGGCGCGGTGGCGAGCTCGCCGCACCCGCTCTTCGCGCAGTCCCGGCCGGTCGGGACCGGGCGGGGCGGCGCGGGCGGCCCCCCGATCATGCCGCCGTTCCAGGCCTTGGCCGCGGCCCGCTTGGCGCGGTGGTCCTTGTTGTACGCGTCCCGGCACGGCTGGCAGATCGGGACCACCTTGCGGCTGCGGTGCTGGTAGTAGCCGCGGGTGCTGCCGTGGTCGATGCCGTCGTCGGCGACAGCCTGGGCGGCGCTCACTCGTCTGCCGCGGCGTCGTACGAGGCCGAGACGGTCAGCGGCGTGACCACGTAGCCGGTGACCGTCTTGTACGGGCCGTCGTCGTCGCTGCCCGGGCCGAAGACGACCAGGCCCTCGGGAGCCTCGTCGCCGCCACCATCCGGGACCCAGCCCAGGTAGCCGCCCGTGAAGTGCCTGCGGGCGTGCGCCTCGCAGTGGGCCCGGGCGGCCTCCCGAGTGGTGTACAGGCCGAGCGGGACGGAGTCCCGGGACGCCCGGCAGACGGTCAGGTCGACCGGGGCGAGCACCGGAAGCAGCGTCGACAGGGTCGCGTGCACCTGGGCCTCCGCCAGGTCGGCGCCCCGGTACGCCAGCCGCTCGGGCCCGGTCAGGTCGGCCTTCCACCCGGTGTCGGCGTCCATCCAGCCGGCGGCCCGGGTGAGCAGCTGCTCAGCAAGGGCGTGGTGGTCCTGGGGGTTCATCGGGTGTCCTTCCGGGAGTTGGCCCACGCGGCGCGGCGCGAGACGTGCGTGTCGGAACGGCGCGGGCGGGTGCCGCCGTGGCTGGTGCACAGCTCGCCGGGCGCGGCGCCGCACGTCGGGCAGACCACGGCGAGCTGGGGCAGGGAGCGGGCGCGGTCGGTCATCGCGGGACCTCACGGCGCCACTCGACGGTCATGTACCGGCCACCGTCCGGCGTCGGACGCGTGTCGACCTGCACGTTGATCTCGCAGGGCATGACGTGACCGGGGTAGTGGGCGTGCTCCAGGCGCTCCGTGCCGTGCGGCAACTCGACGCCGACCATGTCGGGCAACCAACCGCCGATCTGGCGGTAGGTGTGCCCGTACCAGTCGGGGGCCAGGTCGCGCAGCGAGGCACCGATCAGGGGCACCTCGCCCCACACGGCGAACCGAAGTTCGGCCCGGGGCGCACGGCCGGAGGCAGGCGCCGGGGTGGGCTCGCCGCCGGGAGCGGTGCCCTTCCCCTGCGTCGCCTCGGCGACGAGCGCGTCCCGCTCCGCCAGGAGGTCGCGGACGTCACGGTCGAGCTGCTCGACGGAGCGGTAGGCGTACTGGCCCTCGCGGATCTCCGCGAGACGCCTGGGGGACAGACGGCCGATCATCAGCGCTCCCCCTTCGACCGGCGGCCGTCGCGGGTGGCCGCGTAGCGGACGGCGAGCGCGCCCAGTACCCAGATGAGGGCGCAGACACCGGCGACGAACGATTCGGTGGGGGTCACTTGGCGGCCGCCTTCCGGAGGTCGACCACGGGCGTGAGAGTGCCGACGAGCTCGACGAGCTCGTGGTGGCTCACGCGGACCCACATCGCGCAGGTCTCGGGGTCGACCCCGTCGAGGACGTAGAGCTGTTCGCCCTCGGGGGCCGCACCGGCCTTGCGCCAGCGGGACCCATCTGCGGCCTGGACGAGGCCGGTGGGCGGGGAAGCGGTACTGTTTCCGAACATGGGTGCCTCCTTTTGCGAGGTGCTGAGGGGCTGCGCATGGACCTGGCTGGATCTGCGCGGCCCCTTTTCGTCAGTCCGAGGCCCTGCGGCGGCGGGGCGTGCGGGCTGTCAGAACGGCGACGGGCGCGGAGTCTCCTGCGTAGAGCTCCGTGGCCGTCGAGCGGGGCGACGCAGACACTCCGGCGGGGATGGCCGCGGACTCGTGTTGGCGCAAGATCTGCGCGTAGTGCTGCTCGGTGAAGCGCCACGCCCCAGCGATCTTGATTGCGGGGATGGCCCGCTTACGGGCCTGGTCCTTCAGCCACCACGGAGAGACCCGGATCGAGTCCGCGATCTCCTCCGGCGTGTACAGGCGCGGAAGGCGGCTCACTACGCGGCCCTCGGGCGGGCCTGGAGGCCCTCGCGCTCGCGCTCGGCAAGGTAGGCCTCGATCACGGAGATCCTGGCCACCACCTTCTTCCCGATGCGGAAGGTCGCGGGCCCTCTGCCGAGGGAGCGCCACCGACGCACGGTGGCGGGGGCGATTCCCAGCCGACTTGCAATGCCGGGGCCGGCCGCGGTGTCTTCGATGTAGACCAGGCCGTCAGGCGGGCTAGGACGGGGCGAACGGGTCACTCTCAGTCACTCCCTCTCTCATTCGTCGCACTTTATGGACGGATCGTTCTATTTCGGAGACACCGGAGGTGCAAAAAGGACCAGGACGCCCACACCGAGCGCTTTCGCGATGGTGTGCGCGGCCCGCATTCCGCAGGTCGCGCGTTCTCCGGAGGCAAGATGCCCCACCGTGGTGCGAGGGACGCCGGCCTCTTCGGCGAGGGCCCGCACGCTGTACGGCGCCCCCCGCCCGGGGTGCTTCATGACGAATCTGAATACGTCATGGTCGCGGAGTCGATAGACGGTACTCATCGTCTCCCAATCGGACCATTGCGGCTACGAACGGGAACAGTTAAGCACGCATGAGAACGAATCGTCTACAGATCAGAACGGCCGGATGTGAATCTTCGGCAAAATCGGGTGCACCCGCTACCGTGAGCTGTAGACGATTCGTCTGCACCTTGGGACGATCGAGCCGCCTGAACAGGGCATTTCGAGAAGAGCGAAGCAGTGTTGGTGAGACACATGGGTCTCCTAGCGCCAGAGAGGCATAGCGATGTCAGCGGAACGCACGCAAAGCGGATCGCATGACGCCATCCCGGAGCGGCTGGCGCGAGAGATGGATCGGGACCAGCTGAGCCGCATGGTGCGCGAGGCCAACGACGCAGGCCTGTCCTACAAGGACATGGCCGATCGAGCGGCGGCAGCCGGTCACACGGTCTCGAAGCCTTACATGCAGAAGCTCGCCACGAACAACGTGGCCAGTTCACCGGACGGCGACCGGCTTGAAGCCATCGCGGCAGCAATCGGCCGGCCGGTCGACGTCGTCAAGCGCGCAGCGGCCGTTCAGTGGCTCAACTACGAGACACGGGACCTGTCTGGCTATGACGACGACGTACGCATCATCGTGGCGCACCTCGCGGGCATGGAACCGAAGGACGTGAAGCGGTGGCGGGCGATGATCGAGGCCGCCGAGCAAGCAGAAATCGAGGGGGACCGATGATCCAGTTCCGAGAAGCGCCGATGCCGGCTCTTTTCCCCGTGACCATCGTGGAGCGGCCGGGCCGGATCACTGTTTACGTCGATCCGTCGCTCACCTTGCCGGAGATGCTGGCGGCCATGAACTCGGCCATGGAGGCTCAGCTGGCAGAGGGCGGCCTCGTCCAGCTGCACCACGGAGAGATCCACACCTTGGGCCTGGCCCAGGTCGTACAGCAGGCCGCGACACCGCGGTAGCTGGGTCTACGGAGGCGGGGGGACATGGGCTTTCCCGAGAAGCGCGGTACCTACTACCGCGCGCGGTACAAGGCGGCTGACGGGTCGTACCCGAGCGTCAAGGACGACTCTGGCCGGGTGATCAAGTACCGCACGGAGCGCGAAGCGCGCCGCGCCGCGAACGATGCAGAAGCCAAGGTGAGAGAAGGCGGGAAACCGGCGGGCGCCGAGGTGGTGCTGTCGCCCACGTTCGGGGAGTACGTGGCCCGCTGGTACGCCCGCCAGTCCCTCGCGCTGTCCACCATGGAGAACTACAAGAGCCACATCGAGGCTCACCTGCTGCCCGCGTTCGCGGATCTGCGTCTCACAGACCTCACCCGCCCCGTAGTCGACGCGTGGGTGCAAGCCGAATCGCAGCTCTACGCCGCGTCCTCGGTGGCCACATACCGGCGCGTCCTTGCGCTCATCCTCGACGATGCGATCGAGGAAGGCCTGTTGGAGGGATCGAACCCCGCGCGCCCTCGACGAGGACGCGGCCGGCGTGCTGGTCGTTCGGCGGCCCGCACGGCCGAGAAGGTGATCACGGGCGCCCTGGGTGCACTCCTCGTGGCCGAGCGGGCCGCCATTCTCTCCGGCCGGGACGACGAGTTCGTCATGGTCGTGCTCAAGGTCTTCACCCAGATGCGGTGGGGTGAGCTGGTCGGCCTGGAGGAAACGTACGTCCGCGACGAGACGTTCCGCGTCGAGGCGCAGCTTTACGAGCTCGACGACGGCACACTCACATGGGGCCCGCCGAAAGACGACTCGTACCGAACCATCGACTCCACGGACTGGCTCACGCGTCTGGTCCGGGCGCACATCAAACGCACACGTCCCATGCCGTGCCAGTGCCACGGGCGTCGTTTTGTTTTCACGTCTAGCTACCTCCTTCCGGAGGCCCGCATCACGCGGGCGGACATAGCCTCAGAGGCCGGTGTAGGCGTCTCGACGGTCAGCAGGGCACTCGGTAAGGGGGGCGTGGCTGCTGAGTCGAGAGAACGCGTTCACGAGGCTGTAGCGGCGCTGCGTCGCGCCCGCCCCGCAGAGCACGTTCCGCACTGGGGCCGCGATGAGTTCCGCCACTCCATCTTCACCCCGGCAGCGAGCGGCTGGTATCCGTCCCGGGGCGCCCAGGGCCCTGCTCGGCCCGTGTGCGTCCGAGCGGAGCCGTGGCCGGGGCAGGTGGTACGAGGGAGGCATTCGGCCGCGCAAGCGGATGCGTGCTGGGCTCCCATCGCGAAGGGGCTCACCCCTCACGGATTGAGGCACACCGGTAAGTCCATCCTTGAGGAACTAGGCACGCCCAAGGTGCTCGTTGACGAGCGGATGGGCCACATCGACGGGTCTACGCCGGCCATCTACTCCCACGTGACCGACGGGATGCGGGTACGACTCCGGCAGGGCCTGACGGATGTCTGGCACCAGGCTTTGGCTGCGCGCGCAGCGATGTGCCCGTGGTCTCCCGTGCGGGTCCTCGACGGGCTCCTGACGGAGCACCTGGCCAACCCTCAGCCGAAGATCATCTCCCAGATTTCTCCCCTCCTGGCCGGCCTCCCGGAGTCTGAGCGTAGGCAGATGGCCTCTGACCTGCTTGAACTCCTGATCACTGGATAGGTCGCGTCCTCGTACTTCATGAAGTCCCCGCCGGTGCAGTACTTCGACGACGAGGCCTTCGCCAACGTCGAGAAGTTCATCAAGGGCGAGGTCGAGC
>NZ_JBFBNW010000040.1:0-36965 GCF_040683955.1 Streptomyces sp. NPDC093111 | reverse complement strand
GTTTTTCGGGGGCCCCCGGGGGGGGGGGCCCCGCGGGGGGCCCCGCCCCACGATCCCCCTCCGCCCGGTTCCTGTCCCGGCCGAGATCGCCTGCTCACCCGTTCGGGCAGGCGCTTGAGGTGAACGGGGGGAGTGCGAGGGGGCGCGTTCGCTCCTGAGCTTTTCCCGGTGATCACCGTCGACCTACCGTCGGACCATGGGGAGCGGGGACCTGGCGGAGCTGGTGCGGATCGAGGATCCGGCCGGCCGGCCGTGTGGCACCGGATTCCTCGCCGACCACCAGGGCACGGTGCTCACCGGCCACGAGGTGGTCGAGGGCCGCACCGCCCTCCTGCTGCGCACCCCCGACGGCCGCACCCTCCGGGTCGGCCCCGCCGACCTCACCCTGCTGCCCGACAGCGGGCTCGCCCTCGTCCGCGCCGAAGGACTGACCGCCCGCCCGCTGCCCCTGGCCGCCCGCCGGGGCATCGAGCCCGGCACGTACGTACGGATCCCCGCGCACGGCTGGCGCGAGGCGCGCGTCCTCGGCGGCACCGCGGGCCCCGCCCTGGAACTGGCCATCGGCACCGAGGGCGCCGAAGCGCTGCAGGCCGGCGGCCCCGCCGTCGGAGGCCCCGTCCTCGACCCCGCCACCGGAGCCGTCCTCGCCGTCCTCGGCACCGCCCGGCACGGCGACCGGCGCGCCGCCGGCCACGCCCTGCCGATCCCCTGCCCGCCGCACGCGGCCCCCCTGACACCCGCCTCGGCCGCCACGGGCTCCTCCGGGCCGCCGCCGGCCCCGCCGCTCCCGCCCGCCGGGCCGCTCGCCGCGCTGCTGCTGCGCAACGCCGCCACCGTCCCCGCCTACGGCCGCGACCTCAACCTGGCCGGGGTCCTGGAGCTGACCGCCACCACCACCGGCGCCCGCGAGGAGCTCCCCGTCGCACGGGTCCGGGACGACGGCGAATCCCTCGTCCTCGCCGTCGTCGGCGTGCCCGGCACCGGCCGCAGCACCGCCCTCGCGGGCCTCGCCGCCCGGCGCGCCCGGGGCCCGGCCCCGGCGCCCACCGTCTGGCTGCGCGGCGCCGACCTGCGCTCCGACGACCGCTCCGTGGCCGAAGCGATCGGCCGGGCCCTGCACCGCGCCGGGCGGGTCGCCGCCGCCTCCGGCACCCCGGGCGACCCCGCGAGCGCCACCCCCGAGCAGGCCGCCGCCCTCGCCCGCGCCGCCCACCGGCCGCTCCTGGTGCTCCTCGACGGCCCCGAGGAGATGCCCCCGGCGCTCGCCCACCGCCTGGCCGCCTGGACCGCCGCCACCGAGCAGTGGCTCGCCGCCCACGGGGCCCGGCTGGTGACCGCCTGCCGCCCGGAACACTGGGAGCAGGCCGGGCCGCTGTACGTCACGGAGCCGAGGACCGTCGCCCTCGGTGGGCTCACCGAGGCCGCGGCCCGCGAGGCCCGGCGCCACCACGCCGTCCCCGACGACGCGATCGCCGAGGAGGACGCCCGCCACCCGCTGGCCCTGCGGCTGCTCGGCGAGATCCGCGCCGCCACCCGCGGCGAGGCCGCCGGCCGCCCCGGCCGGGACGAGGTCTTCGCGGCCCACCTCGCCCTGATGTGCCTGCGGGTCGCGGTGCGGATCGCCGCCGGCACCCGGCCCGTCGTGCGCGGGACGGACGTGCGGCGGCTCGCCGCCCGGGTCAGCGGCCAGGTCCACGAGGCCGCCCGCCGCTGCCTCGGCCCCGGGCAGGGGGAGCTGGACCGGGAGTCCTTCGAGGAGCTCTTCCCCTGGCCCACCGGCTGGGCCTCCGCCGTCCTCACCGAGGCCCTGCTGGTCCCCGCGGGCGCCGGCTACCGCTTCGCCCACGAGGAGCTCGCCGACTGGCTCCAGGGCGCCCACCTCGACATCGACCGCGCCCTCGACACCCTGATCCGCCGGCCGGTCCCGCACCACGGCTTCCCGGTGCCCCGCCACCGCATCGGCCCGGTCCTCCAGGCCCTCCACCACCTCCACGAGGACGAGGGCCCGGAGGCCCTGTCGGCCCGGCTCGGCACGCTGGCGGACGCCCTCGCGGACTTCGCCGACGCGGGAGCCGACGAGAGAGCCGACGCGAGTGCCGACGCGGGAGCGGCCGGGCGGGCCCCGGCACACCTCCCGGTGCCGGGCCCGAGCGGGGCCGCCGAAGGGGTCTGGTGGGCCTCGCGGCTGCTCGCCGGAGCCCTGGACGGGATCCGCGACCTCAGGCCGTACCTGCCCCTCCTGCGCCGCCTCGCCGACCACGTCGGGGCGCGGCCCGGCGCCCCCGACGGCTTCCCCGGCTTCGGGGCCCGCTTCTGGGCGGTGCTGCGGCTGCCCGAGGGGGAGCGGCTGGACCTGCTGCGGCGGCTGGTGCCCGCGGACCCGGCCCCCGGGCCGGACACCCCGCCGCGCTTCCTCGACGCCGTCGCCGGGCTGCTCGCGGCCGACCCGCGGGGCGTGCAGCCGCTGCTGTGCCGCTGGTTCGGCGACGAACGGCCGCTGGCCGCCGCCCCCGGGGCCACCGTCGGCACCGCCGCGCAGGCGGTGCTGCACACCCACCGCGGGCTCGCCGTCGACGACCTGTGCGAGGCCCTGGTCACCACCGCCCACCCGCTCGCCGACGGGCTGCTCGGCGCGCTCGCCGAGGACGAGCCGGCCGCGCTCTGCCGGGCCGTCGACCGCTGGGCCCACGACGACGGGCGCCCCGAACGGCGCACCGCCGCCGCGGTGTACGGGCGGCTCGTCGCCCCCCACCTCACCGGCGACGCCGAGCGGGCCACGCTGCGCTTCGCGGCCCTCGCCCTGCTCGCCCGGCCCGCCGACCGCGCCCTGCACGGGCCCGCGCTCGCCCTGCTCGTCCGCGACCCGGACTCCCGCGCCCGGCACCTGCCGCGCGCCCTCGCCGAACCGGCCGTGCCCGTCGACGCGCTCGGCGCCGCCCTCACCACCCACCCCGACGCCGTCCTCGACGCCCTCCGCGGCCGGCTGCACGGCCACGAACCCGCGGCCGTGCTGCGGCTGCTCGCCACGGTCCCCACCCCCCGTCTCGCCCGCCGCGCCGCCGAGCTCGTCGCCGAGTACGCCGAGCGGCACCCGGAGGGCGCCGCCCTGGTCGCGGCCTTCGTCGACACCCGGCTCGAAGAGGGGCCGACGGCCCGCTGCGTGCTCCATCCGCTGGTCGTCCGGCTGCTCACCGGACCCCAGCCGGCCGTCCGCGCCGCCCTCGCCCCCGTCCTCGCCGCACCCGGCACCGGCGCCTCCCGCTTCCTGCGCGCCGAGCTCCGCGAGGTCCTGTGCGCCGGGCCGCGCGCCGTAACGAAGGTCACCTCACCCATGCCGATGCCGACGTGGCCGCATGCTCATGGCAGTCTTAGACCTGCGCCAACAGGCGTACACGCGGACTTGGGTACAGGCGGACGAGGAGCGGTCACAGTGCAGCGCTGGCGTGGCTTGGAGGACATCCCCCAGGACTGGGGGCGCAGCGTCGTCACCATCGGCTCCTACGACGGGGTGCACCGCGGGCACCAGCTGATCATCGGGCGTGCCGTGGAGCGCGCCCGCGAGCTCGGCATCCCCTCGGTCGTCGTCACCTTCGACCCCCACCCCTCCGAGGTGGTGCGCCCCGGCAGCCACCCGCCGCTGCTCGCCCCGCACCACCGGCGCGCCGAGCTGATGGCGGAGCTGGGCGTGGACGCGCTGCTGATCCTGCCGTTCACGTCCGAGTTCTCCCAGCTGTCCCCGGCGGACTTCATCGTGAAGGTCCTGGTCGACAAGCTGCACGCCAAGCGCGTCATCGAGGGCCCGAACTTCCGCTTCGGCCACCGCGCCGCCGGCAACGTCGCCGTCCTGGCCGAGCTGGGCGCCACGTACGACTACGACGTCGAGGTCATCGACCTGCGCGTGACCGGCGCGGCGGGCGGCGGGGAGCCGTTCTCCTCGACGCTCACCCGGCGTCTGGTCGCCGAGGGCGACATGGCCGGCGCCGCCGAGATCCTGGGCCGCCCGCACCGGGTCGAGGGCATCGTCGTGCGCGGCGCCCAGCGAGGCCGCGAGCTGGGCTTCCCGACGGCCAACGTCGAGACCCTGCCGCACACCGCGATCCCGGCCGACGGCGTCTACGCGGGCTGGCTGACGGCCGACGGCGAGCGGATGCCCGCCGCGATCTCGGTGGGCACCAACCCGCAGTTCGACGGCACGGAGCGGACCGTCGAGGCGTACGCGATCGACCGCGTGGGCCTGGACCTGTACGGGCTGCACGTGGCCGTCGACTTCCTGGCGTACGTGCGCGGCATGCTCAAGTTCGACACCCTCGACGACCTGCTCGCGGCGATGGCCGACGACGTCAAGCGCAGCCGCGAGCTCACCGACGCGTACGACCGGGGCTGACGCCCTCCCGCCGTCGGCCGACGGGCGGGGCCACGGCCCGCGCACCGGGCCCCGGGGCCGGGACACCCGCCCCAGGGCCCACGGGCACCCGCGCTCAGCCCCCTACCGCCTCCCGTTCCGCCCAGTGGCAGGCCGCCGCCCGGTGCCCGCCGCCCGCGAGGAGCGGAAGGTCCTCGGTCCGGCAGCGGTCCGCCACCTCGGCGGCCCGGCCCGCGGCGAGCACCTGGCAGCGCACGTGGAAGCGGCAGCCGGACGGCACGCGGGCGGGGTCCGGGGGCTCGCCGGTCAGCACCACCGGCTCGCCGCCGGACTCCGGCAGCACCGACAACAGGGCCTGCGTGTACGGATGCTGAGGATCCGTCAGGACGGACTCGACCGGACCGGTCTCCACGATCCGGCCCAGGTACATCACCGCCACCCGGTCCGCGATGTTCCACGCGAGCCCCAGGTCGTGCGTCACGACCAGCGCCGACAGGCCCAGCTCGTCGCGCAGCCGCAGCAGCAGCGCCAGGATCTCGCCGCGCACCGACGCGTCCAGCGAGGCGACCGGCTCGTCCGCCACGATCAGCTCGGGCTCCAGGACCAGCGCGCCCGCGATGACCACCCGCTGCCGCTGCCCGCCGGACAGCTCGTGCGGATAGCGCAGCAGGAACCGCTCCGGCGGCCGCAGCCCCGCCCGGGACAGCGCCTCGCAGACCGCGGCCCGTTCGTCGCCCGGGTACCCGTGGATGCGCAGCCCCTCCGCCACCGCGTCGTACACCGTGTGCCGAGGGTTCAGCGAGCCGCTCGGGTCCTGGAGCACCAGCTGGGCCCGCTTGCGGTACGCCTTCAGCGCCTTCCCCGAGTACGCCAGCGGCGCCCCCGCGAACGCCACCTGGCCGCCGCTCGGGCGGACCAGGCCCAGCAGCGACCGGGCCAGCGTCGTCTTGCCGCACCCCGACTCGCCGACCAGGGCCACGATCTCGCCCGCGCCGATGTCGAGGTCCACCCCGTCCACCGCCCGGGCGGCCGGACCGCCCCGCCGCCCGGGGAAGACGACCCGCAGCCCGCGCGCCGACAGCAGCGGCCCGGGCCCCCCGTCCGGCGCGCCCGCGCCCGTACCCCGGTCCGTGCCCGTACCCGTACCCGTGCTCAAGTGGTGCTCCCCACGTGTACGCAGGCCGCCCGGCGCCCCGCGCCCGCGTCCCGCAGTTCCTGGTCCCGCTCCGCGCAGAGGTCCACCGCCACCGGGCAGCGGGGGTGGAAGGTGCAGCCGCCCGGCAGCGCCGACGGGTCCGGCGGGTCGCCCGGCAGTCCGCGCGGGGCGCGCCGGGAGGCCGGGTCGCCGATCCGCGGGAAGGCCCCGGACAGCGCCCGCCCGTAGGGGTGCGCGGCGGCCTCGTACACGGCCTTCGCCGGGCCCTCCTCGACGACCCGCCCCGCGTACATCACCGCGAGCCGGTCGCAGGTGTCGGCGAGCACGGCCAGATCGTGGCTGATCATCAGCAGACCGATGTCCTGCTCGGCGACCAGCCGCTCGATCAGGCGCAGGATCTGCGCCTGGATCATCACGTCGAGCGCGGTCGTCGGCTCGTCGGCCACGATCAGCCGCGGATCGCAGGCCAGCGCCATCGCGATCATCACGCGCTGCCGCTGCCCGCCGGACAGCTCGTGCGGATAGGCCGCCGCCCGCGCGGCCGGCAGCCCCACGTGCTCCAGCAGCTCACCGGCCCGGCGGCGGGCCGCCGCCGGGGTGGACCGGCCGTGCACGAGCAGCGGCTCGGCGATCTGGTCGCCGATCCGCCGGACCGCGTTCAGCGAGTGCATGGCGCCCTGGAAGACGATCGACGCGCCCGCCCAGCGCACCGCGCGCAGCCGCCCCCACTTCATGGTGAGGACGTCCTCGCCGTCGAGCAGGATCTCCCCGGTCATCCGCGCCGAGGCGGGCAGCAGCCGCAGCAGCGCGAGCGCCATCGTCGACTTCCCGCAGCCGGACTCGCCGGCCACGCCCAGCTTGCTCCCGGCGGGCAGGCTCAGGTCGACCCCGCGCACGGCGGGGACGGCCGCCGCCCCCGACCCGTACGTCACGCTCAGGTTCCGTACCTCCAACAGGGTCATCGACCCACCCCCAGCTTCGGGTTGAGCACGGCCTCCACGGCCCGCCCGCACAGCGTGAACGCGAGCGCGACCAGCGCGATGGCGATCCCGGGCGGGGCCAGGTACCACCAGTGGCCGGACGAGACGGCGCCCGCCTCGCGCGCGTCCTGGAGCATCCCGCCCCAGGAGACGACGGTGGGGTCGCCGAGCCCGAGGAAGGCCAGGGTCGCCTCGGTGAGGATGGCCGTCGAGATGCCGAGCGTGGTCTGGGCGAGGACCAGCGGCATGACGTTCGGCAGCACGTGCCGGGTCATGACGTGCCCGTGCCCGCCGCCGAGCGCGGTCGCCCGTTCGATGTACGGGCGGGACTCCACCGCGATCGTCTGCGCCCGCACCAGCCGGGCCGTCGTCGGCCAGCTGGTCACGCCGATCGCGAGGACCACCGTCCACATCGACCGGGACATCACGGTCGCCAGGACGATCGCGAGGACCAGTGTCGGCATCACCAGGAACCAGTCGGTGATCCGCATGACGACGGTGGAGAACCAGCCTCCGTAGTGCCCGGCGATGATCCCGACGAGGGTGCCGATGGCGACGGACAGGGTCGCCGCGAGCAGCCCGACGAGCAGCGAGATCCGCGCCCCCCACACCAGCAGGCCAAGCAGTGAGCGCCCGAACTGGTCGGTGCCCAGGGGGAATTCGGCACTCGGCGGCTCCAGGGCCGTGCCCGGTGCGTTCGTCACCGACTGCACGTCGGCACCGACGGTCAGCGGCGCGGTCAGCGCGAGCAGCGCGATCAGGGCGAGCCCCAGCAGGCCGTACAGGCCGGCCCGGTGGGTGCGGTAGGAACTCCAGAAGCGGACGACGGTGCCGCGCCGGCGTTCCCAGGTCAGAGAGGTCATCGGCCCACCCGGGGGTCGAGCAGCGGATAGAGCAGGTCGGCGATCAGGTTCATCACGATCATCGCGCCGGCGAAGACCACGAACAGGCCCTGCACCAGCGGCAGATCGGGCACGCTCAGGCCCTGGTAGAACAGCCCGCCGAGCCCCGGCCAGGAGAACACCGTCTCCACCAGGATCGAACCGGCGATCACGTGCCCGAGGTTGATGAAGACCATCGTCACCGTCGGCAGCAGCGCGTTCGGCACGGCGTGCCGGCGCCGTACGACGTCGTCGCGCAGCCCCTTCGCCCGCGCGGTGGTCAGGTAGTCGCCGCCCATCTCGTCCAGGAGCGAGGAGCGCATCACCAGCAGGGTCTGCGCGTAGCCCACGGCGACCAGGGTCAGCACCGGGAGCACCATGTGGTGGGCCACGTCGAGCGCGTACCCGAAGCCGGTCTCGCCGGTGCCGGACTCCATGCCGCCGGTCGGGAAGAGCCCCGGGATCGGGCCCATGCCCACCGAGAACACGATGATCAGCAGCAGCCCGAGCCAGAACGACGGCACCGACCACAGGGTCAGCGCCACCCCGGTGTTCAGCCGGTCGCCGAGGCTGCCGTGGCGCCAGGCCGAGCGGGTGCCGAGCCACAGCCCGAGCGCCGAGTAGAGCACCACGGCCGTGCCGGTGAGCAGCAGGGTCGCGGGCAGCTTCTGGGCGATGAGCTCGCCGACCGGGGCGCGGAACTGGAAGGACGTGCCGAGGTCGCCGCTCAGCGCCTTGGCGCAGTAGTCGGCGAACTGCTGCCACAGCGGCTGGTCGAGGCCGAACTGGTGCCGCAGCGTGGCCAGTTGCTCGGCCGAGGTCGGCAGCCCGTGGGTCATCGCCTTGACCGGGTCGCCGGGGATGATCCGGAAGAGGAAGAAGCTGGTGACGAGCACGGCGAGGAGGGAGACGGCCGCGCCGGCCACCTTCCCCGCCGCGTGGCGCAGATACGCGAGGGCGGTGGCGGACCGTGGTGCGCCGCCCTCCGTGGCACGGACCGGTTCGGTCCGTGCCACGGAGGCGGGAGTGCTTGCGCTCGTCACCGGCTACTCGCGGTCGTCGGAGGTGGAGCGGCGGCGCATGCCCAGGAAGAGCCCGATGCCGAGGAGCACCACCACGGCGGCGCCGATCCCGACGATCACCCCGGTGGAGGAGGAGCCGGAGGTCTCGTCGGAGGCCTGGGCGGCGGGCACGGCCGACCACCAGCTCCAGTAGCCGTCCTGGCCCCAGAGGTTGCCGGCCGCCTCGGGCATCGTCGTGATGGAGCTGATCTGGTCGGTGCGGTACGCCTCCAGGGCGTTCGGGTACGCGAGGACGTTCATGTACCCGGTGTCGTACAGCCGCGCCTGCATCTGCTTGACCAGACCGGACCGCTTGGCGGCGTCGTACTCGACGGCCTGCTGCGCGTACAGCGCGTCGAAGCGCGGGTCGCAGATGAAGTTGTCGGTGGCGCCGGAGTCCTTCGGGGTCGCGGGCAGCGCGCCGCAGGTGTGGATCGACAGGACGTAGTCCGGGTCGGGGTTGACCGACCAGCCGTCGAAGGCGAGGTCGTAGTCGCCCTTGACCCACGGGTCGGAGACGCTGTCGAGGCACTCGACCTTCAGGCCGATGCCCAGCTTGCCCCACCACTCCTGGAGGTACTTGCCGACCGCCTTGTCGTTCGGGTCGGTGGCGTGGCACAGGATGCGCAGGTCGAGCGGCTTGCCGTCCTTGCCGACCCGCTTCCCGTCGCCGTCCTTGCGGTATCCGGCGGCGTCGAGGACCTGCTCGGCCCTGGCGGGGTCGTAGCCGCGCTTCTGCTCGGCGGAGGGCTGCCAGAAGTACGAGCCGAAGCGCGGCGGGATGTAGCCCTCGCCCTCGACGGCGTGGCCCTGGAAGACCTTGTCGACGAGGGTGGCGCGGTCCACCGCGAGGAAGAGCGCCTTGCGCACCTCCGGGTCGAGCAGCGCCTTGTTCCCGTTGCCGAAGGTCCTGCCGTCCTTGGCGCGGGCGCCCGGGTTGGTGGCCAGCGCGAAGAAGCGGCGGCCGGGGGCGTCGTTGACCTTGATGTCCTTCTGGGTCTTCAGCGCCGCGGCCTGGGCGGGCGTCAGGTTCGGTACGAAGGACACCTCGCCCTTCTGGAGGGCGGCGACGGCCGCGTCCCCGTCCTTGTAGTACTTGAAGACCAGCTCGTCGAACTTGGGCGCCCCGCGCCAGAAGTCCTTGTTGGGCTTCAGCTTGATGTACTGGTCGACCTTGTAGTCGGTGATGACGAAGGGGCCGTTGCCGACGATCGGGAACTGCCGGTCGTTGTTGAACTTGGAGAAGTCCGCGACCTTCTCCCACACGTGCTTGGGCACGATCGGCACGTCCAGCGCCGTCATCGTCGCCTGCGGCTGCTTCAGCTCGATGACGAGGGTCTGCGGGTCCGGCGCGCTGACCGTCTTGAAGTTGGCCGTGAAGCTGCCGTTGGCCGTCGCCGCGTTCGGGTCGGTCATCATCTTCCGGAAGGTCCACGCCGCGTCCTCGGCGGTGGCCCGCTGCCCGTCGGACCACTTCGAGTCCTTGCGGATCGTGTAGGTCCAGGTGAGCTTGTCCGGCGAGGACTTCCACGCGGTCGCCAGGCCCGGGACGGTGTGCGCGTCCTTCGGGTCGTAGTTGGTCAGGTACTCGTAGGCCAGCCGGTGGATGCTGGTGGAGACCAGCTTCTGGGCCAGGAAGGGCGACAGGGAGTCGACGCTCTGCGAGACGGCGACGGTGAGCGTGGTGCCGGAGCCCGCCTTGCCGTCCTCGGCCCGCGCGGCCTGCGCCGTCTGCGGGACGGCCACGAGCGAGGCGGCGGCGACCCCGCCGGCGACGAGGAGGCGGAGTGCTCTGCGGGTGGGTGCCGGACGGGGTGGAGCCTTCGTGACCATGACCATGGGACGTGACCTCGCGTCGGGATGCGTGCGTCGGGGGAAGTGCCGTGGATCTTGGGCTGACGATGGATGAAGCGAAGGTGTATCAGCGGTGGTCTGCCGTCGTCAACGATGTCTCAAACCCCGTGTGGGCTGCGGGAATGCCAGAAGACCCCGTACCGGAACACCGGTACGGGGTCTCATTGGTCTACTCCTGTGACGCCTTACTGCTGAGGGGCTGGCGGAGCCTGCGGAGGCTGCTGCTGCGGCCAGTTGGGCGGCGGGACCTGCCCCTGCGGCTCGGCCTGCGGCGGGAGCGGCTGCGCCGGCGGCTGCTGCCAGCCCTGCGGCACGGCGGGCTGACCGGGCTGTGCCGCGTACGCCTGTCCGGGTGCGGGCGGTCCTCCGTACGGCTGACCCGGCTGACCCTGCTGCGGGTAGGGCTGGCCCGGGTACGGCTGGCCCGGAGCGGGCTGCCCCTGCTGCGGGTACGGCTGCTGCGGCGGGTACGGCTGACCGGGCACGGGCTGCCCGGGCATCGGCTGACCGGGTGCGGGCAGGCCCGGCACCGGCTGCCCGGGCGGCATCGGGTGGCCCGGCATCGGCGGGGCCATGTGCGGCGGCAGCCCGCCCTGGCCGTCGCCGGCCCACAGCCCCTGCGCCTGCTGGGCCCGGACGAAGTCCTCGGCCACCATCGCCGAGAGGTGGAAGTACGCCTCGCGGGTCTTCGGCCGCATCATGTCGAGGTCGACCTCGGCGCCGGCCGCCAGGTGCTCGTCGAAGGGCACCACGACCACCCCGCGGCAGCGCGTCTGGAAGTGCTGCACGATGTCCTCGACCTTGATCATCTTGCCGGTCTCGCGGACCCCCGAGATGACCGTGATCGAACGCTGCACCAGCTCCGCGTACCCGTGCGCGGACAGCCAGTCGAGCGTCGTGGAGGCGCTGGAGGCGCCGTCCACGGACGGCGTGGAGATGATGATCAGCTGATCGGCCAGGTCGAGCACCCCGCGCATCGCGCTGTACAGCAGACCGGTGCCGGAGTCGGTCAGGATGATCGGGTACTGCTTGCCCAGGACGTCGATCGCCCGCCGGTAGTCCTCGTCGTTGAAGGTCGTCGAGACGGCCGGGTCCACGTCGTTGGCGAGGATCTCCAGACCGGACGGCGCCTGCGAGGTGAAGCGGCGGATGTCCATGTACGAGTGGAGGTACGGGATCGCCTGCACCAGGTCGCGGATGGTCGCCCCGGTCTCGCGGCGCACCCGGCGCCCGAGCGTGCCGGCGTCCGGGTTGGCGTCGATCGCCAGGATCTTGTCCTGCCGCTCGGTGGCCAGGGTCGCGCCCAGCGCGGTGGTGGTCGTCGTCTTGCCGACGCCGCCCTTGAGCGAGATGACCGCGATCCGGTAGCAGGAGAGCACCGGCGTCCGGATCAGCTCCAGCTTCCGCTGCCGCTCCGCCTCCTCCTTCTTGCCGCCCAGCTTGAACCGGGCCGAGGCGCCGGGATTGCGGCTGGACTTGGCCTTCTGCTTGTTGTTGCGCAGCAGCCGGTCGGAGGAGAGCTCGACGGCCGCGTTGTACCCGAGCGGGGCACCCGGCACGGACCGCTCGCGCTGGTCGTGCGTCACGGGCGTGGGCCACGCGCCCCCGGTCCGGGGGTCGACCGGCGCGGCCGGCACGACGTAGTCGGGCGGCAGGCTCCCCGGCTGCGGGGCCTGCGGCGGCACGGGCGCGGGCGGACCGTCCTGCGGCTGCGGGAACCCGTAGCCCGCCTGCGGCGGCTGGGCCTGCCCGGGGAACGGCTGCGGCTGCCCCGGCTGCGGGAACCCGTACCCACCCTGCGCCGGCTGAGGCGCCTGCGGCGGTACGGGGGCGGGCTGGGGCTGCGCCTGCGGCTGACCGGGCTGGGGGAAGCCGTAGCCACCCTGCGGGGGCTGCGCGTCCTGCCCGGGGTGCGGCTGGGGCTGGCCGGGGTGCGGGAAGCCGTAGCCGCCCTGCGGGGGCTGCTGGTCCTGCCCGGGCTGGGGCTGCGCCTGCGGCTGGCCCGGCTGGGGGAAGCCGTACCCACCCTGCGGGGGCTGCTGGTCCTGCCCCGGGTACGGCTGCGGCCGGCCCGGCTGCGGGAAGCCGTACCCACCCTGCGGGGCCTGCGGCTGCTCGCCGACCGGCGGCTGCGGGAAGCCGTACCCGCTCTGCGGGGGCGCCGGGACCGGCGGTGCCGGCCAGGACGCGGCGGCGGGCAGCGGCGTGGCGGGCGGCTGTTCGGCCGGGGCCGTCTGCGCGGGCCACTGCGGCGCGGGCGCGGGTGTCGCGGGCTGGAAGGAGGGCGGCAGCGGCGGCAGCCCGGTGCTCTGCGGCGGTACGGGGACCACGCCGGGCGCGGGCTGGGCGGGCGGCAGCCCGGGGCCGGGCACGCCGTCCTGCGGCTCGGCGGGCGCGGGCGCGACGGGCGGCAGGGTGTCGGCGACGGGCGCGGGCGCGACGGGCGGCAGGGCGTCGGCGGCGGGCGCGGGCTGGGCGGGCGGCGGCGCGAGGGCGAAGCCTTCGGCCGGTGTGGCGTCCCGCGCGACGGCCGGGGCGGGCTCGGCGGCGTCCTGGACCGGCGGCACGGCCTCGGCGGCGACGGGCTCCTGGGCCTCGGCCTCGCGCTCCGGCGCGTCCTCGGTCTCCGGGGCGGCGGTCGCCTGGTCCTCGGCCTCGGCCGTGGGCGTCTCGTCGGCGCCGTCCCGCGCCGCCTCGGCGTCCGCCGTGACGGGCTCGACGCCCGGGGCGGCCTCGGCGACCGGCTCCGCGGGCTCCGCGTCCACCGCGGGCTCCGGCGCTGACGCCGCCGTGGTGGCCTCGGGCGCCCCGTTCGTGTCCAGGGACGTGGCGGGGGCGGGGGCGGAGACGGGAGGAAGGGTGGGCGCGGCGACCGGGGGCTCGGCCGGGGCCGGCTGGTCCGCGGCCTGGTCGCGCTCCGCCATCTCGCGCTTCAGCGCGGCGGGGGAGAAGCGCATGGTCGCCCCGCTCTCCACATCACCACCGCCGAACGGCGCGGACGCGACGGGAGCCACGGGCGCGGGCACG
This sequence comes from Streptomyces sp. NPDC093111, assembly GCF_040683955.1. Classification (NCBI taxonomy): domain Bacteria; kingdom Bacillati; phylum Actinomycetota; class Actinomycetes; order Kitasatosporales; family Streptomycetaceae; genus Streptomyces; species Streptomyces sp. NPDC093111. Next base: position 23,643 of record NZ_JBFBNW010000040.1, on the reverse strand, counting down.
ACCGGGGCGGGAGCGACCGGCGCCACGGGAACGGGCATCGGAGCCGGAGCCGGGGCCGGAACGGGAGCCGGGTTCGCCATGGGGGCCGGAGCGGGCGCGGGGGCCGGAATCGGCGCGGCGGGCGGGGGCGTCGGTGTCCAGGTCGGCTCGAAGCCGCCGGCCGCCGGGAGTCCGGGCACCGCGACCGGCGCACCGGTCGGCGGGGGAGGAGTGGGCGCGCCACCGGTCGAACCACCCGACGCGTTCTGGGTGTACCAGGCCGGAGGGGTGTAGTCGATCGTGAACTCACCCGTCATCTCGGCGGCGTCCGCGTCGGACTGATCGTCGACGGGCGGGTTCCAACCCCCGTTGATCTCGTCCCGATCGCCGTTCACTTTGCCTCCTGGTGTGGTCGCGCACCCTTGTGCCGTCGTGGGCGGGCCCTTCCCACCCTAAACGCCAACCGTGCCCGTCGGGCAGGGCCGACGGCCCCGCGCCGCGCCCCGCGCGGAACACGCCCGGGCCCCAAGTGACCCACGCGTACCGGAGTGTGAAACCCCCGGTGAATCAAACCCATGGAAATGGGGACAGCTTGGGCCGTTTCGCCGGCCCGCACCGCCCTCGTCGGACGCTCAGTCCATCCGCCGCGCGCCGCCCAACAATCCGGTCTCGGCGTCCGTCGCCTGCGTCATCACGAACTGGCGGTCGTTCGGTGTGCACCACAGGGTCACGCCGTCGGCGAGCGTCGACAGGGCCTCCGACTCGGAGCGCTGAAGGCCCATGATGCGCCCGATCTGCGTGGCCTCGTCGGGGGAGACCCGCTGGACCCCGACCAGCGAGGACTTCTCCAGGAGCCGCGGGGCCACCGGGCTCAGATAGGGGAGCAGGGTCACGACGGACTGCCAGGGCCCGGACACGACCCGGCCGCGCGGCGGGCGCATGCCGCAGTCGCGGATGACGACCACGGGGCTGCCGGCCGAGGCGCCCTGGGGCGGGACCCGGCCCACGTCGTGCAGGGTGATGCAGGGCTGCCCGCCGCCCGCCGCCTGGGCGAGCGCCGTCCACGCCTGCGCGCGGCCGGTCTCCACGGCGATCCGCGCGCCGGTGGCCGCCGCCCGCAGCGCCAGCACCTGCGCGGTCCACAGACCGCCGATGAGCGTGACGTCGTACGGGCTCGGCCGGTTGATGCCGAGCACGGCGGGCCGGCCCTCGGCGTCCACGCCGACGACCAGGCCGTCGTCGCCCACCGGCAGGGCCAGCGCGCCGAGTTGGTCGAGGGGGACGGAGTGCCGGTCCCGGCGCGGCCCGATCAGACCGAAGCCGAAGCGGGGCTTCGCGCCCCGCCCCGTACGCCGTCCGGCACCGCGCGCACCGCCGCCGGCCCGCCGCGCGGGCGCCCCGGCCGGCCGCCCGCCGGACACCCCGGAACCGCCCGCGCCGCCCGCCACGGGGCCCTGCCCCGTCGGCTGGCCCGCGCCCTGCCCCGTCGGCCGGCCCGCCGACAGCCCACCGGGCTGCCCGACGCCCTGCCCCACCGGCTGTCCCATCGACTGACCCGCCATCTGACCCACCGGCTGGCCGGGCTGTCCCATCGGCCGTCCCACGGGCTGCCCCATGGGCTGACCCATCGCCTGTCCCCTCGGCAGGCCCGAAGCCGGCCCGTTCGTCGGCCCGTTCGTCGGTCCGTTCATCGATCCGTTCGTCGGCCCGCTCATCGGTCCGTTCGTCTGCCCGTTCGCCGGCGTCGACATCAGCGCGCACCCCCCAGCGGCAGCGTCGCCAGCATGCCCGGGACCTGTTCGCGGTCGAGCCGCACCAGCCCCGTCTTCACGCCGCGCGCCGCGCGCTCCAGTTCGTGGCGGGCGGTCACCAGCTCCTCGTCGCTGCGCCCGGTGATCCGTACGTGTCCGGTGACCGTCACCTCCTGACGGTCACCGCCGCTCAGCGTCAGACTGAACGTCGTCGCCAGCGCGGGCAGCGAGGTCAGCAGCGCCACCAGCTGGGGCATCGACGCCCCGGCACCGCCCGCGCCGCCCAACTGGGGCCAGCGCCCCACCCAGTACGTCGTGTGCCGCCGGTCGTCCACCCGCCAGGTCCGCGCCGTCTCCTGGGTCCGCCGCGCCTGCGCCTGCCCCCGGCCCGCCTGCGCTATCGCCATCGGGCTGGCGCAGGTCGAGGTGGCGAGCGCGGCCGTGAGCTCCTGCTCGGTGAGGACGGTGGCCCGGAAGCCGGCCCCGGCCAGCCGGCTCGCCAGCTGGTCCGTCGCCCGCACGAGACACTTCTGCGCGCCCTCCATCCCGCCGCCGCGCGCCTCCACCGCCTCCGGGCACAGCTCGGGGTCCAGCTTGAGCGCGATCCAGGTGATGCGGAGCGCGGGCGAACCCGTCTGCGCCTGCAGCGGCGCGTAGTTACGGGTGGCCATCGCCTGCGCGGGCAGGTGCGGCGCGGGCGCCGGCTGGGTGTGCTGCACGATCTGCGCGGACTCCAGCCGGATGCCGTCCACCGCCAGCACGTCACGGACGAGACCGACCGGCAGCGGCCGGGCCGAGCGGTCCGGGCGCAGCGCGGTGGCCTCGGACTCGACCCGGACCACCGCCGTGAGGAAGGTGCCGTCGCCGATCATCCCGACCGGACGCCGGTCGCGGTCGCTGTACGCGTAGGTCCGCAGCGCCGGGTCGCACTCGACGACCGGGGCCAGCCCCGGTTCGGTGCCCTCGGGCACGGTCCGGGAGCCGGCCCGGCGGGTCCGGGCGCGCAGCGCGAGGAAGGTGGACAGCCACTCCGGCAGCGAACGCCGGTGCCTGCGCACCACCGCGAGCAGGACGAGCAGCGCCGCGACCACGCCCGCGGGGACCAGCATCAGCTTGTCGACGACGGCGGCCACGAGCAGCAGCGCCGCCGCGACCTCGATCAGTACGAGCTGTTGCAATCGGAACGAACCGAAGTGTCCCGGACGGGCCTGGAGGCGCGGTGCGACCGAGGACGGAACGGGCGAACCGGGCCCCGGAGAAGGGGAGACGGAGGGCGTGGAAGAGGGCGCGGCGGCAGAAGGCCGCGCCCGCGTCGCGGAAGCCATGATGGAGAATCCCCCTCAATTCATCCCGATCGCCCTGGCCGGCCAGGCCATTGGCGGCTGGATCACCCTACCCGCCCCACGAGCACGGGCGGACAGCAGGCATAGTAGGGGGCCGGTCCGACGGCCGGGGCCCGGGCGCCATGATCCCCGGACTCCCGAGCGGAGACTGCGCCTGACGAAAATGGGGACTCATGGCATCACGGCGGGACGAGCTCAACGCGTACACCTTTGCGAAGAAGCGCACGGTCGCGGCATTCCTCCAACCCTCTCCCTCGGGTACGGAGGAGGGGGCGCCCAAGCCGTTGCGCGCGGTCGTCCCGGGCCTGATCATCGGCGCGCTGGTGCTCGCCGGATTCGGCGCCTGGGGCATGTTCAAGCCCACGGCGCCCAAGGGCTGGGACAAGCCCGGCACCAAGGTGATCGTCGGAAAGCAGTCGACCACCCGGTACGTGGTGCTGACCACCGGCACGGGCAAGGACCGCAAGACCCTGCTCCACCCGGTGCTCAACCTGGCCTCGGCCCGACTGCTCCTCAACCCGGACGACTTCCAGGTCATCCAGGTCGAGGACAAGGAGCTCGACAAGGGCAAGCCGCCGCGCGGCCCGATCCTCGGCATCCCGTACGCCCCCGACCGGCTGCCCGCCGCCGACGACGCGGGCACCGCCAAGCGCTGGGCCGTGTGCGAGCAGCCCGGCGGCGGCAACGGCGGCGGCGTGCAGAAGGCCACCTTCCTCTTCGCCAAGCGGGACCTCGGGCGCACGGACGACAAGAGCAGGCTGCGCCCGGGTCAGGTCCTGTACGTGAAGGGGCAGAAGGAGAGCGCCCAGTACCTCGTCGACCACACCGGCACCAAGTACCGGGTCAACGAGAAGGCGCAGAACCTCACCACGGCCCTCTTCGGCGTCAACCGGCCGCCCCAGCAGGTGACGGACGACTGGCTGGCCACCCTGAAGACCGGCACCCCCATCGACTATCCGGTGGTCCCCGGCGCCGTCGGCACCGACGCCGGCGTCAACGGCGGCCTCACCCAGGAGCAGGACAAGGTCGGCATGGTGCTGCTCGCCCGGACCGGCTCCGGCCCGCAGCACTACCTCGTGCTCCAGGGCAGGGTGCAGCCGATCTCCGCCTTCACCGCCTGGCTGCTCATGAACGCCCCGCAGACGAACGGTCTCAAGATGGAGGGCACGCCCAGCGGCGTCAGCCTCGGCCAGCTCAGCCCCGACGCCACCGCGTTCGCCGCCGATCGCCGCTGGCCCGAGCAGCAGCCCCACCGGGTCAACTCCGTCGGCGGCCCCGGCGCCCGCGACACCATCTGCTCGGTCCTGCGGAGCGTCGGCGACAAGGGGCAGACCACCTTGTCGACGTGGGCGGGCACCGCGTACCCCGCCGACATCACCGCCGGCGGCACCAGCACGTACGTCACCCCCGGCACCGGACTCCTCTACACCCAGATCCAGGGCCGCCAGTCCGCGCCCGGAGGCTCGCTCTTCCTCGTCACCGACACCGGGCTGCGCTACGCGGTGCAGGCCAACGGCGACAGCGACAAGGGCCGTTCGGAGATCGGCGCGGGGCAGCAGAAGCAGACCGACGGACGTCCGGAACCCTCCGACGCGCAGAAGCGTCTCGGCTACGAGAAGGTCACTCCGGTGCCCGTGCCGATGGAGTGGTCGGAGTTCCTGTCCAAGGGCCCGCGCCTCGACACCAACAGCGCGCGCCAGCCGCAGGGTTCGTGAGGGAGGTGGAGCGGATGACGACGTACCGTACGGGGGCGCTGCTCGCCGCCACGGCCCTCGCCGGCCTGCTCGCGGCGCCGCCCGCCGCGTACGCCGAGGGCATCGCCCGCCCGGCCGGTCTCGACGGCAGCGGCGAGTGCACCTTCCCCATGAAGAAGCAGATCGCGGGCATCCCCTGGTCGCTCCAGCGGGTGCTGCTCGACGAGCTGTGGCAGGGCGGCAAGGGCAAGGGCGTCCGGGTCGCCGTCATCGACACCGGCGTCGACGACGTCAACCCGCAGCTGAAGGAAGCGGTGGACGCCAAGTCGGGCAAGGACTACCTGAAGCCCGACAAGGAGAACCCGGGCCCCGGCGACGAGAAGCGCGGCAAGACCGACGGCACCGAGGACCAGGTCGGTCACGGCACCAAGGTCGCCGGGATCATCGCCGCCCGCGCGGTCGACGGCACCGGCTTCGTCGGCCTGGCCCCCGAGGCCACGATCATCCCGATCCGGCAGAACGACGAGAAGAACAGCGGCAAGTCCGACACGATGGCCCAGGCGATCGACTACGCGGTCCTCAAGGGCGCGGACGTCATCAACATCTCCCAGGACACCACCCAGCCGCTCGGACCGGAATCCGCCATGGCCAAGGCCGTCGCGCGGGCGATCGCCGCGAACGTGGTGGTCGTCGCCTCCGCGGGCAACGACGGCGTCGACGGCAAAGACAAGAACACCTACCCCGCGGCCTTCCCCGGCGTCCTCGCCGTCGCCTCCTCGGACCGCGACAACGAACGCGCCGCGTTCTCCCAGTCGGGCCCCTTCGTCGGGGTCGCCGCACCCGGCGTCGACATCGTCTCGACCGTCCCGGGCGGCGGCCAGTGCGTCGACAACGGGACCAGTTTCTCGGCCCCTTACGTCTCCGGCGTCGCCGCCCTGCTGCGCGCCAAGCACAAGGACTGGACCGCGGCGCAGATCGTGACCCGGATCGAGCAGACCGCGGTCCGATCGGTCAACGATCGGGACAGGCACGTGGGTTGGGGCGTCGTCGACCCGGTGCGGGCACTCGCCGACGGAGCCGACGACACCGCCCCGCCGAGCAGCCCCACACCGGACCCGGGACCGCCCAGGCCACCGGCGCCCGAACCGGCCCACATGGCGATGTCGGAGACCCCCCAGGAGCGCTCCGAACGCCTCGCCACCTACGCGTTGGGGATCGGCGCGGTACTGGTGGCCGTGGTCGCCGGCGCCGCCGCCGTGATCCGCGACAGCCGGCGCCGGAGACCGGCCCGGTGAGCCAAGTATCCGGTGGGTACTTTGCAGTTGGAACTACCGTCCCCAATGGCTAGAGTGACGGTCGGGGGCACGGTAGTGCGATCCCAGCACGGGGGCGGCATCAAGAGATACCCGTCCGTACAGCGATCGGAAGGCCCGGCGGCCTGACCGCCGCTCGCCACCGTAGGAAGAAGGGGCAAGATGTCGAAAGACCTGAACGTAACCAGTGCCGAACAAGTCAAGCTGGCCGGCCGGATCCAGGACTTCCACGACGAGCTCCAGGCTCGCATCACCTCCCTCAACGGCGTCGTGGACCGCATCCAGGCGGGCTGGCAGGGCGCCGCGAGCAAGGAGTACGACCGGGTCCAGAACGACCTGAACCTGCGTCTGCGCAACATGCGCGTCGAGCTCGTGAAGCTGGAAGAGGTCATGCGCATGAGCGCCGACGGCTTCACGCAGGAGGAGGAGGACCGCATCCGGTCCTTCCGCAAGATGGACGACACCTCGGCCGGCCAGAGCGCCATCCTCGGCATGGCCTGAGCCTCGCCCTCCTCCCGCGTCCCAACACTCCAGGAGCCACGAAGATGACTACTGCGGTCAATTACGACACCGTGACCCAGGCGGCGGGCGACGTCCGTCTGACCTCCAGCCAGCTCAACCAGAAGCTCGAAGACCTCATGGCCGAGGTCAACCGCGTCGCCTCCAACTGGGACGGTGAGGCCAAGATCGCGTACCGCGAGAGCCAGGACCGCCTGACCAAGGACATGGCGGCCATGAACCAGGACCTGGCGCGCATCGCCCAGCTCCTCGACGAGTCGGTCGTCGGCTACCGCGACACCGACAAGGGCAACGCGGCCCGCTTCCGCATGATGATGTGACCCCGCGTCACTGACGCGTGAGGGGGTGGCCCGTTCGCACGGGCCACCCCCTCACGCGTGTCCGGTCCCGCTACTTCAGGTCGAACTCGCCGTCCCGCGCGCCGAGCACGAACGCGTCCCACTCGGCCTTCGTGTACCGCAGCACGGTCTCCTTGTCGAGCGAGGAGCGCATCGCCACCCCGCCACCCTCCAGGTACGCGATCTCGACCCGCTCCTCGTCCGGACTGGTCCCCGGCGCCCCCTGCCACTCGACACCGGAGATGTCGAGCGCGTAGAGCTCTTCCTTCACGCGTTCCCTGTCCTGGGCGTCAGCCATCGGCGCGTTCCTTATCTGTGCTGAATCTGTGCTGAGTCTGAGCTGAGTGCGAGCTTGATCAGTACGGTGCGACCCCGCCGACCACCCTAGCGACGCCCCCGTCCCCGCACACCGGAAACGGAGGCACCGCCCCCGTCACGTCCGGTCCGGCATCCACCCCAGCTGGACCAGCGGCATCCCGCGCTTGCGGGAGACGAAGGTGCCACGGCCCGGAGGCATCTTCCGGGCCCGCACGTTGCCGAGGATGTCGCCCTCGCCCGGGTCGCCCGAGAGAATCACGCCCTGCGCGCCGAGCTCCTTCGCGCGCTGCATGAACGGCTCGTACATCGCGCGCGAGGCGCCGGCCGCGTTGCGGGCCACGATGAAACGGATGCCGACGTCACGGGCGAACGGCAGGTTCTCCACCAGGACCTGGAGCGGGTTGCCCGAGTTCGTCGCGACCAGCTCGAAGTCGTCGATCAGGACGAACAGCTGCGGACCCGTCCACCAGCTGCGATCGCGCAGCTGCTGCGGGGTGATGTCCGGCTTCGGGGCGCGCTTGGTCATCACCGTGTTGATGGCGTCCATGTGCATCTGCATGGCCGAGGCCATCGGCGCGTACTCCAGCAGGTGCGAGGGCGCCACCGCCTCCAGCATCGTGCGCCGGTAGTCACCGACCACGATCCGCGCCTGCTCCGGCGTGTACCGCTCGCACAGCTGCTTGGCGATCAGGCGCAGCAGCGCCGTCTTGCCGGACTCGCTCTCGCCGAAGATCAGGAAGAACGGGTCCGTCTCGAAGTCGACGAACACCGGCTCCAGGTTCGTCTCGTCGATGCCGATCGCGATGCCGTGCTGCGGGTACTCGAAGCCCTTCGGCAGCTGCTCCACCGGCAGCCGGCGCGGCAGCAGCCGCACGGCCGGGGCCGCGGCACCCGTCCAGGCGGCCTTCGAGGCCCGCACGAACGCGGCCGTGCCCTCCGACAGGTCCTCCGCCGAACTCGCCCCGTCGATCCGCGGCAGCGCCCCCATGAAGTGCAGCTTCTCCGGCACCTGGCCGCGCCCGGGCACGCCCGGCGGCACGTTGGCCGCGACCTTGCGGTCGAACTCGGAGTCCATGACGTCACCGAGCCGCAGCTCCAGACGCCCCAGCATCTGGTCCTTGAGCGCGGCCCGCACCTCCATGTAACGGGCCGCGGTGATCACCACGTGGATGCCGTAGCCCAGACCGCGCGCCGCGAGGTCCGAGACGACCGGCTCCAGCATGTCGTAGTCGTTGCGGAAGCCGCCCCAGCCGTCGACGACCAGGAACACGTCGCCCCAGGGCTCGCCCGGCAGCTCGCCGGCCGCGCGCTTGCGCCGGTAGGTCGCGATGGAGTCGATGTTGTTCGCGCGGAAGAACTCCTCCCGCCGGTTGAGCACCCCCATCACCTCGGCGACCGTCCGCCGCACCCGCTCCGGGTCGAGCCGGGACGCCACCCCGCCGACGTGCGGCAGATCGGCCAGCGAGGACATGCCGCCACCGCCGAAGTCCAGGCAGTAGAACTGCACCTCGGCCGGCGTGTGGGTGAGCGCGAACGACGACACCAGCGTGCGCATCAGCGTCGACTTGCCCGACTGCGGACCGCCGACCACCATCATGTGGCCCGCCGCACCCGAGAAGTCCCGGTACAGCACCTCGCGCCGCTGCTCGAAGGGCTTGTCGATGAGACCCAGCGGCACGGTGAGACCGCCGGGGCGGCTGTACTCCGTCGCCGTCAGCCCCCGGTCCGCGGTCTGCGCGAGCCCCGGCAGCAGCTGGTCGAGCGTCGGCGCCTGGTCGAGCGGCGGCAGCCACACCTGGTGGGCCGGCACCCCCTGCCCCTCCAGCCGGCGCACGATCACGTCGAGGACCGTGTCCGCGAGCGCGTCGTCCTCCTCGGCGCGCTGCGCCGTCAGATACGCCGGGTCCGGCGCCGCGTACACCACGGGCACCGGCGAGGCCGTGAACACCGCGGGCCGCCGCTCGATCGGCAGCTGCCCGGCCTCCAGCCGCGGACCGCCCGTACGGTACGTCCCCGACACGTACGCCGCCTTGAAGCGGGTCATCTCGTCCGTACCGAACTTCAGATAGCCGGAACCCGGCACCGACGGCAGGTGGTACGCGTCCGGCACGCCCAGCGCCGTGCGCGACTCCGCGGCGGAGAAGGTCCGCAGACCGATCCGGTACGAGAGGTACGTGTCCAGGCCGCGCAGCTTGCCCTCCTCCAGGCGCTGCGAGGCCAGCAGCAGATGCACGCCCAGCGAACGCCCGATGCGGCCGATCTGGATGAACATGTCGATGAAGTCCGGCTTGGCGGTGAGGAGTTCGGAGAACTCGTCGATCACGAGGACCAGCGAGGCCAGCGGCTCCAGCGGAGCACCCGCCGCCCGCGCCTTCTCGTAGTCGTGGATGTTCGCGTAGTTGCCCGCCGACCGCAGCAGCTCCTGCCGCCGCTGGAGCTCACCGCGGATCGCGTCGCCCATGCGGTCGACCAGCGTCAGGTCGTCCGACAGGTTGGTGATGACCGCCGCCACGTGCGGCATCTGCGACATGCCCGCGAAGGTCGCGCCGCCCTTGAAGTCCGCGAGGACGAAGTTCAGCGTCTCCGAGGAGTGCGTCACCGCGAGCCCCAGCACCAGCGTGCGCAGCAGCTCCGACTTGCCGGAACCCGTCGCACCCACGCACAGACCGTGCGGGCCCATGCCCTCCTGCGCGGCCTCCTTCAGGTCCAGCATGACCGGCTGCCCGTCCTCGCCGACACCGATCGGCACCCGCAGCCGCTCCGCCACCGACCGCGGCCGCCAGGTGCGCGCCACGTCCACCGAGGCGGCGTCGCCCAGGTTCAGCAGATCCGTGAAGTCCAGGTTGGCCAGCAGCGGCTCGTCGTCGTCCCCGCCGCCCATCCGCAGCGGCGCCAGCTGCCGGGCCAGCGCCTCCGCGGCCGGCAGCGACATGAGGTCCGGCACGCCCTCGTACGCGAAACCGCCGCCCGACTCCAGCCGCAGCCGCCCCGGCCGTACCACCACGGACAGGCCGCCGCGCTGCTCGTCGAGCTCACCGGAGACCACCTCGACGATGGTCACGCCCTGCAGGCCCTCGGCCGCCGCCAGCAGCGAGTCGGGCGGCACCATGCCGCCGTCCAGGACCACCACCACGTGCGGCTGGTCCAGGACCGGCTGGTTGTCCCGGCTGAACCGCGGCCGCCCGTCCAGGCGCGAGCGGATCAACTGCTCCAGCTCGCCCAGGTCGTCGCCGAACAGGCGCTTCGTGCCCGCCCCGTCGAGCGTCCCCGGCACCTGGGTGTGCGGCAGCCACTTCGTCCAGTCCCAGCGCTCCTGCGCACCGCGCGCCGCCACCACGGCCAGCATCAGGTCCTCGGGGGAGTGCAGCGTCACCAACTGCGCCACCAGACCGCGCGCGGCGGACTGCGCCGACTCCGGCTCACCGGACACCGTCACGTGGTAGAACGCCCGCATCGACACCGCCATCGGCAGCCCGTCCAGGGTGCCGTGCACGGCGAGGAACTGCTGCATCGCGCCCGCGCACAGCGGCTCCAGCTCGTCCACCGGCGCCGTGTCCGGCGCCACCAGCGGAGTCGCCAGCTGCTGCGCGCCCAGTCCGATCCGCGCCTGCGCGAAGTCGTGGTCGCCGACCCGCCGTTCCCACACGCGCGAGCCCTCGGCGACCACCGACCACAACTGCTCGGGCGCCGGGTGCAGATACAACTGCGCGTCCCGCTGACGACGGGCCGTGCGGCGCACCGTACGCCGGGTCTGCGCGAGGTATTTGAGGTAGTCCCGCCGCACATCGGCCATTTGCCCCTGCGTACCGCGGCGGAACCTCACGAACTGGGCGATCGCCATCGCGACCGTCGACGCCAGCATCAGGACGCCCATGATCCGCATGATCGGCGACGGCGTCATGAAGAAGAAGACCACGGACGAGCCCATGCCCAGCATCGGGAGGAGCTGCATCAACGCGGACTCCTGCTGTCCCCGCGGCAGTTCCGGCGGAGACTCCAGGACCAGTTCCTCACCGGGTACTTCCGGAGGAAGGGACCTCGGCGGGCGTTTGACGACGATCTGGCTCACCGGCGCATCAATCCCTCGTTACGGGCGGGCTCGTGAGGGAGCAGCCGCATTCGCGCCCCCGTCGGCTGTGTTCCATGCGGTCTCCCCCGTGAGTGCAGGATCCTACTTGCAGCCACCCCCACCGGTCCCCGGTAGGGTGGCGCCGCAGTGTGCGCAACCGCGAATCAGGGGGTCCAGAAACGTGAGTACGACCGCAGCGACCGGCTTCTGCCGCGTCACCGTCGTGGCGCCCGACAGCCGTATCGACGTCGCACTCCCCGAGGACATCGCCGTCGCCGACGTCCACCCGGAGATCCTCCGGCTCACCGGACAGACCCAGCCGGCCGGCACCCCCACCGGCTACCACCTGGTCCGGCGCGACGGCTCCGTCCTCGACGGCGCCCGCTCGCTCGCCGCCCAGCAGGTCCTCGACGGCGAGGTGCTCTCGCTGCGCCCCTTCGCGCAGTCGCTGCCGCCCGCCGTCTTCGACGACGTCTCCGACGCCGTCGCCTCCGCCGTCACCCGCGACCGGCACCTGTGGAGCGACGACCTGCTGCGCGGCGCCGGACTCCTCGGCGGCGTGCTGCTCCTCGTCCTCATGGGCTTCGTCCTCTGGTTCGCCGACCCGCTCCGGCACGACATGCACAGCCTGCCCGGCGTCATCGCCGGCGCCGCCGGCGTCCTGCTCACCGCCTTCGCCGGCGTCCGCGCCCGGGTCTACGGGGACCGCGCCACCGCCGTCGCCCTGGGCCTCGGCGCGCTGCCGCTGCTGCTCATCGCCGGCTCCGGCATCATCGCCCCCGACGCGGGGCAGGGCCCCGGCCGGCTCCAGTTCCTGCTCGGCTGCGTCACCGTCCTGGTCGCCGCCGTCGCGCTGGTCGCCCTCACCCCGAGCGGCGACGCCCCCTTCGTCGCGGCCACCTTCCTGGCCACCGTCGGCACCCTCGCCACCTTCCTGGCGATCCTGACGGAGTCCTCCGCCACCGACACCGCCGCCGTCTGCGTGCCCGTGGCCATCGGCCTGGTCGCCTTCCTGCCCGGCCTCTCGGCCCGCTTCGCCCGCCTGCCCATCGGCTACGCCGCGCCGCGCAGCGCGGCCGACGACGAGTTCCTGGCCGACCCGCACCACGCGGCCCACGAGGAGGCGCAGCCCGTCGACGGCGAGCGCATCGCCCTGCAGGCCCGCCGCGGCCACGAGATGCTGCTCGGCCTGGTCGGCGGCTGCGCGGCCGTCGTCGTCGGCTCCGCCGCGGTCCTCGGCTTCGCCGGGAACGTCTGGGGACAGCTCCTCGCCCTGGCCGCCGGCCTCGCGATGCTGCTGCGCGCCCGGCTCTTCCGCTACACCTCGCAGGTCGCCTGCGTCCTGGTCGCCGGCCTCGCCGCCATCGCCCTGCTGATCCTCGGCCTCTCCCTGAACCCGCCGGTCGACCTGGTCAAGGACCTCGTGATGTACGGGGACCGCGGCGGCCTGGACGTCCGCACCATCTGGCTGACCGCGGCCGTCGCCGCCGGTGCCGCCCTGGTCACCGCGATCGGCCTGATCATCCCCAGGAAGGGCCTCTCGCCCTTCTGGGGCCGCCTGCTCGACCTCGCCGAGGGCTTCGTCCTGCTCTCCCTGGTCCCGCTCTGCCTCGCCGTGCTCGACGTGTTCATGGCGGCCCGCTCGCTGACCAGCTAGCCACCGGCCGGTCACCGGGACCGGCTCACCCGAACGGCCTCACCGGCGAGCTGGTACGCTGTGTGACGGCCGTTTGTGTACGCGCTCCCGGAATCACCCCGCTCAGGACGATCTCGTCCCGTGTACGGGCTCGGGGAGCAGCGCTCATCGGACCTTCGCTCGCGAGTCACGGAAGATTCCCCTGAGATCCAGACCAGGGGCACTCGTGGGCGCACGAACACCAAGAGGAGACCAGCGTGGCTCTCGACGCCGCTGTCAAGAAGCAGATCATGACCGAGTTCGGCACCAAGGAGGGCGACACCGGCTCTCCCGAGGTCCAGGTCGCGATGCTGTCCCGCCGCATCTCGGACCTGACCGAGCACCTCAAGACCCACAAGCACGACCACCACTCCCGTCGTGGCCTGCTGATCCTGGTCGGCCAGCGCCGCCGCCTCCTGCAGTACCTGGCCAAGAAGGACATCCAGCGCTTCCGTACGCTGGTCGACCGCCTCGGCATCCGCCGCGGTGCGGCCGGCGGCGCCAAGTAAGTCGCCGTGAAGGGAGCGGTTCCCACTTTCAGGGGGCCGCTCCCTTTGCTGTACGTGCGAAAGGTGCGCAGCGGACCGTAGGCTGGTGTCACAACCGCACGCACAACAGCACAGACGACGGACGAGCGAGGAGCCGCCTGCTTCGCCGCCGGTCCTCGGTAGTGGCCCCCGGGCAAGAGACCCGGGAGCTTCGATCGAAGACCGGCCCGCACCCAGCGCGCTTCTCCGCCTCCGTCGACACCGTCCCCGGCCACACGGGCCGAAGGACGCAAAGACGAACACGTAGGAGAAACCGCTAGTGGAGAACGAGACCCACTACGCCGAGGCCGTCATCGACAACGGCTCCTTCGGCACCCGCACCATCCGCTTCGAGACCGGCCGTCTGGCCAAGCAGGCCGCCGGCTCCGCCGTCGCCTACCTGGACGACGACACGATGGTCCTCTCTGCGACCACCGCCTCGAAGCGCCCCAAGGACCAGCTCGACTTCTTCCCCCTGACGGTGGACGTCGAGGAGCGGCAGTACGCGGCCGGCAAGATCCCCGGCTCGTTCTTCCGCCGTGAGGGCCGCCCCTCCGAGGACGCCATCCTCACCTGCCGCCTGATCGACCGGCCGCTGCGCCCCTCCTTCAAGAAGGGCCTGCGCAACGAGATCCAGATCGTCGAGACGATCATGGCGCTCAACCCCGACCACCTGTACGACGTGGTCGCGATCAACGCCGCCTCCGCGTCCACGATCCTGGCGGGCCTGCCCTTCTCCGGCCCCATCGGCGCCACCCGCGTCGCCCTGATCAAGGGCCAGTGGGTCGCGTTCCCGACGCACACCGAGCTCGAGGACGCCGTCTTCGACATGGTGGTCGCCGGTCGCGTCCTGGAGGACGGCGACGTCGCGATCATGATGGTCGAGGCCGAGGCCACCGAGAAGACGATCGACCTCGTCAAGGACGGCGCCGAGGCGCCGACCGAGGAGGTCGTCGCCGCCGGTCTCGAGGCCGCGAAGCCCTTCATCAAGGTCCTCTGCAAGGCCCAGTCGGACCTCGCCGCCAAGGCCGCCAAGCCCACCGGCGAGTTCCCGGTCTTCCTGGACTACCAGGACGACGTCCTGGAGGCGCTCACCGCCGCCGTGAAGGGTGAGCTCACCAAGGCGCTCACCATCGCGGGCAAGCAGGAGCGCGAGGCCGAGCTCGACCGCATCAAGGAGATCGCGGCCGAGAAGCTCCTCCCGGCCTTCGAGGGCCGCGAGAAGGAGATCGGCGGGGCCTACCGCGCGCTGACCAAGAAGCTGGTCCGCGAGCGCGTCATCAAGGACAAGGTCCGCATCGACGGCCGTGGCCTCACGGACATCCGTACGCTCGCGGCCGAGGTCGAGGCCATCCCGCGCGTGCACGGCTCGGCGCTGTTCGAGCGTGGCGAGACCCAGATCCTGGGCGTCACCACCCTCAACATGCTCCGCATGGAGCAGCAGCTGGACACCCTCTCCCCGGTGACCCGCAAGCGCTACATGCACAACTACAACTTCCCGCCGTACTCCGTCGGTGAGACCGGCCGCGTGGGTTCGCCCAAGCGCCGCGAGATCGGCCACGGCGCGCTCGCCGAGCGCGCCATCGTGCCGGTGCTGCCGACCCGCGAGGAGTTCCCCTACGCGATCCGCCAGGTGTCCGAGGCCCTCGGCTCCAACGGTTCGACGTCCATGGGCTCGGTCTGCGCCTCCACCATGTCCCTGCTGAACGCCGGTGTGCCGCTCAAGGCCGCCGTCGCCGGCATCGCCATGGGTCTGATCTCCGAGGAGATCGACGGCCAGACGCACTACGTCGCCCTCACCGACATCCTCGGTGCGGAGGACGCCTTCGGCGACATGGACTTCAAGGTCGCCGGCACGAAGCAGTTCGTGACCGCGCTCCAGCTCGACACCAAGCTCGACGGCATCCCCGCCTCGGTCCTGGCCGCCGCGCTGAAGCAGGCCCGCGACGCGCGTCTGCACATCCTCGACGTGATGAACGAGGCGATCGACGTTCCGGACGAGATGTCCCCGAACGCGCCGCGCATCATCACCGTCAAGATCCCGGTGGACAAGATCGGTGAGGTCATCGGCCCCAAGGGCAAGATGATCAACCAGATCCAGGAGGACACCGGCGCCGAGATCACGATCGAGGACGACGGCACCATCTACATCGGTGCCCAGCAGGGCTCGCAGGCCGAGGCCGCCCGCGCCACGATCAACGGCATCGCCAACCCGACCATGCCGGAGGTCGGCGAGCGCTACCTGGGTACGGTCGTCAAGACCACCACCTTCGGTGCCTTCGTCTCCCTGCTCCCGGGCAAGGACGGCCTGCTGCACATCTCGCAGATCCGCAAGCTCGCCGGTGGCAAGCGCGTGGAGAACGTCGAGGACGTGCTCGCGATCGGCTCCAAGGTCCAGGTCGAGATCGCCGAGATCGACCAGCGCGGCAAGCTGTCCCTGATCCCCGTGATCGCGGACGAGGACGGCGCCGCCGACGACAAGGGCGACACCGACCAGTGACGTCCCGTAGTCCCCGCGCGACGGCCCGCCCCTCCTCGGAGGGGCGGGCCGTCGCCCGTACCCAAACGCTTCTCCCGGGCAAGGACGGCATCGGCACGGTCCGGCGCACCACCCTGCCCGGCGGCCTCCGGATCGTCACCGAGACCCTTCCGTCGGTGCGCTCCGCCACCTTCGGCATCTGGGCCCACGTCGGCTCCCGCGACGAGACCCCGGCGCTCAACGGTGCCACCCACTACCTCGAACACCTCCTCTTCAAGGGCACCCACCAGCGGTCCGCCCTCGACATCTCGGCCTCGATCGACGCGGTCGGCGGCGAGATGAACGCCTTCACGGCGAAGGAGTACACCTGCTACTACGCCCGGGTCCTCGACACCGATCTGCCGCTGGCGATCGACGTCGTCTGCGACATGCTCACGGGCTCGCTCATCCTCGACTCCGACGTGGACGCCGAACGCGGTGTGATCCTCGAAGAGATCGCGATGACCGAGGACGACCCCGGCGACATGGTGCACGACCTGTTCGCGCGGACCATGTTCGGCGACACCCCGCTGGGCCGCCCGGTCCTCGGCACCGTCGACACGGTCAACGCGCTCACCCGGGACCAGGTCTCCCGCTTCTACAAGAAGCACTACGACCCGACCCACCTGGTCGTCGCCGCCGCCGGCAACGTCGACCACGCCACGGTGGTACGCCAGGTCCGCCGCGCCTTCGAGAAGGCCGGCGCCCTCACCCGTACCGACGCCACCCCGATCGCCCCGCGCGACGGGCACCGCACCCTGCGCACCGCGGGCAGGGTCGAGCTGCTCGGCCGCCGGACCGAGCAGGCCCACGTGGTCCTCGGCATGCCGGGCCTGGCCCGCAACGACGAGCGCCGCTGGGCGCTCGGCGTGCTGAACACCGCCCTCGGCGGCGGCATGTCCTCCCGCCTCTTCCAGGAGGTCCGGGAGAAGCGCGGCCTGGCCTACAGCGTGTACTCGTACACCTCGGGCTTCGCCGACTGCGGCCTCTTCGGGGTCTACGCGGGCTGCCGCCCCAGCCAGGTCCACGACGTGCTGCGGATCTGCCGGGACGAGCTCGACAAGGTCGCCACCGACGGGCTCACGGACGACGAGATCGCCCGCGCCATCGGGCAGCTCTCCGGCTCGACCGTGCTCGGCCTGGAGGACACCGGCGCGCTGATGAACCGCATCGGCAAGAGCGAGCTGTGCTGGGGCACCCAGATGTCGGTCGACGACATGCTCACCCGGATCGCGGCGGTCACCCCCGACGAGGTACGGGAAGTGGCCCGCGATGTACTGGAGCAGCGGCCCTCGCTCTCGGTGATAGGCCCGCTGAAGGACAAGCAGGCGGACCGCCTCCACCAAGCGGTCTCCTGACCCTCTCTCGTCATGTAAGGAACCAGAGCATGAGCAAGCTGCGCGTGGCGGTCCTCGGAGCCCGGGGCCGTATCGGCTCCGAGGCGGTCAAGGCCGTCGAGGCCGCCGAGGACCTGGAACTGGTCGCGGCCCTCGGCCGCGGCGACAAGCTGGAGACCCTGGTCGAGGCGGACGCCCAGGTCGTGGTCGAGCTGACCACGCCCTCCTCGGTCATGGAGAACCTCGACTTCTGCGTGCGCCACGGCATCCACGCGGTCGTCGGGACCACCGGCTGGAACGAGGAGCGCCTCGCGCAGCTGAACGGCCTGCTCGCCGACGCCCCCGGCACCGGTGTCCTGATCGCCCCGAACTTCTCCATCGGAGCGGTCCTCACCATGAAGTTCGCGCAGATCGCGGCGCCGTACTTCGAGTCCGTCGAGGTCGTCGAGCTGCACCACCCGCACAAGGTGGACGCCCCTTCGGGCACCGCCACCCGCACCGCCCAGCTGATCGCCGCGGCCCGCGCCGAGGCCGGCCTCGGCGCCCAGCCGGACGGGACGACGAGCGGCCTGCCGGGGGCGCGCGGCGCGGACGTGGACGGCGTGCCCGTCCACGCCGTACGCCTGAGGGGCCTGCTGGCCCACCAGGAGGTGCTGCTCGGCGGTGAGGGCGAGACCCTGACGATCCGTCACGACTCCCTGCACCACTCCAGCTTCATGCCGGGCATCCTGCTGGGCGCCCGCCGCGTGGTGACCACCCCGGGCCTCACGTTCGGCCTGGAACACTTCCTGGACCTGGGCTGACGTCATGGGTGGAAAGATCACGTACGTCTTCCTCGCCACCGTCCTCGTCCTCGTCTTCGGCGTGGTGGGGATGGAGGGCGTGCTGCTGCTGCTGACCGGCGAGCCGGCCGCGATGGGCATGGGCGCCGTGGCGTTCCTGCTCCCGCTGGTCGGCGCCTGGTTCCTCTGGAAGAACACCCGCTTCGCGCGCCGGGCCAACCGCCTGGCCGCGGAGCTGGAGGCCGAGGGCGGGCTGCCCGTCGACGAGCTGAGGCGCACTCAGGGCGGCCGCGTCGACCGGGACTCGGCCGACGAGGTCTTCGAACGGCGCAAGGCCGAGACGGAGGACACCCCGGACGACTGGCGCTGCTGGTTCCGGCTCGCGGTGGCGTACCACGACGCCCGCGACACCCCGCGCGCCCGCCAGGCGATGCAGCGGGCGATCACGCTGCACGAAGCCGCTTAGGGCCGGGCCTGTTCAGAGGCTTTTGAGAGCTGTTCAGGGCTGTGCAGGGCTGTTCAGGACCTTCAGGGGGCCGCCTTCGGGCGGCCCCTCGGCCGTTCTAGCGGGCGGTGGTTCCCGCGTACTCGGCGTTCCACGCCTCGATCGTGTCGGCGGCGCGGTCGAAGGCCTCGACGCGCGAGAGGAAGTCCGCGTTGTGGTCGGTGAACAGCTGGCCCTGCCCGCCGCCGTGACGTACGAGCATGAGGGCCTGGCCCTGGACGGTGCGGGGGAGTCCCAGCCAGCGCACCGGCTGCTGCGCGGTGCGCACCTCGGAGATCTTGGGCCACGGCACGGTCCGGGTCGCGAAGAAGGTGACCTGACGCAGGCCCGCCCGGCTCACCCACACGCCCATGCGCAGCAGGCGCAGCGCCGCGAGGATGATCAGCGCGGCCACACCGAAGGTGAACGCGGCGCCGCCGAGCGCTCCGGCGACGGCGATGACGACGGCGGCCAGCAGCACGAACGAGGCGAGCAGCAGCGCGAGCGCCGCCATGCCCACCCGCCACGGGCCGGGCCGGTACGGCCGACGCCACTGATCGTGGTCGTCGAACGGCAGCGCGATGTCGTCGGTCGCGTCGAAAGCACGGTCGGCCGTCAGAAAGGGCAGGGGCACGACAGGTCCTCACTCACAAGCACGTTCGGTGGGCTGTGCCCGGTGAGGCTACCTCAGCGTCCGTCGGAAGCCTCGGACTGCTGCTGGTGAGCGCCCGTGCTCCCCGACTGGAGGGAGGGCATTCCGAGGATCAGCGATCCGACGAGGCCTGCCACCACGGTCAGCCCGATCAGCGTACGGCCCAGCACCTGGGACGGGGTGGGACGCTCGCGAGGCGGGGGAGTGACGTTACTGCGGAAGCGGTCGGACTCCGCGACGAACGCGAACGGGACAGCCTCTCGCATGGGGGTACCTCCCGGCGGTAGCTGGGGGAGCGACATCAGGGTCACTCTCCTCGGATTCGGTGCTGATGGTGTCTGTCACAGGTACAGACGAGCGAATCGAGGTTTTGGTGCCCTTTTTCATCAAAGCGGCCGAATCTCATCCTTGGGTAGGACGTGACTAGAGTGGGCGACTGCAACCGCCCGACTGGAAGGACCGCCGGTGACCGACACACCCACCGAGAACCAGAAGATCGACTTCCGGAGCGACGTCACCGTCGACCTGGTCAAGAGCGCTGCCGGCGACTCGGACGTGCTCTGGGCGGCGCGGGTGTCCACGGCGGGCGAGCAGTCGCTGGAGGAGCTCCAGAAGGACCCGGAGCGCTCCAGGGGACTGATCAACTACCTGATGCGGGACCGCCACGGCAGCCCCTTCGAGCACAACTCGATGACCTTCTTCATCAGCGCCCCGATCTTCGTCTTCCGCGAGTTCATGCGGCACCGGGTGGGCTGGTCCTACAACGAGGAATCGGGCCGCTACAGGGAGCTCCAGCCGGTCTTCTACGTCCCGGACGCCTCCCGCAAGCTGGTCCAGGAGGGCCGCCCGGGCAAGTACGTCTTCGTCGAGGGCACCGAGGCCCAGCACGAGCTCGTCGGCCGCTCCATGGAGGACTCGTACCGTCAGGCGTACGCGACCTACCAGGAGATGCTGGCCGCGGGCGTGGCCCGCGAGGTCGCCCGTTCGGTCCTGCCGGTGGGCCTGTACTCCTCGATGTACGCCACCTGCAACGCGCGCTCCCTGATGCACTTCCTCGGTCTGCGCACCCAGCACGAGCTCGCCGCGGTGCCCTCGTTCCCCCAGCGTGAGATCGAGATGGTGGGCGAGAAGATGGAAGAGCACTGGGCCAGGCTGATGCCGCTGACCCACGCGGCCTTCAACAAGAACGGCCGTGTGGCCCCATAGAGCACATAAGTACGAACTTCTCCCGCGAAGTGTCCGTATTGCGACGTTTCACGAAGTTCATCTAGGCTGATCAAACGGACCCGGCACTGCTTGAACCCCCGAGCAGGCAGTGCCGGGCTCCCTTTCTCACGTCCCCCCAGGGGGACACCCGGCGCTGAGCAGCGAGTAGCGTGTTACCCATGGCTCCGATCTCCACTCCGCAGACCCCCTTCGGGCGGGTCCTCACCGCCATGGTCACGCCTTTCACGGCGGACGGCGCACTCGACCTCGACGGTGCCCAGCGACTCGCCACCCACCTCGTGGACGCGGGCAATGACGGCCTGGTCGTCAACGGCACCACCGGCGAGTCCCCCACCACCACCGACGCGGAGAAATCGCAGCTCGTACGGGCCGTACTGGAAGCGGTCGGCGACCGTGCCCACGTCGTGGCCGGGATCGGCACCAACGACACCCACCACACGCTGGAGCTCGCCCGCACCGCGGAGCGCGACGGCGCACACGGCCTGCTGGCCGTCACGCCGTACTACAACAAGCCCCCACAAGAGGGCCTGTACCGGCACTTCTCGGCCATCGCCGACGCCACCGAGCTCCCCGTGATGCTCTACGACATCCCCGGCCGCAGCGGCGTCCCGATCGACACCGAGACGATCGTCCGCCTCGCCGAGCATCCCCGGATCGTCGCCAACAAGGACGCCAAGGGCGACCTCGGCCGCGCCAGCTGGGCCATCGCCCGCAGCGGCCTCGCCTGGTACTCCGGCGACGACATGCTCAACCTTCCGTTGCTCTCCGTGGGCGCCTGCGGCTTCGTCTCCGTGGTGGGCCACGTGGTCACCCCGGAACTCCGCGCCCTCCTGGAGGCCCACCTGGCCGGCGACGTCCAGAAGGCCACCGAGATCCACCAGCGGCTGCTGCCGGTCTTCACCGGCATGTTCCGCACCCAGGGCGTCATCACCACCAAGGCCGCGCTCGCCCTCCAGGGCCTCCCGGCCGGCCCACTGCGGCTCCCGCTGGTCGAGCTCAGCGACCAGGAGACCGCCCAGCTCACGCTGGACCTCGCCGCCGGCGGGGTAGAGCTCTGACGACAGACTTCACAACTGAAGACCCGTAACTGAACACAAACAGCAAGTGCACGAATGTCATGCGCGCCACGTGCCCGAGCCGGTACGTGGCGTGTGTGGTGAGGAGAGACTTTTGAGCCATCCGCATCCCGAACTCGGCACCCCGCCGAAGCTGCCCCAGGGCGGCCTCCGAGTCACCCCGCTCGGCGGGCTCGGTGAGATCGGCCGGAACATGACGGTCTTCGAGTTCGACGGCCGTCTGCTGATCGTCGACTGCGGCGTCCTCTTCCCCGAAGAGGAGCAGCCGGGCGTCGACCTGATCCTGCCCGATTTCACCACCATCCAGGACCGCCTCGACGACATCGAGGGCATCGTCCTGACCCACGGCCACGAGGACCACATCGGTGGCGTGCCGTACCTGCTCCGGCTCAAGCCGGACATCCCGCTCATCGGCTCCAAGCTGACCCTCGCGCTGATCGAGGCGAAGCTGCAGGAGCACCGCATCCGCCCCTACACCCTTGAGGTGGCCGAGGGCGACCGTGAGCGGCTCGGCCCCTTCGACTGCGAGTTCATCGCCGTCAACCACTCCATCCCCGACGCGCTGGCCGTCGCCATCCGCACCCCCGCGGGCATGGTCGTCCACACCGGCGACTTCAAGATGGACCAGCTGCCGCTGGACAACCGCCTCACGGACCTCCACGCGTTCGCGCGCCTGAGCGAGGAGGGCATCGACCTCCTGCTCACGGACTCGACGAACGCCGAGGTCCCGGGCTTCACGGCGCACGAGCGGGACATCTCCAACGTCCTGCGGAACGTCTTCGCCAACGCCCAGAAGCGCATCATCGTGGCCAGCTTCGCCAGCCACGTGCACCGCATCCAGCAGATCCTGGACGCCGCCCACGAGTACGGCCGCAGGGTCGCCTTCGTCGGCCGCTCCATGGTCCGCAACATGGGCATCGCCCGCGATCTCGGCTACCTGAAGGTCCCGGCCGGCCTGGTCGTGGACGTGAAGACGCTGGACGACCTGCCGGACGACGAGGTCGTGCTGGTCTGCACGGGTTCCCAGGGCGAGCCGATGGCCGCCCTGTCCCGGATGGCCAACCGCGACCACCAGATCCGGATCGTCCCCGGCGACACGGTCATCCTGGCCTCGTCCCTCATCCCGGGCAACGAGAACGCGGTCTACCGCGTGATCAACGGCCTGACCCGCTGGGGCGCGAACGTCGTCCACAAGGGCAACGCCAAGGTCCACGTCTCGGGCCACGCCTCGGCCGGCGAGCTGCTGTACTTCTACAACATCTGCAAGCCGAAGAACCTCATGCCGGTCCACGGCGAGTGGCGCCACCTGCGCGCCAACGCCGAGCTCGGCGCGATGACGGGTGTCCCCAAGGACCACATCGTCATCGCCGAGGACGGCGTCGTCGTCGACCTGGTCGACGGCCGCGCCCGCATCACCGGCAAGGTCCAGGCGGGTTACGTGTACGTCGACGGCCTCTCGGTCGGCGACGTCACCGAGTCCTCCCTGAAGGACCGCCGGATCCTCGGCGAGGAGGGCATCATCTCGGTCTTCGTGGTGGTGGACTCCACCACCGGCAAGATCGTCAGTGGCCCGAACATCCACGCCCGGGGCTCCGGCATCGAGGACGCCGCGTTCGACGCGGTCCTCCCGAAGGTCGGCCAGGCCCTGAACAAGTCCGCCCAGGACGGCGTGATGGAGCCGCACCAGCTCCAGCAGCTGATCCGGCGCACGGTCGGCAAGTGGGTGTCGGACACCTACCGACGCCGCCCGATGATCCTCCCGGTGGTCGTGGAGGTCTGACGGACCGGCACACACCAGGAGCGGGGCGCCTCGATTTGCATCGGGGCGCCCCGCTCCAGTACGTTTACGGCTCCGCCAGACCGGGAACCGCCGAGCGCCACAGTGCGCCGGTACGGAAACCGGGAAGCGGGAAAACCGACTCAGAACTTCTGATAAAGTCGGAACACGCCGGAAGGCCCCGAGAAAAACAAATCGGGACCGGAAAGCACCGAGGAAATCGGATCGGAAAGATCTGATAGAGTCGGAAACGCAAGAACGAAG
>NZ_JBFBNW010000039.1:0-38562 GCF_040683955.1 Streptomyces sp. NPDC093111 | reverse complement strand
CCCTCTCGGGCTTTCCTCCGGGCGCTTCCTTCGTTCTTGCGTTTCCGACTCTATCAGATCTTTCCGATCCGATTTCCTCGGTGCTTTCCGGTCCCGATTTGTTTTTCTCGGGGCCTTCCGGCGCATTCCGACTTTATCAGATTCATTTCCGCCGACCTAATCGGTGGCTTCGTGATTCGGATAAGGAATCGGGGTGGCCCCATCGTCGGAGAATTCCGACTGGAGCGAGAGAGAGTCTAACGCGTCAACCCCGAGCTTGTCCAGCTCCAGGCAACCGTTTGAATCTACCTCCCCGCGCCATCCGTGTCAACGGTTTTTGCGGGCGAAGAGGAGACTAGCAGGTCAGCGGGGTGCTCCGCACATCGGCGGTGGCGCGTGCGTCAGGCGGCTGTCGGCAGTTCGGCGCTTCGGTCGGCCTCCTCGACGTCGCCCGTGTCGCCGGCCCGGGCGGCTCGCCCGCCGAGTACATAGACGTATACGAGAAATGCCAGCTCAGCGGCGATACCGATGGCGATCCGGGCCCAGGTCGGCAGACCGGACGGAGTCACGAAGCCCTCGATCAGGCCCGAGACGAAAAGGACCAGGGCGAGGCCGATGGCCATGCCGATCGCCGCGCGGCCCTGCTGGGCGAGCGCCGCTCGGCGGGTGGTGGGGCCGGGATCGATCAGGGTCCAGCCGAGGCGCAGGCCCGTGCCTGCGGCGACGAAGACGGCGGTCAGTTCCAGGAGGCCATGCGGCAGGACCAGGCCGAGGAACACGTCGAGGCGGCCCGCGCCGGCCATCAGACCTATGCCGACGCCGAGGTTCAGCATGTTGAGGAAGAGGATGTAGAGCACCGGGATGCCGAGGAACGCGCCGAGGACCAGGCAGGTGGCGGCGGCCTGGGCGTTGTTCGTCCAGACCTGAGCCGCGAAGGACGCCGCGGGGTGGCTGGAGTAGTAGGTCTCGTACTGGCCGCCGGGGCGGGTCATCTCGCGCAGTTCGGCCGGGGCGCCGATCGCGGCCTGCACCTCCGGGTGCGTACCGATCCACCAGCCGATCAGGGCCGCGAGCAGCGTCGAGACGAGTGCCGTGGGCACCCACCAGTGGCGGGAGCGGTAGACCGCGGCCGGGAAGCCCGCCGTCAGGAAGGTGGCCGCGTCGCGCCAGGAGGCGCGGCGGGTGCCGGTGACCGTGGCGCGGGCGCGGGCCACGAGCTGGGTGAGCCGGGCCGTGAGCAGCGGGTCGGGGGCGCTGGTCTGGATGAGCGAGAGGTGGGTGGCCGTGCGCTGGTACAGGGCGACGAGTTCGTCGGCCTCGGCGCCGCCGAGGCGGCGGCCCCGGCGCAGGAGGTGATCGAGGCGGTCCCACTCGGCTCGGTGTGCGGTGACGAAGACGTCGAGGTCCATGATCGGCTGCTGCTCCAGGCACTGGGTGCGTACGGTCCGTACTACTGCGGCGCGCTGCGGGTCAGCTTGGCAGACTGGCGTTCGGACGGGGTTCGGCAGGTCGACGAAGGGTGGGCGGCGTGAGCGGGGTCGTGACGGGGGATGCCGTCGTACTGGGGTTGCAGCCGGCGCGGCTGCCGAGCCGGGCGTTGGCCCTGCTCATCGACCTCGTCGTGATCTGGGTGGCGTATCTGCTGATCAGCCTCGGTCTCGCGCTGGCGACGGCCTCGCTCGACGAGGCCGCGGTGATGGCGATATCGATCGTCTCCTTCCTCCTGATACTCGTCGGGGCGCCGATAGCGGTCGAGACGCTGTCGCACGGGCGGTCGCTGGGGAAGCTGGCCTGCGGGCTGCGGGTGGTGCGGGACGACGGCGGGCCGATCCGGTTCCGGCACGCGTTGATGCGCGGGGCGATGGGGGTCGTCGAGATCCTGATGACCTTCGGGGTCGTCGCCTGCATCGCCTCGCTGGTGTCCGAGCGCGGGCGGCGAATCGGTGACGTCTTCGCGGGGACGCTCGTGGTCCGGGAGCGGGTCGCCTCCGCGCCGAACACCGCGGTGCCGCCGCCCCCGCCGTGGCTCGTGGGCCGGTTCACCGGGCTCGACCTGTCCGCCGTGCCGGACGCGTTGTGGCTGGAGATCCGTCAGTACCTGACGCGGATGACGCAGTTGGACCCGGCGATCGGGCGGCGGCTCGCCGAGCGGCTGGCCGACGAGCTCGTGGCGCGGACCGGGACGCCTCCGCCGCCGGGAGTGCCCGCTGCGGCGTTCCTGTCCGGAGTCGTCGCCGAGCGGCAGGCGCGGGACGCGCGTCGGGCGTTCGCACCGACGCGGGGCGCGGTGCCCGGATCGGGGTACGGCTCGGGGCACGGCTCGGGGTACGGGCAGACGCCCGGTCCGGTGCCGGTGGCGGTACCCGTGGCGGGGGCGCACCCGGCGGCTCAGGCCCCGACCCCGTCTCCGGCCTCAGCTCCGACTCCGGCTCAAACTCAGACTCCTGCTCCGGCCTCAGCTCCTGCTCCGGCCGCTGTCCAGGGCCCGGTCTCCGCGCCCGTGCCGGCCGCTGTTCCTCCCCGCCCGCCCGCCACCGGTTTCGCGCCTCCGGCCTGAGGCCGGAGGGGCCGTCAGAAGACCGACGGTGGGGTGTCCAGGTCTTCCAGTTCGATGCCGGGGGCCGAGAGGACCACGTCGCCGGCCAGGTGGACGGTGTGCCGCTCCCCCGTGTCGAGGGTGCTGACCTGGTACTCGTCCACGGTCAGGGGGCCGTTGTCAGTGGCGTGCGCTTCACTCTTCAGCAGGGCCCAGGACTGGTCGACCGTCAGGGGGGCGAGTACGGGGTCCGTGAAGGCGACGAGCCGGACGCGGGTCTCGGGGGAATCGGGGGTGAGCCGCAGGAGCCGGGAGATCGCGACGAGGAACGCCGGGGACATGCCGGTGAAGGCGTGGGCGCGCACATTGCCTTCGGTGGCGTGGGTTCCGGTGGGGTCCGTGCGGACCCAGGTGACGCCGTCGATGGCGGCGCCGCGTACCTGCCAGTCCGCGGAGTGGAGTTCGAGCCGGATGGGGCGGCCCAGTTCGTCGATGGCCAGGTCGACGGAGCCGGCGGGGTCGCCGGAGGGGGTGGTGGTGCGTGAGACGTAGCGCCAGCCGGACGGGCCGGGCGCGCAGCTGAAGTGCTCTTCACCGAGGGGGGTGTGATCGTGCGGGTCATGGAGCGAATAACGGCCGCGGGGCATGGGTCTTCGGGGTGCTTCCTGGAGCGGTGAGCCGGTGGAGACGAGGCAGGCCCCCGACACGGGGGTGCGGGGGCCTGCCTGCTGTTCTACGGGTGTGCCGGGCACCCGGGCGTCCGTGTACGGGCGCCCGGTGCCGGTGCATCAGTAGCGGTAGTGGTCCGGCTTGAACGGGCCCTCGACCTGGACGCCGATGTAGGCGGCCTGCTCCGGGCGGAGGGTCGTGAGCTTGACGCCCAGGGCGGCCAGGTGGAGGCGCGCGACCTTCTCGTCCAGGTGCTTCGGGAGCACGTAGACGTCGGTCGGGTACTCCTCCTGCTTGGTGAAGAGCTCGATCTGGGCCAGGGTCTGGTCCGCGAAGGAGTTCGACATCACGAAGGACGGGTGGCCGGTCGCGTTGCCCAGGTTGAGCAGGCGGCCCTCGGACAGCACGATCAGGACCTTGCCGTCGGGGAAGGTCCAGGTGTGGACCTGCGGCTTGACCTCGTCCTTGACGATGCCGTCGATCTTGGCCAGGCCGGCCATGTCGATCTCGTTGTCGAAGTGGCCGATGTTGCCGACGATGGCCTGGTGCTTCATCTTGGCCATGTCGGCGGCCATGATGATGTCCTTGTTGCCGGTCGTGGTGATGAAGATGTCGGCCGTCTCGACGACGTCGTCCAGGGTCGCGACCTGGTAGCCGTCCATCGCCGCCTGGAGGGCGCAGATGGGGTCGATCTCGGTGACGATGACGCGGGCGCCCTGGCCGCGAAGGGACTCGGCGCAGCCCTTGCCGACGTCGCCGTAGCCGAAGACGACGGCGGTCTTGCCGCCGATGAGGACGTCGGTGGCGCGGTTGATGCCGTCGATCAGGGAGTGGCGGCAGCCGTACTTGTTGTCGAACTTCGACTTCGTCACGGCGTCGTTCACGTTGATCGCCGGGAAGAGCAGGGAGCCGGCCTGCTGCATCTCGTAGAGGCGGTGGACGCCGGTGGTGGTCTCCTCGGTCACGCCGCGGATCTCGGAGGCGAGCTGGGTCCACTTCTGCGGGCTCTCGCCGAGGGTGCGGTTGAGGAGGGTCAGGATGTACCCGTACTCCTCGCTGTCCGCGGTGGACGGGTCCGGGGCGGAGCCGGCCTTCTCGAACTCGACGCCCTTGTGGACGAGGAGGGTGGCGTCACCGCCGTCGTCCAGGATCATGTTCGGGCCGCCGGTGGGCGTGTTCGGCCAGGTGAGGGCCTGCTCGGTGCACCACCAGTACTCCTCCAGGGTCTCGCCCTTCCAGGCGAAGACCGGGACGCCCTGGGGGTTCTCCGGGGTGCCGTTCGGGCCCACGGCGATGGCCGCGGCGGCGTGGTCCTGGGTGGAGAAGATGTTGCAGGAGGCCCAGCGGACCTCGGCGCCGAGGGCGACCAGGGTCTCGATGAGGACGGCGGTCTGCACGGTCATGTGCAGGGAGCCGGTGATCCGGGCGCCGGCGAGCGGCTGCTGCTCGGCGTATTCGCGGCGGATCGACATCAGGCCGGGCATCTCGTGCTCGGCGAGGGTGATCTCCTTGCGGCCGAACGTGGCCAGGGAGAGGTCGGCGACCTTGAAGTCCTGCGTGGCGACAGTCGTCATGACTGGAGCTGCTCCTCGTGGAATCGGGTTCGAGGGTTCGAGTGGGCACCTGGCACCGCGGTGGTGGGCCACGCGGGCATAGGAATGCCCGGATGGTCCCGCGGTGCAGTCGTCGGAGGCCCTCTCTCCCTCGGCCGGTCCATGTGCGGACCGCCCGACCGCCATCAGCAGCGACGTCTGGCTGGTCACGAATCTACACCGATCGGCGCAGTGACCCACAGTCCACCCCGGTCCGGGATTCGGCTGGATCCGGCCTCGACAAAGGGTCGAGAGACCTACGCATTCAGGGCCTTATGGACTTTTAACACCGCTGTGGGGCGGGAGACGATGCTCGGGAATCCGGAGCGACGACGTCCGGACGGGCAAGAGGAGAAGCACGTGAGGATCAGCTCGTGACCGGGTCGGCGGACGGGCGGCGGAAGCCGAGGCTGCTCGCGGTGACCGCGTGTCCGACGGGTATCGCCCACACCTACATGGCGGCCGAGAAGCTGGCGCAGGCCGCGAAGGCGCTCGGTGTGGAGATCAAGGTGGAGACCCAGGGCTCGATCGGGGCCGAGAACGTTCTCTCCGACAACGATGTCAGAGGCGCCGACGGGATCATCATCGCCGCCGACAAGGACGTGGACCGCAGCCGGTTCGCCGGCAAGCGGGTGCTCGCGGTCGGGGTCGCCGAGGGCATCCGCCACCCCGAGCGGCTCATCCAGCAGGTGGGCTCCGCACCCGTGCAGGGTGCCGGCGGGAGCGACGGCGCGGACGGCGGCTCCGGTGGCGCGGGCGGAGGCGGAGGCGGCAAGGAGCGGAGCCTCGCGTACAAGGCGCTGATGAACGGCGTCTCGTACATGATCCCGTTCGTCGTCGTGGGCGGGCTGCTGATCGCGATCTCGCTCGCGCTCGGCGGCCACGCGACCCCCGAGGGCCTGGTCATCCCGAAGGACTCCTTCTGGATGGACGTCAACAACATCGGCACCATCGGCTTCAAGCTGATGGTGCCGATCCTGTCCGGGTACATCGCGTACGCCATCGGGGACCGGCCCGCGCTGGTGCCCGGCATGATCGGCGGCTGGATCGCCAACGACGGCTCGCTGTACCACTCCGAGGCGGGCGCGGGCTTCATCGGCGCGATCGTGACCGGCTTCCTCGCCGGTTATCTGGTGCTGGGGATCAAGAAGGTCCGGGTGCCGCGGCTCGTCCAGCCGATCATGCCGATCATCGTGATCCCGATCGTCGCGACGACGGCGCTCGGGCTGTTCTTCATCTACGTGATCGGGCAGCCCATCTCCTGGGTGTTCGAGCATCTGACGAGCTGGCTCGGCGGGATGACCGGCACCAGCGCGATCCTGCTCGGGGCGATCCTCGGTCTGATGGTCGCGTTCGACATGGGCGGTCCGGTCAACAAGACCGCGTTCCTCTTCGGCGCCGGGCTCATCGCCACCGGCAACCAGACCGTCATGGGCATGTGCGCCGCCGCCATCCCCGTCATGCCGCTCGGCCAGGGCCTGGCGACACTGCTCCGCCGCAGGCTCTACACGGAGCAGGAGCGGGAGACGGGCATGGCCTCGCTCTTCATGGGGCTCTTCGGCATCTCGGAGGGCGCGATCCCGTTCGCCGCCGCCCGGCCCGCGCAGGTGATCCCCGCGAACATGCTGGGCGGTGCCGTCGCCGGTGCGCTCGCCGGTCTCGCCGGGGTGACGGACGCCGTGCCGCACGGCGGTCCGATCGTCGCCGTGCTCGGCGCGGTCGGCGGGGTGCCGATGTTCTTCCTCGCCGTCGCCGCCGGCACCGTCGTCACGGCGCTCACCACCAACGCGCTCATCGGGATCCGGGAGCGGCGCGGGCAGGCGGCCGCCGCCCTCGTGCCCGCCGGGGTGCCCGCGGCGGCGGGCGCGGGTGGCGGGGCCGGCGCGGCCGGTGTGCCCGCGCTCCGGGCCGAGCCCGTGCCGGTCGGCGCCGGCGTCGGTGTCGGCGCCCACACCGGCTCCGCCACCAACTCCGGCCCCGGCTCCAGCTCCGGCTCCGGCTCCGGCTCCGGGGCGGCGGGCGGCGCGCCCCTTCCCGTACCCCCGGGTGACGGGGGCCAGGTGCTGTCCGGGTACCTGACCGGGGAGACCGTGAAGGTACGGCTCGACGCCGACCACAAGGACGCGGCGATCCGCGAGATGGCGGGGCTGCTCGCGCGCACCGGCAAGGTCGCCGACCTCGACGGGCTCGTCCGGACCGCGTTCGCGCGGGAGGACCAGGGCACGACCGGGCTCGGCGAGCAGATCGCCATCCCGCACGCCAAGACGGACGCGGTCACCGCGCCGGTGGTCGGCTTCGCCCGGTCGCCGGAGGGCGTGGAGTGGGGCTCGCTCGACGGGACGAAGGCCCGGCTGATCTTCATGATCGCGGTGCCGGAGGCCGCCGCCGGGGACGAGCACCTGCGGATCCTGGCGCTGCTCTCCCGGAAGCTGATGGACGCGCACTTCCGTGAGCGGCTCCTTGAGGCGCCCGACGAGGCGGGGATCCTGCGCCTGCTGGGCGAGATCCGCTAGCCCGGCCCGCCGCCACGCGCCCGGCGTCACGCGCCCGGGCCCGCATACGGGGAGGCCCCGGACCTGTCGTCAGGTCCGGGGCCTCCCCGTATGCGCGCGGTACGGCCGGGCCGTCAGGCGTCCTTGGCCGTGGCCGCCTTCTCGCTGTAGATGTCCGGCTCCAGGTAGATGACCCGGGCGATCGGGACGGCGGCGCGGATGCGGGCCTCGGCCGCGTTGATCGCGTCGGCGACCTCGGTGGCGCTGTCGCCGCCCTGGACGCCGATCTTGGCCGCGACGAGCAGCTCCTCGGGGCCGAGGTGGAGGGTGCGCATGTGGATGAGGCGGGTGACGGTGTCGCCGTCGGCGATCGCCGCCTCGATCCGCTGCACGTCCTCGATGCCGGCGGCCTCGCCCAGCAGCAGCGACTTGGTCTCGGCGGCGAGGACGATCGCGATGGCGACGAGCAGCACACCGATGCAGACGGTGCCGATGCCGTCCCAGATGCCGTCGCCGGTCAGCAGGGCCAGGCCGACGCCGCCGAGGGCGAGGACGAGGCCGATGAGGGCGCCGAGGTCCTCCAGCAGGACGACGGGCAGCTCGGGGGCCTTCGCGCGGCGCACGAACTCCTTCCAGGACAGGTTGCCGCGGAGCTGGTTCGACTCCTTGATCGCGGTCCGGAAGGAGAAGGACTCGGCGACGATCGCGAAGAGGAGGACGCCGACCGGCCAGTACCAGGCCTCGATCGCGTGCGGGTGCTTGATCTTCTCGTAGCCCTCGTAGATGGCGAACATGCCACCGACGGAGAAGAGCACGATGGAGACGAGGAAGGCGTAGATGTACCGCTCGCGGCCGTAGCCGAAGGGGTGCTGCGGGGTGGCCTCGCGCTGGGCGCGCTTGCCGCCGAGGAGGAGCAGACCCTGGTTGCCGGAGTCGGCCAGGGAGTGGACGGCTTCGGCGAGCATCGAGGACGAACCACTGAAGAGGAACGCCACGAACTTGGCTACGGCGATCGCGAGGTTGGCGGCGAGCGCCGCCACGATCGCCTTGGTTCCGCCTGACGCGCTCATGGGTCTACGTGTTCCCTTCGTCGGTGCTACGGCCTGCGGCCCTGCTGCCCTACTGCCGTCGTTCGGCCGGTCATTGTCGCATCAGGCCACGACGGTGGCACGGAAGACCGTTCCCGTACCGGACAGTTCGGTCGTTTCGCCCGCCGGTACGAACACGGACTCGCCGGGCGCGAGCGGCGTGCCGGCCACGACGGGGCGGCCCGCGGTGGCGAGCAGGATCTGCGGGGTGGCGGCGGTGAGACCGGTGGGGGCGGCGCCCTCGGGCCGTACGAAGCGGGAGAGGCGGAACTCGTCGATGGGGGTGTCGTAGACCTCCTCCCCCGCCGGGGACGCCTCCGGGCGCAGGATGGCCGGGTCCATCGGCTCGAAGCGGACCACTCGAAGGAGTTCGGGGACGTCGACGTGCTTGGGGGTGAGACCGCAGCGCAGCACGTTGTCGGAGTTGGCCATGATCTCGACGCCGAGCCCGTCCAGGTACGCGTGCGGCACCCCGGCGCCGAGGAACAGGGCCTCGCCGGGCTGGAGGGTGACCTGGTTGAGCAGCATCGCCGCGATGACGCCGGGGTCGTTCGGGTAGTGGTGCGCGATCTGGGCGTACGCGGCGTGCGCGCCGCCCAGGCGCCCCGCGGCGGCGGCCGTCTCGGCGACCGTGTGCGCCATCTCCGCGCGGTCGGCGGTGAGGAGCGCCGTCAGGACCTCGCGCAGCGCGGCCTCCACCGGGTGGGCGTGGAGGAGGTCGACGTACGGCTTGAGGGAGTCGACGCCGAGGGCGGCGATCGTGTCGGCGGCCTCGACGGGGTCGCGGAAGCCGCACAGCCCGTGGAAGGGCGTGAGCGCGCAGATGAGTTCGGGCTTGTGGTTGGCGTCCTTGTAGTTGCGGTGCGGCGCGTCGAGCGGGATGCCGGCGGCCTCCTCGGCGGCGAAGCCCTCGCGTGCCTGGTCGAGGTCGGGGTGGACCTGGAGGGAGAGCGGGGCGCCCGCGGCGAGGATCTTGAAGAGGAAGGGGAGGCCCGGGCCGAACTTCTCGACGGCCGCCGGGCCGAGCTCGCGTACGGGGTCGGCGGCGATGACCTCGTTCAGGGGACCGCGGCCGGTGCGGGACGGGGCGCCGGGGTGGGCTCCCATCCACAGCTCGGCCTGCGGCTCGCCGGTGGGGGTCGTACCGAGCAGCTCCGGGATGGCCGTCGTGGAACCCCAGGCGTAGGGGCGGACGGTGTTGGCGAGGCGGTCCATGGGGCTTCCAGCTCTTTTCAGTGCGGTGGGTGCGGTGATGGACGTGGGGGCCGTGGGGGCTGCGGGGTCGTCGAGGGCGTCACGGGGCCGCGGGCCGGCTCCTTCGGAGTCGGGTCCGCTGTGTGCGACGTGGGGGCGGTGCGAGGGGCCGGGGTCGGGATCGGGTCGTCATGGTGCCGGGCGGGTCAGCGGGGAGACAGGCCCGCGGAGGCGAGGGAGAGGTACACGGCGGCGAAGTCCGTCACGGCGAGGAGCTCGGCGAGGGCCTCCAGGGCGGTGCCTTCGTCCGGTTCCAGCTCGCTGATGGGCGTGCCGTGGCCGAGGACGAGCTCGCGGGCGGCGGGGGCGGCGCTGAGGGCGCCGGTCTCGGGGTCCACGGCGCTCTCGGGGCCGGTGCGGTCGGCCGGTCCGGTGGGGCCCTCGGGGCCGCCGGTGGGGCCGGGGCCGCCTGGGCCGCCGGGGCGTGCGCCGTCCGGCGGGGCGGCCTCGTTCGCCCGGCCCCGGCCCGTGGGGCGGTCGCGGAGCAGGACCACCCGGGCGCGCAGGGCCTGCTGCTCCTCGACGCGGTCCCGGAAGAAGTCGTCGGGGTCGGCGCCCGCCGCGTAGTCCCCGGCCAGCAGCACGCCGTGCGCCGACATGGCCTCCGGGAGCTCGGCGGCCAGGGCGGGCAGCCCGGACAGTTCCGCGAGGACGGCGGCGAAGCGGCGGCCGGCCGGGCCCGCGGCCTCGCCCTCGGTCCAGATCAGCGGCAGCGAGTCGGCGAGCTCGGCGGCCAGCGTCTTGGCCGGGTTGCCGTACGTGGCGATGGCCGGGCCGCAGCGCTCCGCCGTACGGTCCAGGCGGTCGGCGACCTGCTCCAGCGCCGCGGGCGGGGCGTCGACGAGGCCGACGCGGTCCAGCAGGGCGAGGAGCGGGGTGAACAGGGCCCACAGGGCGCCCGGGCTCGCGGCGAGCGTCTCGCCGTACTCCGGGACGGTCTCGTGCGGGGCCATCGCCATCGGTACGAGCAGGCCGCGGGAGCCGCCGACGGCCTCGGCGAGCGGGGAGGACTTCGGGGCGACGGCCACGACGGTGATGCCGCGGCGGTACGCCTGCTCCGCGAGGAGCGCGAGGCCCGGTTCGGAACCGTCCGTGGTCGGGACCAGCAGCAGGTCCACCGAGCCGGCCCAGCCGGGCAGGGACCAGCGCAGGGCGCCGGCCGCGGGGGCGACGCCGGTGGGGGCGAGGCGGATGACCGGGGCGGCCGCGCCGGCCAGGGCGCCGACCAGGTCGGCGACGCCCGCGGCGGCGGTGCCGGGGCCCGCGACGAGGACGGCGCGGGGGCGGCCCTCGGGGCGGAGCTCCGCGATGCCGGCCTCGGCGGCGTGCCGGGCCGCGGTCCGTACCCGGGCGCCGGCCTCGGCCGCGCCGCGCAGCAGACCGCGGCGGTCGGCGAGGGCGAGGGCTTCCGGTGCGTCGAGGAGTGACTCGTCGAGCATGACGCGGGCCTCCGGTCGTCGGAGCGGGACCGGCCGTCGGGCCGGCGTGGTCTTCCCTCGGGGTCTTCCCCGTTACGCGGGGCGGCGAGCCTCGTCGACCAGCAGCACCGGGATGCCGTCGCGGACCGGGTACGCGAGGCCGCAGTCGGCGGCGGTGCAGACGAGCTCCGGGGTCTCGTCGGCCGTCCGGTCGTCGAGCGCTGCGTGGCAGGCCGGGCAGGCCAGGATCTCCAGGAGGCCGGCTTCGAGCTGCGGCATGTGCGGGTCCCTTCGGGCGGTACCGGCTGGTGTGGCGGTAGCTGTACGGACGGTCTCGGGCCAGGTCAGCCTACCGCCGGGGCGGGGGGTGTGGCGCCGCCTCACGGTGTGCGGCGGGGGTGTCCGGTGGGGGGACGTGGGGGGGCTTGTGGGGGAAATGGGGGAGGCGGGTTCTTTGAGGCGGGATCTTTTGAGGCGGGGGCGGGAGGGCGCGGGCGATCGGGCGGCGGCGCCGTCGGGGCGAGGCGATCAGGCGTGCAGCGCCGTCGGGGCGAGGCACAGGCGCGGGGAGCCTAGGCCCGGCAGCGGGCGCCGTTCCGTTGTGCCCGCCCTCCCCCAGACTTCGTCCGGGGGGACCCCCAGCCCTGCGGAACGATTGCCCACAACGGGGTGGGGCGGGGCGAGGGGGCACAGCCCGGCAGGGGCGCGGCCTGGCCGGCACAGGGCGGCGGGGCCCCGGCGCGTGGGGCCCCGGGGCCCGGCGGGGCGGGGCCGAGGTGGTCGGCGCCCGCCCGCCTGGGGTTGGTCGTTACGCCCGGACCAGGGACAGGACCTCGTCGCGGAGCTTCTGCATCGTGGGCTCGTCGCGGGCTTCGATGTTGAGGCGGAGGAGGGGTTCGGTGTTGGAGGCGCGGAGGTTGAACCACCAGTCGGCGGCGGTGACGGTCAGGCCGTCGAGCTCGTCGAGGGTGACGCCGTCCTGGTGCTCGTACGCGGCCTTCACGGCGGCCAGGCGGTCGGCCTGGTCGGCGACGGTGGAGTTGATCTCGCCGGAGGCGGCATAGCGGTCGTAGGCGGCGACCAGGGAGGACAGCGGGCCGTCCTGGCCGCCGAGGGCCGCGAGGACGTGGAGGGCGGCGAGCATGCCCGTGTCCGCGTTCCAGAAGTCCTTGAAGTAGTAGTGCGCGGAGTGCTCGCCGCCGAAGACGGCGCCGGTCTTCGCCATCTCCTCCTTGATGAAGGAGTGGCCCACCCGGGTGCGGACGGGCGTGCCGCCGTTCTCGCGGACGACCTCCGGGACGGACCAGGAGGTGATCAGGTTGTGGATGACCGTGCCGCCCGGGTTCTTCGCCAGTTCGCGCGCGGCGACGAGGGCGGTGATCGCCGACGGGGAGACCGGGTCGCCGTTCTCGTCGACGACGAAGCAGCGGTCGGCGTCGCCGTCGAAGGCGAGGCCGAGGTCGGCGCCCTCGGCGCGGACCCGGGCCTGGAGGTCGACGATGTTCTTCGGGTCGAGGGGGTTGGCCTCGTGGTTCGGGAAGGTGCCGTCGAGCTCGAAGTACATCGGGACGACGTCCAGCGGCAGGCCGTCGAAGACGGTGGGGACGGTGTGGCCGCCCATGCCGTTGCCCGCGTCCACCACGACCTTGAGGGGGCGGATGGCGGAGAGGTCGACGAGGGAGAGGAGGTGGGCGGCGTAGTCCGCCAGGGTCTCGCGCTCGGTGACCGTGCCCTCGGTGGGCGCCGGCTCCGGCGCGCCCTGCTCCGACCAGCCCTCCACGAGCGCGCGGATCTCGCCGAGGCCGGTGTCCTGGCCGACCGGGGCGGCGCCCGCGCGGCACATCTTGATGCCGTTGTACTGGGCCGGGTTGTGCGAGGCGGTGAACATCGCGCCCGGCAGGTTCAGCGCCCCGGACGCGTAGTAGAGCTGGTCCGTGGAGCAGAGGCCGATCAGGGTCACGTCCGCGCCCAGGCGGGCCGCGCCGCGCGCGAACGCGGCGGACAGGCCCGGCGAGGAGGGGCGCATGTCGTGGCCGATGACGATCGCGTCGGCGTCCGTCACCCGGACGAAGGCCGCTCCGAAGAGCTCGGCGAGCGCCTCGTCCCACTGATCCGGCACCACCCCGCGGACGTCGTACGCCTTCACGATCTGGGACAGGTCAGCAGCCACGGATCAACCCTCCTGAAGTCTCGGCAGCCACGTACGCGCGGATGCGGCGCGCGTACGGAACGCCCAAACTACCCGGGAAGGGGCCGTGATCAGTTCTCGGGGGAGCGGAGCACCCGGAGGTGACCCCGACGGCCGACCTCCATGGGGTCGCCGCCGCGTCCGCCGCCCTTGCCGCCGGCCTCGGCCGCGCGCTCCTGGGGGCGGGCCGCCTCGCGCACCGCGTTGGCGAGCGCTTCGAGGTCGTCGCCGCTGGGGCGGGCGGGGGCGGAGCCGTCGGTGAGCCGCACGACCTCCCAGCCGCGCGGGGCGGTGAGGCGTTCGCTGTGCTCGGCGCACAGGTCGTAGCAGTGGGGCTCGGCGTAGGTGGCGAGCGGGCCGAGGACCGCAGTCGAGTCGGCATAGACGTACGTCAGTGTCGCGACGGCAGGGCGGCCGCACGCGGTGCGCGAACAGCGACGTACAGGGCTCACAGCGTTGGACGGTACCGCACTCTTGAGCGGGCCGCGACGACTCTCCCCCAGGTCACTCCACCGTGTCGTGGTGTGACGTCCGCCACGGGACCGGTGCGGACAGGCGTTCCGACCTGCGCGAGGGGCGCCGTACGGGGGTGGCGACGGGTCGCGATCCGGACATTCGAGGGGTCTGATTCGGTCAGACACCGCCAGATGGCCGATCCGGGGAGTAGGGGAAATCGGGCTCACGGGTGGCCGGAACGCTCAGCCTCCGACAGTCGCGGCGGGCGGGACGGTGCCACGGAACGTTCAAGCGAAGGCCCCGGAACACCGGAGAGAGTTACGCTGCGTCAGTGACCCACTCCGCCGACCATGCTGCCGACGCCGACGCCGACGACACCGAGGGCGCGAGCCGTCCCGCGCCGCGCGTGCGACGGCGTGACCGGCACGGCCGGGGCATGCGAGGGCCGGTCGCTCCGCCCCAGGTGCCGCTGTCCGCGAGCCGGGCCGACACCTTCCGCGATCTGGTGCTGGACTCCGTGGAGCGCCTGGAGCGGCGCTGGCCGCAGCTGGCGGACGTGGAGTTCCTGGTCATGGAGGTGCCGCCGCCGGTCTCGGGCGAGTCCGTCGTGCCGCTGGGCGGCTCGACCCCCGCCGAGAAGAGCGAGCCCGCGCGGGTCGTGGTCTACCGCCGCCCGGTCGAGATCCGCTCCAAGAGCCGCGACGAGCGGGCCCTGCTGGTCCACGAGGTGGTCGTGGAGCAGGTGGCGGACCTCCTCGGCCTCTCCCCCGAATCCGTCGACCCGCGGTACGGGCAGGACGAGCAGGACTGAGGACCGAGGGGTGACGGCCGAGGAGTGACGGCCGGGGGCGGAAGGTCCGGACCGCCCGTACGGGAAGTCCGGCGGCCGCCGCCCGCCTCGGTCAGTCGTCCAGTACCGACAGGTTCTGCCGGGCCGCCGGGACCTCCACGCTGCCGCGGTCGTCGTTGAAGGTCTGGATCGTGAACATCGGGACGCCGTCGCGCGGCAGCTCCAGCATGCGCGAGGCGTGCACCGGGCCGCCCGAGACGTGCTCGACGGTGAGCGCGTAGGCGCCCTTGAGGCCCTCGGGGACCGGCGCGGCCAGGGTGGTGGTCGTGCCCGCCTTGAGCGTGAGCATCTTGGTGACCGGGGTGCCGCCCTGGGAGCCCGCGGAGGCGGTGACCCGGACCTCGGCGCCGGCGGCGGGGGCGGTCAGCGAGAGCGTGGAGCCCTTGGCGCGGTTGTCGGCGACGGTCGCGCGGCCCTCGATGGCGCCGGCCGCCGGGATGAAGGCGATCTCCTGCCGCTCGCCCTTGCCGCGGACCACCTGGAGCGCGGCCACCACCGGGGTGGCCTTCTTCGGGTCGGCCGGGGTGAGCAGCAGCGAGCCGGGCTCGCCGCGCATCAGGTCCTTCATGTCGACGGCGGCGGTCATCCCCGACTTCACGTGCAGGGAGGACGCGCTGGCCGGGACGATGGTGCCGGTCGGGGTGACGAGCTGGACCTTCAGGTCGGCGTCGTCGTCGCCCGGCGCGTACGCCACGAGCCGCACCGAGGTGGCGTCGCCGGGGATCCCGGGCAGCACGGCGGTGCCGGACGGGTCGGCGGAGGCGGGCAGCCAGTCGCTGCCGAGCTTGTCGTCGGCCGCGCCGATGACGGCGCCGACGCGTCCACTGCGGGTGGTCACGTGGACCGTGACGTCCTGCTGCGCCGGGTCGCCGGTGAGGGTCGGGAGCAGCACCGGGACGCTGGAGTGCGCCGGGACGGGGATGCCCTCGGTGATCTGGGACTTGAGGGCGCCCTCCGGGCCGTACAGCTCGATGTCCGCGACGGCGGCGCTGTCGTCCGGGTTGGTGAGGTGGACGTAGTCCTGGCGCTGCTTGGCGGTGGAGGCGGCCGGGAACCAGAAGTCGGTGTCCGGGGCGGTGCAGCCGGTGCCGAGCAGGCCGCGGGCGCCGCCGGCGGGGTTGACCGTGGTCTGCTGGACGGTCCAGCCGGGGGCGAGGGTGCCGTTGGCGGTGCCGGTGAGGGCGGGGGCGGTGGCGCCGTCGGCCTCGGCGGTGACGGGGGCGCCGGGCTTGGTGACGGTCGCGGGGGCCTTGGCCGTCTTGGGCTTCTTGGGCGGGGTGTCGCCGGGGGCGACGACGGCGGCGGCCGGCTTCAGCTCGGCCTGGACCGTCTTGCCCGCGCCCGTCTCGCTGGTCCGGCCCTTGCCGGTGCCGGGCGGGGTGTACGAGGTGTAGGTGGTCTCGGCGACCTCGGAGCGGCTGGGTGCCGGGCAGAGCAGGCTGGTGCGCTCCACGGGCAGCCGGGTGGCCGCCTGGGCGGCCGGGGCCGTGGTGCCGTCGGGGGCGGTCAGGGAGGCGACGCCGGTGACGGCGGCGAGGGCGGTGGCGACCGCGATCAGGGAGAGGGTGGTGCGCTTCACTGGTTGCTGCTCCCGTCGGGACGCTGCTGCTGCTCGGGGTCCTGGCCCTGCCGGTTCTGGTCGTATCCGTAGCCGTAGGGGTCGTACGCCTGCTCCCCGTACTGGTCGGGATACGCGTCCCCGTAGGACTGCTGGGGGTACTGCTGGGGGTCGTACTGCTGCGGGTACTGCTGCGCGTACGGGTCGTAGCCCTGCTCCGCGTACGGCTCGCCGTACTGCTGCTGCTGCGGGTACGCGTACTGCTCCTGGCCCTGGACCTGCTCCTGCCCCTGGGCCGGGTAGTAGCCCTGGTCGTCGGCGTACGCGGCCTGGGACGGGTCGTAGCCCTGCGCGGGCTGCTGGGCGTACGCCTGCTGCTCGTACGTCTGCTGCGCGGGGACCTGGGCGGGCGGCGCCTCGGGGGCGGGGGCGGGGGCCGGGTGCGGCGGCGGGGCGTCGGAGCCGGAGCCCTCGACGCCGGTGCCGGCGGTGTCCGTACCGGCGGTACCGGTGACACCGGCTTCGGCCTCGGCCTCCGCCGCGGCGCGGAGGCGGCGGGCGCGGCGGCCGTCGCCCTCGGCCGCCTGGGCGGGGATGGCGAGCTCCTCCTCGGGCAGGTCGTCGTCGATGTCGCGGCGGCGGCCCGGCAGGGCCAGCACGAGCAGGACGACGGCGAGGCCCACCTGGGTCCAGATCCACGCGGTGTGGGTGAGCGGCTCCTCGAAGGTGAGGTCCAGGCGGCCCGCCTCGGCGGGGAGTTCGAAGCCCTGGGCCCAGCCGTCGACGGTGGTCGGGGTGAGCGGCTTGCCGTCGAGGGTGGCGGTCCAGCCCGCGTCGGCGCGGTCGGCGACGCGGAGCACGCGGCCGGCGGGTCCGGCCGGGAGTTCGGTGTGGGCCTCGACGGGCCCGGCGGCGACGGACACCGTCCTGGGGGCCTCGGCGGTGGGCGCGGCGCCCTTCGTCCCGGGGACGATGGTGACGCGGGCGACCTCGCGGTCGATCCGCCACAGGGCGCTGCCGTCGAGCTGGCTGAGCCGGGAGAGGCCCGGGGTGGCGTCGAGGACGCGGCTCATGGAGCGCGGTGCCCCGTCCCGTACGAGGACGTAGCGGATCGCGAAGCCGCTGAGCTCCTGGGTCTGGTCGGCGCCGGAGCCGGCGACGAGGTGGGCGACGACCTCGTCGAGGCGGGGGTCGCCGCCGGCGGACGCGGCGAGTTCGGCGTCGCCGAGGCGGGCGCCGGAGCCTCGGACCAGGGTGTAGTCGACCCGGCCGGCCGTGCCGCCGCCGAGGACGAGGGTGCGGGCCTGGTCGCGGGTGCCGCTCTCCTCGGCGACGAAGGCCGGCACCTGGACCGGGTCGCGG
Organism: Streptomyces sp. NPDC093111; assembly: GCF_040683955.1. Lineage (NCBI taxonomy): Bacteria > Bacillati > Actinomycetota > Actinomycetes > Kitasatosporales > Streptomycetaceae > Streptomyces > Streptomyces sp. NPDC093111. Next base: position 21,120 of record NZ_JBFBNW010000039.1, on the reverse strand, counting down.
CGGGTGAGCGGGCCGTCGGCGCCGCCGATCATCCAGCCGGCCGCGGCGACGACCGGGCCGAGGGCGCAGGCGAGCGCGATGAGGGCGGCGACGGGCTGGCGCCAGCCGAAGCCGTGGGCGGCGACGCGGGTGCGGCCGCCCTCGGCGCCGATCATGCCGGCGGCGAGCAGGGCCGCGCCGTAGACGAGGGTGGCGGGTCCGGCCCAGCCGGTGCCGTCGGTGCCGTTGGTGAGGACGGCGAAGAGGAGTCCGGCGAGGGCGGCGGCCCAGGCGGCGCGCACGGCGAGGGCGCGCTCCTCGCGGAGCAGGGCGCCGAGGGCGGCGAGCACGAGGCCGATGAGGACGAGGCCGCCGGTGGTGCCGGGGCCGCCGGGGCTGGTGCCGAGCAGGTCGAGGGCGGAGGCCGCGCTGGTGGGGACGGCCAGGCCGGCCTCGCGGAGCAGCGCGGAGGGGCTGGTCAGCAGGGAGAGCGACCAGGGCGCCAGGACGAGCAGCGGGGTGCCGACGGTGGCGAGGAAGCGCAGCGCGTACGCGGTGATGTCGTCGCGGCGGAACACGAGCACGCCGACGCCGAGGAGGACGGCGAGCGGCCACACGACCGGCGTGAACGCCATGGCGAAGGTGAGCAGGAAGGTGTACGCCCAGGTGGCGCGCCAGCTGCCGCGCTCGGTGCGGCCGAGGCCGTGGGCGGCGACGGCGGCGCGGGCCATGAGCGGGAGCAGGATCGCGAGGACGGCGGTGCCGAGCCGGCCGCCGGCGAGGGCGCCGGTGACGGCGGGCAGGAAGGCGTAGGCGACGGCGCCCCAGGCGCGGAGCAGCCGGGACTCGACGATGCCGCGGGAGGCGAAGTAGGCGGTGAAGCCGGCCAGCGGGACCGAGCAGACGAGCAGCAGGGTCAGCGCGAAGGAGGTCGAGCCGAGGAAGAGCGCGGAGAGCGCGGCCAGGACGGCGAGGTAGGGCGGGGCGCTCTGGGTGCCGCCGCTGCCGAAGGCGTGCCAGCCGTCGGCGTAGCGGGACCAGAGGCCGGAGACGGTGTCGGGGGCGGGCAGCAGGGCGCCGCCGGCGAGGGAGCCGCCGCCGAAGAGGCCGCGGCAGGCGACGAGGGAGACGAGGAGCAGGACGGCGAAGAGGATCGGGCCGGGCTTGCCGGCGACCTTCTTCAGGCGCGCGAACTGCTCGACCTCCATGAAGTCGGCGTCGTCGCCGCCGGGGCCCGACTCGACGGCGCCGTGCCGGGAGCCCGCGTCGGCGTCGTCGCCGCCGAAGTGGGAGGTGAGCTGTTCGGCGGCGGCGCGGACGGTGGCGCCGGGCGGCGGGAACAGCGGGCGCAGTTCGCTCGCGGGGACGGCGGGGTTCTTGCGCCGGCCGCGGGCGGCGAGGATCTTCTCGGGCCGCAGCAGGGTGGCGAAGAGGCCCATGATCTCGTCGACGGCCTGGCCGGGCGCCTTGCCGACGAGGTAGCCGAGGGTGCGCAGCACGGTGCCGACGACGAGGCGGGCGAGGACGTACGGGAGGGCGGCGCCGCGGGTGTTGGCCAGCAGGGTGTAGACGGCGCCGGCCTTGTCGACGCGGTGCGGGTCGGCGGCGGTGCGGCCGGCGCAGTCGACGGTGCGGCGTTCGCGGGCGGATGCCTCGGCGTGCCGCAGGACGGCGTCGGGGGCGACGAGCACGCGGTGGCCGGCGGCGTGGGCGCGCCAGCACAGGTCGACGTCGTCGCGCATGAGGGGCAGGCGCCGGTCGAAGCCGCCGAGCTCCTCGAAGACGTCGCGGCGGATGAGCATGCCGGCGCTGGAGACGGAGAGGACGGAGCGGACCTGGTCGTGCTGGCCCTGGTCCTGCTCGCGGCGGTCGAGGCCGGTCCAGCGGCGCCCGCTGCGGGCGATGGAGACGCCGACCTCGAGGAGCTGCTTCCGGTCGTACCAGCCGCGCAGCTTGGGGCCGATGACGGCGGCGTGCGCGTCGGAGTCGGCGACGCGCAGGAGTTCGGCGAGGGCGCCGGGCTCGGGCGCGCAGTCGTCGTGGAGCAGCCAGAGCCACTGGACGGGCTCGCCGTGCGGGAGTTCGGGCAGCTCGTACGCCTCGTCCTGCCAGGTCCTGGTGACCGGGTCCCAGCCACTGGGGCGCTTGAGGTACGGGAGTTCCTCGGGTCCGAGGGCGGGCGCGGTGCGCGTGGCCTCCTCGACGGCGGCGCCGAATCCGGTGCGGCGGGCGAGGTGGAGGACGCGGTCGGCGCCGATCGCGTCGGCGAGGAGCTGCGCGGAGTCGTCGGCGCTGCCGGTGTCGGCGGCGACGACGTTCTGTACGGGGCGTTCCTGGGCGAGCAGCCCGGCGAGGGCGTCCGGCAGCCAGCGGGCGCCGTCGTGGGCGACGAGCACGGCGGTGACGACGTGTCGCGGAAACTCAGGAGTTGAGGACATCGAGCTGCGGGCCCTCCGGCCGGGGGTCGCCCGCGAGGGGCGTGGGTGCGGTGCGTCTCGGACGGAGGCCCACACTAACGGCTGGCACGACAACGGTCCGCCGCCTGTGGACAGAGCACAGGGTGCGGACCGTTCGTTGTGTACGTCTTTGTCTGTGGGGCCGCGGGCTGCCGCGGGGGTGGCCGCGGGGCGGCCGGTTCCGGCCGGTTTCAGACGGCGGCCTTCTTGAGGCGGCGGCGTTCGCGCTCGGACAGGCCGCCCCAGATGCCGAAGCGTTCGTCGTTCTGCAGCGCGTATTCGAGGCACTCGGAGCGGACCTCGCAGGCGAGGCAGACCTTCTTGGCCTCGCGCGTCGAGCCGCCCTTCTCGGGGAAGAAGGACTCGGGGTCGGTCTGGGCGCACAGTGCGCGCTCCTGCCAGCCGATCTCCTCTTCCGCGTCCTCGACCAGCAGTTCCTGGAACGTCTCGGTCATGTGCGCCCCTCGTCTGTCTTTGCTTCCCCGTGCTGTGGCCGCTACCGATTTCGGCCGAACGACACGAGTGAAATTACAAGTTCGTGCTCTGTGCGAGTCAAGCCGAGATCTGCTATTGGGCCCCGTATTCACTCTGCGGAACCAAGCGTATGCGGAAAGTGTTCAAATCACCAAAAACCGTGACACTTGCCACCAGCCTGGCCTACCGCCACGCCCTCAGAGAGGAGGACGAACAGGCGCTGGATCCTGTTGCGATCCAGCCACGGAAGCGATCCGGATCACAGTCCGGTCACGGACCCCCGCCGTGTTCACGGGCGCGGTTGCTGCGCCATCTCTCCTGGTCACGCGCTGCACAAACCTTTCTCCGGGCACAGTAACCGGATGAGGTGAAACATTAGCCCCAAATCGGTCATTGAGTTGACAGTCGGGTGTCCCTCCCGCCACTTTGGTGGCATGCCAGCGACCGCAGCGCCCTCCGCGACCCACGCCCGTGGGTTCCGCAGCGCTGTCCAGGCGCGCTGTTGCTGTTGCTGTCCCAGCTGTTGACGCGCGCGTCCCCCGCAGCGCTCCGGCACCCTCGCCGCGGCCTCCCCGCCGCAGCCCCCGTCACCTCCGCGTGACCCCCCTCATCGCGACACCCCAGCACTTCTGCCGAGGAACCACCGCACCCATGAACATGGACAGCGACCTTCAGATCGCCGGCGACATCCTTGAGGTCCCGCACCTCCTGCAGCCCGCCCGCGAGCACCCCGCCACCGTGGCCGAGTTCGCCGGTCTCGCCCGCGAGCTCGCCGCCGACCGCGCCACGTGGGCCCCGTACGTCGAGTACGACGCCACCACCCGCTGGTACCACCGGCTCCGCACCGGCCCCGGCTACGAGATCTGGCTGCTCTCCTGGCTGCCCGGACAGGGCAGCGGCCTGCACGACCACGGCGCGTCCTCCGGCGTGCTGACCGTCCTGGAGGGCGACCTGACGGAGCGTACGGAACGAGGCGTACGCGCTCTCGGCGCCGGCGCGCAGCGGATCTTCGCGCCCGGGTACGTCCACGAGGTCGTCAACGACTCCCTCGAACCGGCCGTCAGCCTGCACGTCTACTACCCCGGCCTCACCGACATGCCGATGCACGAGTCCCTGCGCGCCCAGTGCGCCCCGGCCGGCCCGTTCTCCCCCGCCGCCCCGGCGGCCCCGGGAGTCGTACCCGCCTGACAGACTGCTCCGCATGCGCATTGTGGTTCTGGCCGGTGGCATCGGTGGTGCCCGCTTCCTTCGCGGCCTCAAGCAGGCCGTGCCCGACGCGGAGATCACGGTCGTCGGCAACACGGGTGACGACATCCATCTCTTCGGACTCAAGGTCTGTCCCGACCTCGACACCGTGATGTACACCCTCGGCGGTGGCATCAACGAGGAACAGGGCTGGGGCCGCGAGGACGAGTCCTTCGCCGTGAAGGAGGAACTGGCGGCGTACGGCGTCGGGCCGGAGTGGTTCGGTCTCGGCGACCGGGACTTCGCCACCCACATCGTCCGCACCCAGATGCTGGGCGCCGGCTATCCGCTGAGCGCCGTCACCGAGGCGCTGTGCGCCCGCTGGAAGCCCGGCGTCCGGCTGCTGCCGATGTCCGACGACCGCGTCGAGACGCACGTGGCGATCGACGTGGACGGCGAGCGGCGGGCCGTCCACTTCCAGGAGTACTGGGTGAAGCTGCGCGCCTCCGTGGACGCGCACACCGTCGTGCCGGTCGGCGCCGAGCAGGCGAAGCCCGCGCCGGGCGTCCTGGAGGCCATCGCCGAGGCCGACGTCATCCTCTTCCCGCCGTCCAACCCGGTCGTGTCCGTCGGCACGATCCTCGCCGTCCCCGGCATCCGCGAGGCCGTCGCCGCCGCGCCCGCGCCGGTGGTCGGCCTCTCCCCCATCGTCGGCGACGCGCCCGTGCGCGGCATGGCCGACAAGGTGCTCGCGGCGGTCGGCGTGGACTCCACGGCCGCGGCCGTCGCCCGGCACTACGGCTCCGCGCTCGTCGACGGCTGGCTCGTCGACACCGTCGACGCCGCGACGGTCGCCGACGTCGAGGCGGCGGGCATCCGCTGCCGCGCGGTGCCGCTGATGATGACCGACCTGGACGCGACGGCCGCGATGGCCCGCGAGGCGCTGGCGCTCGCCGCGGAGGTCCGGGACGGGGCCGGAGCGTGACGGGCGGGGCGGACGGTACGCCCACGGGGACCGGGCGGGCCGGGACGGCCGGGGGCGGCGCCCCCCGGTACGAGGTGTGGGCGCTCGACGGGCTGCCCGAGGTCGCGGCCGGCGACGACCTCGCCAAGCTGATCGCCTCCGTCTCGCCGGGGCTGCTCGACGGGGACGTCCTGATCGTCACCTCGAAGATCGTGAGCAAGGCCGAGGGGCGGATGATCGCCGCCGACGACCGCGAGGAGGCGATCGACGCCGAGACCGTACGGGTCGTCGCCCGGCGCGGGACGCTGCGGATCGTCCAGAACCGGCAGGGGCTCGTCATGGCCGCCGCCGGGGTCGACGCCTCCAACACCCCCGCCGGGACCGTGCTGTTGCTGCCCGAGGACCCGGACGCCTCGGCCCGCCGGATCCGGGCCGGGCTGCGCGAGGCGCTGGGCGTCGACGTGGGCGTGGTCGTCACCGACACCTTCGGGCGCCCCTGGCGCGGCGGGCTCACCGACGTCGCCATCGGCGCCGCCGGGGTGCGGGTCCTGGACGACCTGCGGGGCGTCACCGACTCCCACGGCAACGAGCTGAACGTGACCGTGGTCGCCACCGGCGACGAACTCGCCGCCGCGGGCGACCTCGTGAAGGGCAAGGCCACCGGCCGCCCCGTCGCCGTCGTGCGCGGACTGCCGCACCTCGTCGCCGGTGACGAGGAGCCGGGCGCCCGGGCGCTGGTGCGGAACGCCGCCGACGACATGTTCCGGCTCGGCACCTCGGAGGCGGTCCGGGAGGCGGTGACGCTGCGGCGCACCGTACGGGAGTTCACCGACGACCCGGTCGACCCGGGGGCGGTACGGCGGGCCGTCGCCGCGGCCGTCACGGCACCCGCCCCGCACCACACCACCCCGTGGCGCTTCGTCCTGCTCGAATCGGCCGGGGCACGGCTGCGGCTGCTCGACGCGATGCGGGACGCCTGGATCGCGGACCTGCGGGCCGACGGGCGCTCGGAGGAGTCCGTCGCCCGGCGCGTCCGCCGCGGCGACGTGCTGCGGAACGCCCCGTACCTGATCGTGCCCTGCCTCGTCATGGACGGCGCCCACCACTACGGGGACCCGCGCCGGGACGCCGCCGAGCGCGAGATGTTCGTGGTCGCGGCCGGCGCGGGCGTGCAGAACCTGCTGGTCGCGCTGGCCGGCGAGCGGCTCGGCTCGGCCTGGGTGTCCTCGACGATGTTCTGCCGGGACGTCGTACGGGAGGCGCTCGGGCTGCCGGAGGGCTGGGACCCGATGGGCGCGGTCGCCGTCGGACGCCCGGCGGCGCCGCCGAAGGAACGCCCGGCGCGGCAGGCCGGAGCGTTCATCGAGGTGCGCTGAGCACCGCCCTCACAGGCGCGTGATGTCGCCGGGCGTCATCCGTGGCGCCCGGCGGGGCGGCACCCGGCCGCTGAGCAGGACCAGGCGGGCGGCGCGGTGGCGCTGGCCCGCGTAGGGGGCCAGCAGCTCCAGCATGGCCGCGTCGTCGGCGGTGCGGTCGCCCGCGAGGGCCCAGCCGACGATGCCGGGCAGATGGAGGTCGCCGGTGGTGACCTCGTCGGGGGCGCCGTTGCTGCGCTGGATCGTCTCCGCGGAGGTCCACGGGCCGATGCCGGGGACGAGTTCGAGGCGGGCGCGGGCCGCCGCCGGGTCCATCGCGGCGGCCTCCTCCATGCGGTGCGCCACGCGGGCGGCGCGCACGATCGTCGCGGAGCGGCTGCCGTCGACGTTCGCCCGGTGCCACTCCCAGGACGGGATCCTGGTCCAGGTGCGGGCGTCGGGCATCGCGTACATGCCCTCCGGGGCCGGGCCGGGGGCCGGCTCGCCGTACTTCCGGACGAGCGTCCGCCAGGACCGGTAGGCCTCGTCCGTCGTCACCTTCTGCTCCAGGACCGACGGGATCAGCGACTCCAGCACCAGCCCGGTGCGGGTCAGCCGCAGGCCGCGGCGGGCCCGGTGGGTCGCGGCGAGGAGCCGGTGGCGGGGCACGAAGGCGGCCGGGTCGTCCTCGGCGCCGAGCAGGCCCGGCAGCCGGTCGAGCAGCCAGGGCCCGCCGGGCCCCCACGCCTCCGCGCTCGCCGCGCCCGCGTCGAGCCGTACGCGCAGGGTGCCGGCCCCGTCGGGGGTGCGGCTGGCCCGCCAGACCGAACCGTCCGGGGTGACCCGGAAGGTGGGGTCGGCGGGGCCGCGGCGGAGCGGGCCGAGGGTGAGGCCCAGGTCCAGGGGAGCCGCCTCGGCGCCGGGGACGGGGACGTGGCCGCCGCGCACGGTGATGCGGGTGGTCTCGGGTGGGAAGCGGCCTGCCATGTCTACGAGCGTACGGGGCGCCCCCGCCGGCGGGTCCGCTACTGGTCCGAGGAGAAGCGGACCGCGCCCGCGGGCAGGGTGGCCTCGCACCAGACGCGGACGCCGTCGCGGAGTTCGTTGTCCGCGCCGATGTCCGCGCCGTCGCCGATGACGGCGCCGGTCAGGACCGTCCGGGCGCCGATCCGGGCGCCCGCGCCGATGAGGGAGTCGGTGATGACGGCGCCGGGGGCGACGACCGCGCCCGCCAGGACCGTCGAGCCGGAGATCCGGGCGCCCGCGCCGACGACCGCGCCGGGGCCGATGACCGTACCGCCGGTGAGCTTGGCGTCGGCCGCGACGACGGCCGTGTCCAGGACCAGCCGGTCGCCGCAGCGGCCGGGGACCGCCGGGGAGGGGGCGCGGCCCAGGACCAGGTCGGCGGAGCCGCGGACGAAGGCCTGCGGGGTGCCGAGGTCGAGCCAGTAGGTGCTGTCGACCATGCCCTGGAGGTGGGCGCCGGAGGCGAGGAGCTCGGGGAAGGTCTCGCGCTCCACGGAGACCGGGCGGCCCGTCGGGATGGTGTCGATGACCGACCGGCGGAAGACGTACGCCCCCGCGTTGATCTGGTCCGTCACGATCTCCTCGGGCGTCTGCGGCTTCTCCAGGAAGGCCGTGACGCGGCCGGTGGGGTCGGTCGGCACCAGGCCGAACGCCCGCGGGTCCTCGACCCGCGTCAGGTGCAGGGAGACGTCCGCCCCGGAGGACTCGTGCGTGCCGAGCAGCGCGCGGATGTCGAGGCCGGTGAGGATGTCGCCGTTGAAGACGAGGACCGGGGCGTCCGGGCCCGAGCGCAGGTGCGAGGCCGCGTTGCGGATCGCGCCGCCGGTGCCGAGCGGGTCGGTCTCGGTCACGTACTCGATGCTCAGGCCGAGCTCCGAGCCGTCCCCGAAGTACGGCTCGAAGACCTCGGCCAGGTACGAGGTGGCCAGGACGATGTGGTCCACGCCCGCCGCGCGGGCGCGGGCCAGCTGGTGGGTCAGGAAGGGGACGCCGGCCGCCGGGACCATGGGCTTGGGCGTGTTGACCGTCAGGGGACGCAGTCGAGTGCCTTTGCCGCCGACCAGGAGGATCGCTTCTGTCACCTGTCGTCTCTGCTTCCTGTTCGGTTCCGGTCTCATCGCCGGGGAGGCACCGTTCGCCCGTCCGTACGATATGACCGGTCAGTTTATGCAGATGGTTGAGTCCCCGACCCCATCAGCGCCTCCCCTGGTACTTCGCCGACGCCGACCGGGCGGTGCCGAGCTTTCCGTAGAGGCGCGCGCCCGGACATTCGGTGGCGAAGCCGTCGCGGTGTCCGGCGATGGCGTTGAACCTGACCTTCCTGCCCTTCTTGTACAGGTTTCCTCCGCCTGATGTGAGATACGTCTTGCCCTGCGGATTCACCCCGTACAGCCCCAGCTTCCACGCGGTCAGCCGTGCGACGGCGGTCACCGCCGCGGCCGGCGGGGTGGTCCCGCCGTAGCTGCCGAGCACCGCGATGCCCATGCTGTTGGTGTTGAACCCGAGGGTGTGGGCGCCCATGACCGGCTTGGCGACGCCGCCGGCGCGGCCCTCGTAGATGTTTCCGCACTTGTCGACGGCGAAGTTGTAGCCGAAGTCCCGCCAGCCGCTGCTCTTCACGTGGTAGCGGTAGATGCTGCGCAGCACGGAGGGGGCCTGGCGGCAGGTGTAGCGGTTGCCGGTGGCGCTGTGGTGCACGAAGACCGCCTTGATCGTCTTCGTGTAGACGAACCCCTTCTCCCGCAGCCGCTCGTCGGCGCCCCAGCCCTTGCGGGTGATGATCCGCGGCCGGGGCCCGATGTACGGCTTCGCCGCGGCGGCGGCCTCGGGGAAGGCGGCCAGGGTCTCGGCGCGGGTGAGGGCGGGGAGTTCGGCGGGGGCGGCGGCGGCCTGTGCGGACTGGACTGCCTGGGCTGCCTGGGCCGTACCGGCAGCCCAGGGACCCGCGGTCGGGACGGTGCGGTCCTGGGACTCGTCGGCCGGCGGCTCGGGGCCGGGGTCGACCAGCTCCAGACGCAGGCCCGCGGGGAGCGGGGCGGGGGCCTGCCGGGTCGGCTGCGGGGCGGGGCCGTCCGGTTCGGCGTTCTCCGGGGCGGGGCCGTCCGGCGCGGACCCGTCGGGCGCACGCCGGTCCGGCGCGGTCTCGCCTTGCGCGTACAGGTCGGGCGCGGCCTGGCTCTGCGCGGTCTCGCCTTGCTCGGACCCGTCCGGCGCGGACCCGTCCGGAGCACGCTCATCCGGCGCACGCTCCTCCGGCGCGCTCCCGTCCGGCGCCGGCCCCTCCCCCGCGTGCTCTCCCGGCCCGCTCGTCTCCGGGCGTACGCGGATCTCGACGCCGTCCGAGTCGCCGACCCACAGGGGGGCGGTGGAGCCGCGCAGGGCGCGGGAGTGGCCTTCGGCGGTGCCGGGGTCGGCGCCGTGTTCGTCGTTGTGGGTCTCGACCGACTGCCAGTCGGACCAGACGCCGGCGCCGGTGGACCGGGTGCGGACCTGGACCGTGCCGCGCAGGGAGGCGTGGACGTCGTCCCAGACGACGCCGACGAGGGAGAAGGGGCTGACGTCCCGTCGGGCGAGCCCCTGCCCCGCCGCGGCGGCGGAGCCCAGCACCCGGTCGCGCGGACCGTCCGCGGCCGGGGTCAGGGGTTCGAGCGGGAGCGACTGCGTCGAGCCCGCGGGCTCGGCCGCGGAGGGCACGGCGCGGGCCGCGCTCGCGGCCCCTGGCGCGGCCGGGAAGGCGCCCGTGGCGCCGGCCGGGGTCGCGGCGGTGAGCGGCAGCGCGAGCACCGCCGCGCAGCTGACGGCGATCGAGGAGGCGAGGTTGGCACGCATGGGGCGATCGTCCGTACCGGGCGGGCGTTCCGCGCGCCGGGAATCCGCACGGAAACTGACGCCCCGTCGGGCCGACCGGTGGACCGGGTCACCGGTACGGCGGACCCCGCGGGGCGCCGCGCGTACGCTTGCCCGCGTGAACGCCAGCGACCGTACCCCCGCCGACCTGCTGCGATCCGCGCTCGCCGCGGACCCGGCCCGCCCCTTGGTCACTTTCTACGACGACGCCACCGGTGAACGCGTGGAATTGTCGGTGGCCACCTTCGCCAATTGGGTGGCCAAGACGGCCAATCTGCTCCAGGGCGAGCTGTCCGCCGCCCCCGGCGACCGGCTCGCGCTGCTGCTGCCCGCGCACTGGCAGACCGCCGTGTGGCTGCTCGCCTGCTCGTCCGTGGGCGTGACCGTGGAGGTGGGCGGCGACCCGGCCGACGCCGACTACGTCGTCGCGGGGCCGGAGGGCCTGGAGGCGGGCCTGACCTGCTCGGGAGACCGGATCGCGCTCTCCCTCGCCCCGCTGGGCCGCCGCTTCCCCGCGCCGCCCGCGGGGTACGCGGACTACGCGGTGGAGGTACCCGGACAGGGCGACCGGTTCGCCCCGTTCGTGCCGGTCGATCCCGATGCGCCCGCCCTCGTCGTCGACGGTACGGAACTGACGGGCGCCCAGCTCGTCGAGCGGGCCCGCGCGGACGCCGCCGGGCTGGGGCTCGCGCCGGGCGGACGACTGCTCTCGGGACGCCCGTACACGGACTGGTCCGGGCTCTCCGCCGGTCTCTACGCCCCGCTGGCCGCCGGGGGCTCGGTGGTCCTGTGCCGCAACCTGGACCAGCTGGGCGCCGAGGGGCTCGCCAAGCGGGTGGAGAGCGAGCGGGTGACCGTCACGCTCGACGACTGAGCCGACCGGGAGACGGGGGGGGGACGGGGGACGAAGCGGGGACGCCCGCTTCGTCCCCCGTCCGGCGTATCGACGCGCCGAGTCCCCGGGTCCCGGCGGCGTCTCCGGTACATGATCGGCCGGGGGGTACCGATGCCTTCCGCACAACCAAGCGCCGGAAGCGACCGTCTACTTCAGCGAGACGACGCCCTCCAGGTGCGCCGAAGACGCCATCAAGGACGGACGCAGACGTGACGGACAGCACGGACAGCGCAGACTCGCCGCCGCGACGCAAGAGGCACTGGCTGCGCTGGACCGCTCTGGCCGTGGCGCTCGTGGTGCTGGCCGCGGCCGGGGTCGGCTGGTGGTTCTACCGCAAGCTGGACTCCAACATCACGACGGACACGACGGCCGCGGCCGAGCTCCTCAAGTACGAGAAGGAGCGGCCCTCGCCCGCCGTCAACGCGGCGCGGAACATCCTGCTCATCGGCTCCGACACCCGGGCCGGCGCCGGGAACGGGAAGTACGGGCAGGACGGGGGCAGCCAGCGCTCGGACACGACGATCCTGCTCCACCTGTCCGGCGGCGGGTCCTCGGCGACCGCCGTGTCCGTGCCGCGCGACCTGATGACGACGATCCCCAGCTGCGCCAAGCCCGACGGGACCCGGACCAGGGAGCAGTTCGCGCAGTTCAACTGGGCCTTCGAGTTCGGCGGCACCGCGTGCACGATCCGCACCCTGGAGAAGATGACCGGCATCCGGATCGACCACCACATGGTGATCGACTTCCGGGGCTTCAAGAAGATGGTCGACGCGGTGAACGGGGTCGAGATCTGCCTCAAGGAGCCGATCGACGACGCCGACGCCCATCTGAAGCTGCCCGCCGGGCGCCAGACGCTCCACGGCGAGCAGGCGCTCGGCTTCGTACGGGCCCGCAAGTCGATCGGCAACGGCAGCGACACCGACCGGATGGACCGCCAGCAGATGTTCCTCGGCGCCCTGGTCAACAAGGTCCAGAGCGACGGCGTGCTGCTCAACCCGACCCGGCTCTACCCGGTCCTGGACGCGGCCACCAAGTCGATCACGACGGACCCGGGCCTCGACTCGCTGCGGGACCTGTACGACCTGGCGCGGTCGATGCGGGCGATCCCCACGGAGAAGGTGCAGTTCCTGACGGTGCCCCGGCGCCCCTACACGTACAACGCGAACCGGGACGAACTGGTACAGCCGGACGCCGACCGGCTGTTCGCCGCCCTGCGCGCCGACAAGCCCGTGACCGTACGCCCCGGGGGCAACGGGAAGTCCGACCCGAGCGACGGCGGCCCGAGCCCCTCGGAGACGCCGTCCTTCGCCGGCCGGAACGCGGCGGACGGAGGGTGCCCGGGGTGAGCCGGAAGGCGGGCACGAAGGGGGCGAGCCGACACGAATGGCAAAGCAGGGACAAAGGGGAGGACCACACAGTATGAGGTTTGAGCAAATTGCCCGGTTGTAAGGGGCGTGCAATTTGTCACGGACGTCGCCCCACGCTGAACTGGGCGGATAGTGTGACGCGATCCGGTGCTCACGACCTCGTGGTCGCGCACTCGACGGATCGAAGGACCGAGCGCCCGAGGGGGAGGCGCTTCGCGTGTGGCACCGACGGAGGACTCTAGTAACCGTGGACGCGCACAGCCGTGGACGGGCGGACGAGATCGACCCCGCCGACCAGTGGGTGCTCAACCCGCAGACCGGCAACTACGAACTGCGACTGGACCGCTCCGCTGGGCAGTCGCGGCAGGCTCCGTCCCACCCGCGCCCGGGGGCCCGCGGCACCGCGCCCGGCCAGAGAGGCCGCGAGGGGCGGGAGCCGCGGAGCGCCCCTGCCCCGGAGACCGCGCCGCCCGTGCCCGGGCAGCGCCGCCGGCGCACCACCGACGCGGGCGGGCAGCCGCCCGTCGGCCGGCGCAAGCGCAGGCCCGAGAAGTCCAGGAAGAAGAAGGTCCTGATCTGGACCGGCGGCACGATGGCCTTCGTGCTCGTCGGCGGCGCCGCGGGGGCCTACGCGCTGTACAACCACTTCGACGGCAACATCAAGACCGTCGACGTGGCCGGCGCGGGCAGCGGCGGCTTCCGCAAGGACGAGGCCTTCAACATCCTCCTCATCGGCACCGACAAGCGGACCGGCGAGGGCAACGCGGGCTACGGCGACAAGAACAGCCCCGGCCACGCGGACACCACGATCCTCTTCCACGTCTCCAAGGACCGGACGAACGCCACGGCGATGTCCATCCCGCGCGACCTGGTGATCGACATCCCCGAGTGCGAGACGAAGCAGCCCGACGGCTCCGTCAAGAAGATCCCCGGCCAGACGAACGAGCGCTTCAACATCAGCCTCGGCCAGTCCGACCGCGACCCCGGCTGCACCATGCGGACCGTCAAGGAGATCACCGGTCTCACCATCGACCATTTCATGATGGCCGACTTCAACGCCGTGAAGGAGATGACGACGGCCGTCGGCGGCGTGAAGGTGTGCGTGGCGAAGCCGGTGAACGACCCCAAGTCGCACCTCAAGCTGCCCGAGGGCGAGTCGACCATCATGGGTGAGCAGGCCCTCGCCTTCGTCCGCACCCGGCACAGCTTCGGCAACGAGAGCGACCTGGACCGCATGAAGGTCCAGCAACAGTTCCTCAGCTCGATGATCCGGCAGATGAAGTCGGACGACACGCTCACGTCCCCGACCAAGCTGTACGACCTCGCCGACGCCGCGACCAACGCGCTCACCGTCGACACCGGCATAGGGAGCATCTCCAAGCTCAAGTCCCTGGCCCTGGAACTCGCCAAGATCGACACCAAGAACATCACGTTCATGACCATGCCGGTCATCGACAACCCGGCCGAGCCCAAGCCGATCACGGTCGTCCCCGACCCGGTGAAGGCCCCGCAGCTCTTCGCGATGATGCAGTCCGACACCTCGCTCACCGAGGTGAAGAAGAAGCAGGCGGACGCCAAGAACGCCCAGGCGGCGCTCCTCAAGGGCACCCGCTCCACCGCCCACGAGGTCCGCGTCGACGTCTACAACGGCAGCGGGATCCGAGGCGCGGCGCAGTCCACCCTCAACTGGCTGCAGAACGAGCACGGCGTGACGAGGTCGACCAACAAGAGCAACGCCCCCGAGAAGGCGCCCGCGACCACGCTCACCTACGCACCGAACCAGGCCGATCAGGCCCGCAAGCTGGCGGACCTGATGGGTCTGCCCGCCTCGGCTCTCAAGCCGGGCACGCAGGACGCCGGGGAACGCGAGCCCATGACGCTCGTCCTCGGCGCGGACTTCAAGGGCGCGGGGGTGCCCCTCACCGGACCGGCGAAGGCGCCGGAAGGTGCGCAGACGGCAGACAAGCAGGTGTGCGCGAAGTGACCCGGACGAGCTATCCGGCCTTGGGCCGCACCTGAATGACGAGGAGACCTGGGGTGGGACAGAGCAGCGTGCGACGGGAGGGGGCGCGAGAACGCGCCCCGCACGCCCGCGACTTGGGCTGGGACGAGACCCTCTACGAGGGCGACGAGGAGACCGGCCGACGTGCCGGTGTGCCCCGCTCGCGTCGTGGGGGCGGCGGTTCCGGCGACGGTGACGGCGGCGGTGACGGCCGGTCCGGCCATCGGCGCGGCGGCCCGCGCCGGCGCGGCAGGAAACCCGGCAAGCGCAAGGTGCTGCGCTGGGTGGCGGCGACGCTGTCGCTGCTGATACTCGGCACGGCCGGCGCCGGATACCTGTACTACGAGCACCTCAACGGCAACATCCGCAGCGGCGGGCGTTCGGGCGGCGACAGCGGCGTCAAGAAGGGCGCCCCGAACGCGCTCGGCGACACCGCGCTGAACATCCTCCTGATCGGCTCCGACAGCCGCGCCGACGCCAAGAACGTGGCCCTCGGCGGCGGCAAGGACGACCGCGACCGCGCCCCGCTGGCCGACGTCCAGATGCTGCTGCACGTGTCGGCGGACCGGAAGAACGCCTCGATCGTCTCCATACCGCGCGACACGATCGTGCCGATCCCCCAGTGCAAGGGCGACGACGGCAAGACCTACCCCGCCACGACCAGCTCGCCCATCAACGAGACGCTCGGCCGCGGCGGCCCCGGCTGCACCCTCACCACCTGGGAGAAGCTCACCGGGATCTACATCGACCACTGGATGATGATCGACTTCGCCGGTGTGGTGTCGATGGCCGACGAGGTCGGCGGCGTCCCGGTCTGTGTGAAGACCGGCGTCTGGGACCGCTCGACCAGGCTCGTACACGGCGGTTCCGGCCTGAAGCTGCCCAAGGGCACCACCGACGTCCAGGGCGAGCAGGCCCTCCAGTGGCTGCGCACCCGGCATGCCTGGGGCAACGACCAGGGCCGCGCCAAGGCCCAGCACATGTACATGAACGGCCTGATGAAGAAGCTCCAGGGGCAGAACGCCTGGACCGACACCGGGCGTCTCATGGGCCTCGCCGAGGTCGCGACCAAGGCCTTCCAGGTCTCGGACGAGATCGGCACCGTGAAGAAGCTGTTCGACCTGTCGATGCAGCTGAAGAACGTGAAGATGGACCGGCTCACGACGGCGACGGTGCCGACGGTCGAGTGGCCGCAGAACCGCGACAAGCTGCAGATGGTGCAGAGCTCCGCCGACAAGATGTGGTCGATGCTCCGCGAGGACGTCGCCTTCGACAAGAACGGCGACGCGGCCGGCGGCAAGCCGAAGGGCACCACCTCGGCACCGCCGAAGACGGCCGCCGAGGAGCCCGGCTCCTTCAAGGTCACGGTCGTCAACGGCACCGCGGGCGACGGCCAGTCCGCCGCCGAGGGCCGGGCCGGCACGATGGCCGAGCACCTGCGCGGCAAGGGCTTCGGCCGGGCGGAGTCCTCGCGGACCCCGGAGCCGCGCAAGGACAGCGTGGTCCTCTACCCGAAGGCCGACGGCGACCAGGGCAGGGCGAACGCCGCCTCGGTGGCCAAGTCGCTCGGCCTGCCGGACGCCGCGGTGCGCGCCGACGCGAAGGCGGAGGCCGTCACCCTGGTGATCGGCTCGGACTGGCGTGAGGGCACCACCTACAAGAAGCAGCAGATCGCGGCGGGCGACCTGCCCGAGGGCGCCGACGACAAGGTGGCCTGCATGGACGTCTACTCCGTCTACAAGTGGGACGGCAAGAGCTGACGCCCGCCTCACCCGCACACGGCGACGGCCGGGACCCGAGAAGGGGTCCCGGCCGTCGCCGTGTGCGGGTGGGGTCCGGTCAGACCGTCTCGCTCGTCACCGCGGGGCGCTTGCTCGCGATGACCTTCCGTGCCAGCGAGCGGGGGCTGGTGAGGTAGCCGTATCCCCACGACATGTGCATGGTGGCCAGCGCCACCGGGATCCGCAGCCGGGCCTTCGCCGAGAGGCCCTTGCCCGCCGGGACGGAGCCCGCGACGATCGCCGCGAGGTAACCGGCCGGGATCACGAAGCCGAGCGGGGTGAGCGCGGCGCCCACGACCAGGCCCGCGGCGATCGCGCAGACCGCGGCCGGCGGCGCCAGGTAGCGCAGGTTGATCGAGCCCTCGTGGTAGCGGGCCACCACGTGCCGCCAGCGGCCGTAGTCCTTGTACTGCTTCGCCAGCGCCCGCACGGACGGCCGGGGGCGGTACTGGACGCGCAGCTGGGGCGAGAACCAGATCAGACCGCCGGCCTCGCGGATGCGGAAGTTCAGCTCCCAGTCCTGGGCGCGGATGAACTCCACGTTGTAGCCGCCCGCCCGCTCCAGCGCCTCGCGGCGGAAGACGCCCAGGTAGACGGTCTCGGCCGGGCCGGCGGCGCCGCCGGTGTGGAAGGCCGCGTTGCCCACGCCGATCCTGGAGGTCATGGCGGCGGCGACCGCCTCCTCCCAGGCGTTCTCGCCCTCGGCGTGCATGACGCCGCCGACGTTCTGCGCGCCGGTCTCCTCCAGGAGCCGGACGGCGGTCGCGATGTAGTTCGGCGACAGCATGCCGTGGCCGTCGACGCGCACCACGATCGGGTGACGGGACGCCTTGATCGCCGCGTTGAGGGCGGCGGGGGTACGACCGGTGGGGTTCGGCACGGTGTGGACCCTGGGATCCTCGCGTACCAGCTCGGCGGCGATCTCGTCGGTGCGGTCCGTGGACGGTCCGAGCGCGATCACCACCTCCATCTCGCCGTCGTACTCCTGCTCGAGGATGTGACGGACCGAGTTGCGCAGATGCCGCTCCTCATTGAGGACCGGCATGATCACGGAGACAGGGGGATTGGCGTTCATCGCCCGCCACGTTACCGCGAACGGGGGACACCGGCGCGCGTCGCCGGGTGGCGCTGATCGTATGGGCCTACGGTGCTCACGGTCCCCTTGTCACACCCGCGGAGGTGTCCCCCGGTGCCCCCACCGCCCCGCACGCCCCGTCCCCGGCCCGCCACCGGCCCCGTTCCCGCCCTTCGGAGGCCGGCGGGGAAGCGGCGGAGGCCCCGGCGGCCGAGGTGGGGGATGCGGATGGCGACGACGCTCTCGGTGGTCGTGCTGGCCGCCGGGGGGATCGGGCACGCCGTCGTGACGAGCCTGGACACCGGCATCACGCGGGTCGACCCCTTCAAGGACATGAAGAACCGCCCGCAGGCCGGGAACGGGATGAACGTGCTGGTCGTCGGCACCGACGGCCGGGACCGGATCACCCCGGAGGAGAAGGCGAAGTACCGGCTCGGCGGCGCGCCCTGCCACTGCACGGACACCGTGATGCTGGTGCACATCTCCGAGGACCGGGAGCGGGCGAGCGTCGTGTCGCTGCCGCGCGACTCGTACGCCGAGATGCCCGAGCACACCGACCTGACCACCGGCCGGCACCACCACGCGCACCCGGTGAAGCTGAACGCCGCGTACGCGGAGGGCGGGCCCGGGCTCACCGTGCGGACGGTCGAGTCGATGACCGGGGTGAAGATCGACCACTATCTGGAGGTCGACTTCACCAGCTTCATGAGGACGGTCGACGCGGTGGGCGGGGTGCAGATCTGCACCGCCAAGCCGATGAAGGACACGTACACCGGGCTCGACCTGCCGGCCGGGCCGCACGAGCTCGACGGCGGGCAGGCGCTCCAGTACGTGCGCTCGCGGCATGTCGACGGCGCCGCCGACCTCGGGCGGATGCAGCGCCAGCAGAAGTTCCTGGCGGCCCTCATCGACCGGCTGACCAGCGGCGGGGTGCTGTTCAACCCGGTGCGGTTCCGGGAGGTCGCGGCGACCGCGCTGAGCTCGGTCCGGGCGGACCAGGGCTTCGGTACGGAGCAGATGCTGGCCCTCGCGAAGGCGATGCGCGGCTTCACGCCGGCCTCCTCGGAGTTCGTGTCCGTGCCGATCGGCCAGATGAGCTTCCCCGTGAAGGGCATCGGCTCGACCGTGAAGTGGGACGCGGCCAAGGCGCAGCGGCTGTTCCAGTCGCTGCGCGAGGACCGTCCGCTGGCCCCGCAGCGGCCGGCCGCGCCGAAGGGGCCGCAGCCGGTGGAGGTGGACGTCGCGCCGAGGACGATCCGGGTGCAGGTCTACAACGGGACCCGGACCGACGGGCTCGGCGGGCGGGTCGACGAGGCGCTGCGGGCGAGCGGCTTCGACACGACCCGGGCGCCGCGGACCGGGGCCGGGCGGGAGCAGGGCCCGACCCTCGTGGAGTTCGACCCGCGCTGGGACCGCTCGGCCCGGTCCCTGGCGGCGGCCCTGCCGGGTGCGGAGCTGCGGGCGGTGCCGGGGCAGGGCGGGACCCTGCGGGTGACGGTGGGCGCGGAGTACCGGGGGGTCGTGAAGGTCCGGGCACGGGAGACGCAGTCGGGGCAGTTCGAGGCGGTGACGGGGGACCAGGTGGTGTGCCCCTAGGGGCACCCGGGGCACCTGTCGGCGCCCGTCGGCGCCCCGACCGGCCCTAGTCCTCGTAGCCCTCGGCGGCGCGGCGCTCGCGGAGCTCCCTGATCGCCCGGCGGCGGGCCAGGCGGTGGGTGCGGCGGATCTGCGCTTCCTGGTGGCGGCGCTCGTCGCGTTCGGTCTCCGGGAGGACCGGCGGGACCGGGCGGGGCTTGCCGTCGCCGTCCACGGCGGCGAAGACGAGGTAGGCGGAGCCGACCTGGGTGGCGGGCGTGGACTCGTTCCAGCGCTCGGCCATGACCCGGACGCCGACCTCCATGGAGGACCGGCCGGTCCAGTTGACCTGGGCCTTCACATGGAGCAGGTCGCCGACCCGGACCGGCTCCAGGAAGACCATCTCGTCCATGGAGGCGGTGACGGCGGGCCCGCCCGAGTGGCGGCCGGCGACGGCGCCCGCGGCGTCGTCGACCAGCTTCATGATCACGCCACCGTGCACCGTGCCCAGGAGGTTGGTGTCGTGGCTGGTCATGATGTGGCTCAGCGTGGTGCGGGACGCCGAGGTGGGCTTGCCCGGGATGTCGCCCTGATCTGTCATGCCCTCTACCTTATGCCTGGTCCGTCGCCCGGTCCCGACACCGTCCCCTTTGCATCAGCTTGGCAACAGCGCCGACCCGATTCCCCACCCGGCCTGTCGGGGCGGCCGTGCCTGACGGCAGACTGGTCCACATGAATGACTGGCCCGACGCCCAGCCCGAGGGACCCCGCCGGATGCGCCACGTGCAGCGTCCGCAGGTCCCCCAGCAGCAGCCTCAGCAGCCGTACGGGCAGCCGCAGCAGCAGCAGTACGGGCAGCAGCCGCAGTACGACCAGGGGTACAACCCCAGCTTCACGCAGGCACAGGGCAGCGGCTACGACTCGGGCTACAACGACGCCCAGGTGTACGGCGCCCCGCAGGGCGGCGGCCGGGGCGGCGGGCAGGGCACCGTGCCCCCGCAGTACGCCCCGTACCCCGGCGGCGGGCCGGCCGCCCGGCCCGACTGGCGGCGCCGGGCCAAGATCGGCTCGATCGTGCTGGCGATCGCCGTGGTCGGCTGGAGCGTCGGCACCTACGCGTGGGCCAGCTCGCGGATGCGCAACGAGGTCGACCTGGCGAAGGTCATCGAGCGCCCGTCCGAGGGCGACTGCACCACGTACCTGATCGTCGGCTCCGACAGCCGCGAGGGCATGTCGGCCGAGGAGAAGAAGAAGCTGCACACGGGCTCCGCCGAGGGCAAGCGGACCGACTCGATGATGATCCTCGCGGCCTGCTCCAGCGGGAACACGATGGTCTCGCTGCCCCGTGACTCGTGGGTGACGATCCCCTCGTTCGTGGGCTCGGAGTCCGGCAAGAAGTACGCGGAGCGCGGCGGCTCCAAGCTGAACGCCGCGTACGCGATGGACGGCCCCGAACTGCTCGTCCGCACGGTGGAGTTCAACACCGGGCTGCGCATCGACCACTACGCGGAGATCGGCTTCGCCGGCTTCGCGAACATCGTGGACGCGCTCGGCGGCGTCGAGCTGAACATCGAGAAGGGCTTCAAGGACAAGAAGTCCGGCGCGGACTTCCAGGCCGGCACGCAGACCCTGAACGGCGAGCAGGCGCTGGCCTTCGTCCGTACCCGCTACGCCTTCGCCGAGTCCGACCTGGCACGGACGAAGAACCAGCAGAAGTTCCTGTCGGCGCTGGCCAACCAGGCGGCGACGCCGGGCACGATCCTCAACCCGTTCGCGCTGTACCCGACGCTCGGCGCGGGCCTGGACACGCTGATCGTCGACAAGGACATGTCGCTGTACGACCTCGGCAAGATGTTCTTCGCCATGAAGGGCATCAGCGGCGGCGACGGCAAGTCCATGAACATGCCGATCAACGGCACCGCCCCGCAGAACTCGCTGCGCTGGGACATGCCGAAGGTGAAGCAGCTCGTCGAGCAGATCCACAACGACGAGCCGGTCACGGTCAGCTCGGACCGCTGACCCGTGACCGGCTCGCGCGCCTCCCTTACGGGAGGTTGCGGGCCATGACGATGCGCTGGACCTGGTTGGTGCCTTCGTAGATCTGGGTGATCTTGGCGTCGCGCATCATGCGTTCGACGG
>NZ_JBFBNW010000038.1:0-42795 GCF_040683955.1 Streptomyces sp. NPDC093111 | reverse complement strand
GTCCGGACGTGGCGGCGCCCGCAACGAGCGAAGCGAAGTGAAGGTCGCAGTCCGGACACCCCCACCCCCGCGGAGGTTCCGGCCCCCGCACCCCCCACGGACCGGCCAGGCCCCACGGACCCCGCACCCCCCACGGACCCCGCACCCCCCACAGGCCCCACCGACCCCTTCGACCAGGACGACCTGCCCACACCCCCCGGCGCCACCGGCCACCTCCTCCGCTCCCTCCTGCGCGCCCACCGCGCGAGGACCCTGGCGGCGATGCTGGTCCTCGTGGTCCAGCAACTGGCCCTCCAGGCGGGCCCGCTGCTGGTGGCGTACGCGATCGACAAGGGCGTCCCGGCCTTCCGCGCCGGGAACCACACCCCCGTCGTCGCGGTGGCCCTCGGCTACCTGGCCTGCGCGGCGGCCGGCGGCCTGCTCCAGTACGCGTTCGTGCGGATGGCCGCCCGGGTCAACCAGGCGGTCCTGCTGGACCTGCGCGGCCGCATCTTCCGGCACGCGCAGGAGCTCAGCGTCGACTTCCACGAGCGCTACACGTCGGGCCGGCTGATCTCCCGCTCGACGACGGACGTGGAGTCGCTGCGCGAGCTGCTCTCCGAGGGCCTCCAGGAACTCCTCGGGGTGGCCCTGTCCTTCCTCTCGATCTCGGTGATGCTGCTCTGGCTGGACCTGGGCATGGGCGCGGTGGCGGTGGCGTCGTTCGGTCCGCTGTACCTGCTGGTGCGGAGCTACCGGCGCCGCTCCGCGGCGGTGTTCGCGGTCCGGTCCACGGCCGTCGCCAGGGTGATCGTGAAGTTCGCGGAGACGATGAACGGGATCCGCCCGGTGCGGGCGTTCCGCCGGGAGCGGGCGAACGACGCGGAGTTCGCGGTCCTCAACGCGCGCCATGAGCGCAGCAACGGCGACGCGCTCCTGGAGATGGCCCGCTATGTGGTGGGTTCCCGGCTGGTGGCGAACACGGCGGTGGCCGGGATGTGCCTGTGGGGCGCGTTCCGGGTGGCGGGCGGCACGCTGGAGCTGGGTGTGCTGGCGGCGGCGGTGCTGTACGTGCGGCGCCTGTACGACCCGATCGACCGGCTCGGCATGTTCCTCAACTCGTACGAGTCGGCGGCGGCCTCGCTGGCGAAGATCGCGGGTCTGCTGGCCCAGCGGCCGGGCGTCCCGGAGGCGACCGCGCCGCGGGAGCTGCCGGTGCGGACGGGTGCGCCGGGCCGTGAAGTGGTGTTCGAGGGGGTGCGGTTCGCGTACCGGACGGGCGGCGAGGTGCTGCCGCGCTTCGACCTGACGATCCCGGCGGGCCAGACGGTCGCCGTGGTGGGTTCGACGGGCGCGGGCAAGTCGACGCTGGCGAAGCTGCTGGCCCGCTTCTACGACCCGACGGAGGGGCGGGTCCTCCTGGACGGGGCGGATCTGCGCGAGCTGGCCACGCCGGAGCTGCGGCGGGGCGTGGTGATGGTGACGCAGGAGGCGTTCCTGTTCTCGGGGACGGTCTCGGAGAACATCGCGATCGGCCGCCCGGAGGCGAGCCGCGAGGAGATCGAGCGGGCGGCGAAGGCGATCGGCGCGCACGAGTTCATCGTGGCGCTGCCGGACGGCTACGACACCGACGTACGGAAGCGGGGCGGCCGGATCTCGGCGGGCCAGCGCCAGTTGGTGGCGTTCGCGCGGGCGTTGCTGGCGGATCCGGCGGTGCTGATCCTGGACGAGGCGACGAGTTCGCTGGACGTGCCGGGCGAGCGGGCGGTGCAGCGGGCGATGGACACGGTCCTCGCGGGCCGGACGGCGGTGGTGATCGCGCACCGCCTGTCGACGGTCGAGGTGGCGGACCGGGTCCTGGTGATGGAGTCGGGCCGGGTGGTGGAGGACGGCTCGCCGGCGGAGCTGGTGGGCGGCGAGGGCCGCTACGCGGGCCTGCACAAGGCCTGGCGCGACAGCCTGGTGGGCTGACGAGGCCGCCGGGGCCGCCAGGGCTGCCGAGGCGGCCGGGGCTGACGAGGCCGCCGAGGCTGCCGAGGCTGCCGAGGCCACCGAGACCGCCGGGACGGCAGGGGCCACCGAGACCGCCGGGGCGACTCCGAGCGCCCGTACACCGGTTCATCCGATCCGGCGTGCGGGCGCTTTCGCGTGGAACGCGGTCCCGTCCGCACGCCGGGGGGCCGGGCGGTCCAAGGGGTGGGAATGGCCGACACGTCGGAGGTGCCCGCAGGGCGGGTTCCGGGGGTCCCGGGCGAGGAGGGGAGGGATGAGAACGAGCCACCGCCCACTCTGGTCCGGTCCACCCGCCGCCACCCCCTCCGCCGTGCTCCGACCGCGGCCGGAGGGCCCGCGACCAGCGGGGAGTCGCTGGTGCTATTCGGCCGCCGGAGAACGCCGGACGGCATCGCGGCCATGATCGGTGAAACGTCCGCTTAACGAACAGAGCCCTTCAAACAGCGGACGATTTCCGGCCAACTTGTTGACGCGCTCCTGACAGGCAGCGGCAACAACTGCCACTCTTCCCCCGGCTCTTCGCACCAACGTTCAGCGCATCACCCGTACGTGCTCCACAGCTCTGTTTGCTCAGCCCGGGCGGCATCACCCAGTCCTCCCGGTACCCCCCTCGCAAAAGGAGTCTGCGTGAGATCCACGCCCAGCCGTCGCGCCACCGCGACCGGCGCCCTGATCGCTGCCGCCGCCATGATCGCCGTCGGTGTCCAGTCCGGTTCCGCCACCGCCGACCAGTTCGGCGCCGCCCCCAAGGCGCAGGTCGCCTCGAAGGCGAACCCCGGCAAGCTGCCGGCCGACCTCTCGCCGGCCCAGCGCGCCGCGCTGATCCGCGCCGCCCAGGCGGACACCTCGGCCACGGCCAAGCGCCTCGGCCTCGGTGCCCAGGAGAAGCTGGTCGTCCGCGACGTCATCCAGGACCGCGACGGGTCGACCCACACGCGCTACGAGCGCACCTTCGCGGGCCTCCCGGTCCTCGGTGGCGACCTGATCGTCGAGGAGACCAAGGCGGGCGCCACCACGTCCGTCACCAAGGCCACCCGCGCCGACATCACCAAGGTCGACACGGCCGCCACCCTCGCGCCGGCCGCGGCCGAGCGCCAGGCGCTGGGCCGCGCGAACGCCGAGGGCTCCAAGAGCGCCAAGGCCGACCGCGCCCCGCGCAAGGTCGTCTGGGCCGCCAACGGCACCCCCGTCCTCGCGTACGAGACCGTCGTCGGCGGCCTCCAGCACGACGGCACGCCGAACCAGCTGCACGTCATCACGGACGCCAAGTCCGGCGCCAAGCTGTTCGAGTGGCAGGGCATCGAGACCGGTGTCGGCAACACGATGTACAGCGGCCAGGTCACCCTGGGCACCGCCCCGTCGTACACGCTGACGGACACCACGCGCGGCAACCACAAGACGTACAACCTCAACGGTGGTTCGTCGGGTACCGGCACGCTGTTCACGAACACCACGGACACCTGGGGCAACGGCCTTCCCGCCAACAAGGAGACGGCCGGCGCCGACGCGCACTACGGTGCGGCGCTCACCTGGGACTACTACAAGAACGTCTACGGCCGCAGCGGCATCCGCGGTGACGGCGTCGGCGCGTACTCCCGCGTCCACTACGGCAACGCGTACGTCAACGCGTTCTGGGACGACTCCTGCTTCTGCATGACCTACGGCGACGGCCAGGGCAACACCAAGCCCCTGACCTCCATCGACGTGGCCGCGCACGAGATGACGCACGGCGTCACCTCGAACACGGCCGGCCTGGTCTACAGCGGCGAGTCCGGCGGCCTCAACGAGGCCACCTCGGACATCTTCGCGGCGGCCGTCGAGTTCTACGCCAACAACTCGTCCGACCAGGGTGACTACCTCGTCGGCGAGAAGATCAACATCAACGGCAACGGCACCCCGCTGCGCTACATGGACAAGCCGAGCAAGGACGGCGCGTCCAAGGACGCCTGGTACTCGGGCCTCGGCGGCATCGACGTCCACTACTCCTCGGGCCCGGCGAACCACTTCTACTACCTGCTCTCCGAGGGCAGTGGTGCGAAGACCATCAACGGCGTGAACTACGACTCGCCCACCTCGGACGGTCTGCCCGTCACCGGCATCGGCCGTGACAAGGCGTCGCTGATCTGGTTCAAGGCGCTCACCACCAAGTTCAGCTCCAACACCAACTACGCCGCGGCCCGCACCGGCACCGTCGCGGCGGCCACCGACCTCTACGGCGCCACCAGCCCCGAGGTCACGGCCGTCGAGAACGCCTGGGCCGCGATCAACGTCGGTCCCCGCCCCGGTGGCGGCAACCCCGGCGGCACGGTCTTCACCAACGACACCGACGTGTCCGTCCCGGACAACGGTGCCGCGGTGACCTCGTCCGTGACCGTCTCGGGTGTGACGGGCAACGCCCCGGCCAACCTGGCCGTCGGCGTGAACATCGTCCACACCTACATCGGTGACCTCGTCGTGGACCTCATCGCCCCCGACGGCTCGGTCTACAACCTGCACAACCGTGCCGGTGGCAGCACCGACAACATCAACCAGACCTACACCGTGAACGCCTCCTCCGAGGTCGCCAACGGCGTCTGGAAGCTCCGTGTCCAGGACAAGGCGTCCATCGACACCGGCTACATCAACCAGTTCAAGCTCACCTTCCCCTAAGGACCGGCCTCCCGCCGAGCGGGAGGACCCACCCGAAGCGGAACGGCAGGACTGACTGACGGACGCCCGGAGGGAACACTCCCTCCGGGCGTCCGTGCGTCTGCGTAGGGTGGCCGGATGATCAGGGTGCTGCTTGCCGACGACGAGGCGATGATCAGGGCCGGGGTCCGGGCCATCCTCGCCAGCGACCCCGGCATCGAGGTGGTCGCCGAGGCCGGGGACGGGCACGAGGCCGTGGAGCTCGCGCGGGTGCACCGGCCCGACGTCGTGCTCCTCGACATCCGGATGCCCCGGCTCGACGGGCTCGGCGCGGCCGAGGAGCTGCGGCGCGCGGTGCCCGACGCGGCCCTCGTCATGCTCACCACCTTCTCCGAGGACGCGTACATCGAACGGGCGCTCGGCAGCGGCGTGAGCGGCTTCCTGCTCAAGTCCGGCGATCCGCGGGAGCTGATCGCGGGCGTGCGGGCGGTGGCCGAGGGGGCCGCGTTCCTCTCCCCCGCCGTCGCCCGCCGGGTCCTCGACACCCTCGGCGGCGGGCGGTTCTCCCGGGCGGCCGAGGCCCGCGCCCGGCTCGAACCGCTGACCGGGCGGGAGCGCGAGGTGGTCGCCCTCGTCGGGGCCGGCCTGTCCAACCAGGAGATCGCCGGGCGGCTGTACGTCGTCGAGGGCACCGTCAAGGCCCATGTCAGCGCCGTGCTGGGACGGATCGGGCTGCGCAACCGGGTGCAGCTGGCGATCCTCGCGTACGAGGCGGGGCTGGTGCCCGATGCGTGAGCGGGCCCGCGAGCGGGCCTTCGACCTCGCGCTGTGGCTGCTGCTCTGCGTCCCCGTGCTGCTGAAGTCGGACCCGAACGACGGCGGCTCGTGGACCCGGGTCGGCGTCGGTGTGGCCGTGCTCGCGGTGTGCGTGGCGCTGGGGCGGCGGTGGCCGACGGTGCCGCTGGCGCTCGTGGTGGCGGCCTCGCTGGCCACCAGTCCGGAGCTGTTCACCCCCTCGTACACGCTGGCCCTGGTGGCCTTCGGCTACCTCGCCGGGCGGCGGGAGGAGGCGACCCGGCCGGCGCTGTGGCTGTTCGCGGCGGTGCCCGTGGTGGGCCTCGGGCTGGTCCGGCTGACCGGCCGGCCGCTGATGATCTGGTTCGCGCTGGTCCTGTCGCTGGCCCTCGCGGTCGTCGCGCCCTGGCTGATCGGGCGGTACGTGCGCCAGTACGACCGGCTGGTGCGCAGCGGCTGGGAGCTCGCCGACCGGATGGAGCGCGAGCAGGCGGCCGTCGCCGACCGGGAGCGGCTGCGCGAACGCTCCCGGATCGCCGGGGACATGCACGACTCGCTCGGCCACGACCTGACCCTCATCGCGGTCCGCGCGGGCGCCCTGGAGGTCGATCCCGCGCTCGGCGCCGACCAGCAGCGGGCGGCGGGCGAGCTGCGCCGGGCGGCGGCCGACGCGACGGGGCGGCTGCGGGACATCATCGGGGTGCTCCGCGAGGGCGACGACGAGGCGAGCTCCGCCCCGGTCGCCCCGGCCGACGAGACCGTCGCCGAACTGGTCGCCCGAGCCCGCGCTTCCGGCATGGAGGTCCGCTTCAGCCAGGCGGCGGGGGCCGCGCCCCTCGCGGACATGACCGCGCGGGCCGTCCACCGGGTGGTGCAGGAGGGCCTCACCAACGCGGCCAAGCACGCACCGGGGTCACCGGTCGAGGTCGCCGTCGAGCACACCGGGGAGGGGACGGGCGGGACGGGCGGGACAGGCGGGACGGGCGGAACAGGCCGGGCGGGCGGCGCCACCGGCACGGCCACCGCCACCGACTCCGGCTCCGGCTCCGGCTCCGGCTCCGACTCCAGCCCCAGCGCATCCCGCTCCGTCCGGGTCCGGGTCACCAGTGGCCCCGCCGGGGCCGGGCGGTCCGGGCTCGCCTCGGGCGGGTCGGGGCTGGTGGGGCTGGACGAGCGGGTGCGGCTCGCGGGCGGCACGCTGCACCACCGGGTCACGGCGGACGGCGGCTTCGAGCTGTCCGCCGCCCTGCCGCCGCGTCCGCCAGCGCCGCGCCCCGCCGCGCCCCGGTCGGCGCGGGAGCTGGACCGGGCCCGGCGCGAGGTGCGCCGGGGGCTGGCCCGGGTGATCTGGATCCCGCTGGCCCTGCTCGTGGCGCTGGGCCTGCTGATGGCGGGCGTCGCCCTGTACACCCAGCACCAGTCGTATCTGGAGCCGGAGGACTACGCCCGCGTCCGTCTCGGCCAGACCCGCTCGGAGGTCGGCGCGTGGCTGCCCGACCGGGCGCTGGACGGGCGTCCGCAGCGGGTGCCGGCGGAGCCGCCCGGGATGGACGAGTGCCTGTACTACCGGGCGACGATGTTCGCCGCGATCCCGGTGTACCGGCTCTGCTTCACCGGCGGGCGGCTCGTGGACAAGGCGGAGGTGCCGTGACGCCGGGCGGCTAGCGCAGGATCACTCCCCCGTTCTCGGCGTGCGTCTCCGTGGGGTGGGTGACCAGGCCCAGCTCGGCCGGGTGGGCGAGGCGGGGGTGGGCCGGCAGGACGCGGACGGTGCAGCCGAAGGGGCCGGTGCGGTCCAGGGAGAGGGTGCCCCCGTAGGGGATCCGGCCTTCGAGGTCCGGGCCGCCGGCGGGTTTGAGGACGGTCGTCCTCGGGTCGACGAGGCGGTCGTCGGGGTCGACCCGGCCGGTGACGGCCTGCACCTCGACGTCATCCGGGTCGAGTTCGCCGAGGGCCACCCGGACCCGGACGGCGGGGGTGGCGCCCAGTTCGGCGTCCTCCAGGCCGTCGCCGATCTCCACGTGGTCGACGGACACCTTCGGCCAGGCGGCGCGCACCGTGGCCTTCCAGGCGGCGAGCGCGCGGGCCCCGGCCGGGTCGAGCTCCCGTCGGGCGGCGGCCGCGGGGGCGTACAGCCGGGTCACGTACTCCCGCACCATCCGGTCGGCGAGGACCTTGGGACCGAGGTCGCCGAGGGTGCGCCGGACCATCGTGGTCCAGCCGGCCGGCACCCCGTCGGGGCCCCGGTCGTAGAAGCGGGGGGCGATCCGGCGCTCGATCAGCTCGTAGAGGGCGGCGGCCTCCAGGTCGTCGCGGCGGTCCTCGTCGCGGGCGGCGGCCCCGTCGGCGGTGGGGATCGCCCAGCCGAAGTCGGGCTCGAACCACTCGTCCCACCAGCCGTCCAGGACGGAGAGGTTGAGGCAGCCGTTGAGCGCGGCCTTCATGCCGCTGGTGCCGCAGGCCTCCAGGGGGCGCAGCGGGTTGTTGAGCCAGACGTCGCAGCCGGGGTAGAGGCCGCGGGCCATGCCCATGCCGTAGTCGGGCAGGAAGACGATCCGGTGGCGTACCCGCGGGTCGTCGGCGAACCGGACGAGTTCCTGGACCAGCCGCTTCCCGCCGTCGTCGGCGGGGTGCGCCTTTCCGGCGACGACCAGCTGCACGGGGCGTTCGGGGTGCAGCAGCAGGCCGCGGAGCCGGTCCTTGTCGCGCAGCATCAGGGTGAGCCGCTTGTACGAGGGGACGCGGCGGGCGAAGCCGATGGTGAGGACGTCGGGGTCGAGGACGGTGTCGGTCCAGCCGAGTTCGGCGGCGGCGGCGCCGCGCTGGCGCCAGGAGGCCCGCAGCCGGTGCCGTACGTCGGTGACGAGGCGTTCGCGCAGGGTGCGGCGGAGTTCCCACAGGGTGCGGTCGTCGGCCTCGGGGTCGAGCCGGGCGACCTCGGGGGCGGTCCAGGTGGGGGCGTGGACGCCGTTGGTGACGGAGGTGACGGGGATCTCGTCGCCGTCGAAGCCGGGCCAGAGGCCGGCGAACATGGCGCGGCTGACGGCGCCGTGCAGGGTGGAGACGCCGTTGGCGCGCTGGGCGAGCCGGAGGCCCATGGCGGCCATGTTGAAGACGCCGGGCTCGCCGCCGAGGGGGGTCTCGTCGCCGAGGGCGAGGACGCGGCCGACGTCGACGCCGGGGAGTTCGCCGTCCTCGCCGAGGTGGCGGGCGACCAGGGCCCGGTCGAAGCGGTCGATGCCGGCGGGGACGGGGGTGTGGGTGGTGAAGACGGTGCCGGCCCGGACGGTCTCCAGGGCGGCGTCGAAGTCGAGGCCCTGTCCGCCGAGTTCGCGGATGCGTTCGAGGCCGAGGAGGCCGGCGTGGCCCTCGTTGGTGTGGAAGACCTCGGGTGCGGGGGTGCCGGTGAGCCGGCACCAGGTGCGGACGGCGCGGACGCCGCCGATGCCGAGCAGCATCTCCTGGAGCAGCCGGTGTTCGCTGCCGCCGCCGTAGAGCCGGTCGGTGACCTCGCGTTCGCCGGGGGCGTTCTCCTCGACGTCGGAGTCGAGCATGAGCAGCGGGACCCGGCCGACCTGGGCGATCCACAGGTGGGCGTGGAGGCTGCGGCCGCCGGGCAGGGCGAGGGTGACCCGGGCGGGGGTGCCGTCGGGCTCGCGGAGCAGGGTGACGGGGAGCTCGCCGGGGTCGAGGACGGGGTAGTGCTCCTGCTGCCAGCCGTCGCGGGAGAGGGACTGGCGGAAGTAGCCGTGGCGGTAGAGGAGTCCGACGCCGATGAGCGGGACGCCGAGGTCGCTGGCGGCCTTGAGGTGGTCGCCGGCGAGGATGCCGAGGCCGCCGGAGTACTGGGGCAGGGCGGCGGTGATGCCGAACTCGGGCGAGAAGTACGCGATCGAGGCGGGCGGCTCGCCGGGCTGCCGCTGGTACCAGCGGGGCTGGTGGAGGTAGGAGTCGAGGTCCTCGGCGGCGGCCCGCAGCCGGGCCTGGAAGTCCTGGTCGGCGGCGAGCGCGGCGAGGCGTCCGGCGTCGATGGCGCCGAGCACCCGGACGGGATCGCCGTCGGCGTGCCCGAGGGGGTCGAGGGAGTCGAAGAGTTCGCGGGTGGGTTCGTGCCAGGACCAGCGCAGGTTGCGCGCCAGGTCGGCGAGGGGTCGAAGGGTGTCGGGGAGGACGGGGCGCACGGTGAATCGACGGATTGCCTTCACGTGTTCCACCTTCGCAGGGTGTGACGGAGCGGAGCGGAAGCACCACGCTGTGCGTCCGCGGGTTCCGTGGCGGAGGCTAGGCGAAGGTGACGGGTCCCGCCACGGCGCGGGGGGCGCGTGCGGGGAGGCACGGTGGCCCGTAGGGGGAGCCCTGGTTGACGGTGGCCGGGTCGAAGGCGCCGGAGGCGGCGTAGCGGCCGGCGATGGCGGCGAGCTCCTCGGCGGGGATGACCTGGTGGACGTCGGTGAAGCCGTGCGGGGCGCGCCGGTGGGCGAGGTCGATGACGACCTCGGGGCCGAGCCGTCGGTTGGCCTGCTGGAGGGCGGTGGTGACGGGGCGTCGTTCCGCCTCGTAGGCGCGCAGGGCCTCGGCCGGGTCGGGGTGGCAGGCGAGCGCGTGGGCGAGGGCGCGGGCGTCGACGACGGACTGGCTGGCCCCGTTGGAGCCGATGGGGTACATGGCGTGGGCGGCGTCGCCGACGAGGGTGGTGCGGCCGTGGCTCCAGCGGTCGAGGGGGTCGCGGTCGACCATGGGGTACTCCTGGGCGGTGTCGGCGGCGCGCAGGACGCGGGGGATGCTGACGCCGTCGAACTCCCAGCCCTCGAAATGGTGCAGGAACGTTTCCACAGGGACGTCCCGACGCCAGTCGCCCAGCAGCCGCTCCTCGGGCGCGCCCTCCGCCGGGCGGGCCAGCGCCCAGTTGACCAGCACCTGGCCGCCGGGGCGCGGGGGCCGGGTCATCGGGTAGACCACGGCCTTCTGCCGGTCGTCCCCGGCGATCAGCATGAAGGAGCCGATGGCCGCCGCGGGCAGCCGGGAGACCCCGCGCCACACCAGCATCCCGTTCCACACCGGCCCCGTCTCGCCCGGGTGGAGCGCGGCCCGCACCGCCGAGCGGATCCCGTCGGCGCCGATCAGCACGTCCGGCTCCATCGAGGCCCGCCCCCGGCGCCCGCCGTCGCGGTGCACCAGGCGCAGCCGGGGCCGCCCGCCGCCGGGGAGTTCCACGCCCGCCACCCGGACGCCCGGGACGACGGCGGCAGGCCCGAGCCGGTCCCGTACGGCGTCGGCGAGCACCTGCTGGAGGTGCGCGCGGTGCACGGACAGCTGGGGCCAGCGGTAGCCGGCGCCCAGGCCGCGCGGCTCGCGGGAGATCAGCGCGCCGGAGCGGTGGTAGTAGCGCAGCTCGCGGGTGCGCAGGGCGGCGCCGGACTCCAGGGCGGCGAGCAGTCCGAGCGCGTCGAGCTCGCGGACGGCGCCCGGCATCAGGTTGAGTCCGGCGCCGGCCGGGCGCAGTTCGCGGGCGGCCTCGACGACGGTGACCCGCTCGAAGCCGACGGCGTGCAGGGCGAGCGCGGTGGTGAGTCCGGCGACTCCGCCGCCGGCGATCACGAAGTGGGGGGTCATGGGGAGTTCTCCTGCGTCAGGCGCCGCTGCGGCGCACCAGCGTCTCGTTGTCGCGGGTGAGGTCGAGGATCGAGCGGAGCAGGACGACCGGGGCGCCGCCGCTGCCCTCGTCGTACCGGCGCAGCCCGTCGCGGTAGGCCTTGCGGGCGAGGGTGAGGTGCCGGGCCCGGAAGGACTTGAGCAGGCGCAGCACCCGGGCGAGCGCACGGGCGGACGCCTCCAGGGCCGGGGGCAGCCGCTCGACGTTCTCCCAGCTGACGGCGGCGGAGAGCTTGCCGACGGCGGAGACGCCGCCGTGGTGCCGGGCGTGGAAGGCGCGCCAGGACGGCAGGGCGTACGGGAGGGAGTCGGCGAGGAAGGTCTGGTAGCCGGGGTGCGGGCGGTCGCACTGCCAGAGCGTCAGGTCGAGCGGCCAGAGCGGGATCTGGGCCGCGGCGGGGCCGAGGTACTCCCGTCCGGCGACGTCTATCTCCTCGAAGTAGGGGCGCAGGGTGCGCGCGAAGTACTCGGGCGAGACGTGGGCGACGGTGAGGTCGATGGCGTCGACGAGGGTCCGCAGGTGCCGGCCGGTGCGGTCCAGGGCGTCGGCGAAGCCGGGGTCGTACGGTTCGAGGCGGGCGATCAGGGCGCAGTCGTCGAGCGCGGCGACGAGCGCGGGGTAGGTCGCCCGGACGGCTTCCTGGAGGCGGGCCTCCATGGGGTGGCCGGTGTAGCTGCGGCGGCGGGTCCCGGTCGGGTTCCAGGCGGTGTAGTGGTGGACGGTGTCGCGGGGCACCATGTCGGTGCGCCGGGCGAGCAGTTCGAGGACCGGGAGCACCTCGGGGACGGCGGTGACGGGCTGGACGCCGTGCCGTTTCAGCGAGCCGAGCAGGATGCCGAGGTCGCGCATGGCGGCGAGGGCGGCGACGACGCTCCAGTCGGCGGCCCGGTCGGGGTCGGGGACGACGGCGCGCAGGGCGACGGTGAGGGCGGCGACGTCGGCGTCGGCGTTCATCGCGGGTACGGCGGCGAGCAGGGCGTCGGCGCCGAGCGGGTCGGCGGCGCGGATGTCGCCGGTGCGGCAGCGCGGGTCGGCGGGTGCGTCGAGTCCGGGCACGACGAGGTCGTACGGCATCACAGCGGGCCCCTCGGGAGAGGTGGGTGAGTGGTGGGGTGGTCCCGGCCGGGCGGACCGCGCGGAGCGGTCGGCCCGGCGCTTTCACCGGCTGGTGCCCAGGTCGTAGCCGTCGAGGCAGGCCCGGGCCAGTGCCTCGCAGGCGTCGGCGGCGCCGGCCCGGGTCTGCATGGTGAGGTAGACGTGCGGGGCGCCCTGGTAGAAGCGCTCGTACTGCTCGTGGCGGCCGGCGAACTCCGAACCGAGGGCGTCCCAGGCGAGTTTGAGCAGCTTGATCCGGTCCTCGGCGGGCTCGGCCGGGGTGCGGAACCAGCGGTGGACGAGCGTCCCGAGTTCCGGGTGGAGGAGGTCCCGGCCGCTCGCGGGGAGCTGGATCAGCGCCCCGCCGGCGAGCAGCTTGATGTCCTGGACGACCCGGGGGTACAGCTCGCCGGCCATGATCCGCTGGGCGAAGGAGATCTCCTGCCCGGGCCGCACACCGCCCCGCCCGCCGTCGACCTCCTCCCAGGATGCCTCGGCGGCCAGGACGAACGCCTTGGCCTGGGCGACGGCGCCGAGCAGCCGGCCGACGGCCTGGGTGACGGCCGGCACGTCCTGCGTCCCGTGGGAGCGTACGACGAGGATGGCGAGGCCGGTGAGGAACTCCAGCTTGGTCCAGAACCGGGTCGCGGACTGGTGGGTGAGGTGGAGGTAGGCGGGGGTGCGCCACCACATGGCGGCGGTGGCGGCCGGCGACCGGTAGGTCAGCACCCGCTCCCACGGCACGAACACGTCCTCGCAGACCAGCAGCGCGTCGTTCTCGTCGTACCGGGAGGACAGCGGCTGGTCGAAGACGGACCGGGCGCGCTGCTCGTAGGAGCTCCGGGAGATGAGCTTCAGGCCGGGGGTGGCGACGGGGACGGAGAAGCTGAGGGCGTGCTCGGCGTCGTCGGCGGCGAGGGGTTCGATGGTGCCGACGAGGATCTCGTCGGCGAAGACGGCGCCGGTGCCGACGCTCTTGGCGCCGCGTACGACGATCCCGTCGTCGCGCTCCTCGACGGCCCGGATCCGCAGGTCGTCCTCGCCGGTCCCGGAGGCCGGGTCGGTGAGGGTGAAGGCGCAGTGCAGGTCGGCCTCGGCGAGCCGCCGGTGGAACGCGAGGGCGTTCTCGCCCCCGTCGAAGTCGCTGTCCTCGGCGCCGAAGGCGGCCGGCAGGGCGGCGAACCCGGCCGCCCCGGAGGCCATGTAGTCGGGCGTCCGCCCGAGGAAGCCGTATCCGGCCTCCGCCCCCGCCTTGTAGGCGAGCCGGCGGGCGACCAGGTCCTCGTAGGAGCGCGGCACGGCGTACGCGCGGTGCACCCCGCCCTGGGTGAGGACGGGGCGCAGGGCCGGCTCGGCGGCGAGCTCGTAGAGCCGGGCGAAGGAGGCCGCGGCCGAGCGGAAGGCCGGATGCGCGGTGACGTCCCCGACCCGCTCCCCGTCGAGCCACACCTCCCGCCCGTCGCGTAACGCCGCCAGATACTCCTGCCCTGACCTCGTCACCGGTGTCTCGCCTCTCCTCGGGGGTGCTGCGGGGTACCACGACGTGCCGTCCCGAGCCTCCACGGCCGAAAGACCCCCGGGCAATGAACGTCCGTCCAGGGGTCTTTAAGATCCGGCCAGCCCGCGCGGCGGGGTGCACGGCGGGTCAGGCGGCGTTCGCGACCCCCGCCCGGTACTCCCCCGGTGTCATCGCGAACCACTTGCGGAACGCGAGGTGGAAGCCGACGGCGCTCTGGTAGCCGACGCGGGGTGGGACGGAGGACTGGGGGAGGGACGTCTCGGTGAGGAGGCGGGCGGCTTCCTGCATGCGGCGGGCGGTGAGGTGGCGGGCCGGGGACTCGCCGACGAGGTCGCGGAAGGCGGCGGTGAACGCGGAGCGGGACATGCCGACCTCGCGGGCGAGCGAGTCTATGGTCCAGGGTTCGGCGAAGCGGGTCGCGATCATCACCAGGGCGCGGCTGATGCCGGGGTGGCCGAGGACGGGCAGGGCGGCGGGGTTGCCGGCGAGTTCCCGCAGGAGCGGGCGCAGGGCGAGGACGAGGGCCATCTCGAAGGCGCGCAGGGTGATCAGCCGGTCGCCGGGGCCGACGGGACGGTCGGGGGCGGCGAGCAGCCGGAGGGTGTCGCGGAGCAGTGGCTCGCGGTCGACCTGGGCGCCGTCGAGGACGAGGGCCCAGGGCAGCGAGCGGTAGAGGCCGGTGGCGGCGCTGGCGTCGTAGTGCAGCCCGGCGCACAGCAGCCGGCTCTCGGCGCCGGTGCCCTCGATGCGGATCTCGCCGGAGGTGCCGGGCCGGCGTTCGGGCAGGACGGCCTTGAGCGGGACGCCCTGGCGGTCGGGGCGGTCGGAGAGCCGGTGCGCGAGGCCGGTGGGGAAGACGATGAGGTCGCCGGCGCGCAGTTCGATCGGGGTCTGGCCGGCGCCGGTGATCCAGCAGCCGCCCTCGACGATGTAGTGGAGGACGGCGCAGCTCTGCTCGGCGTCGCCCTCGATGGCCCAGGGGGCGCTGACGTGCCAGCGGCTGTCGAAGACCCCGGTGAGCCGGAGCGGTTTCAGCAGTTCGCTGAGGAGGTCCTCGTGCTCCGTCTGGCACTGGTCGGCATGCTGGGTTCCCACGGTTTCCATGGACGATCCTTCAACTTCCGCCCCGGTTTGTTAATTGAACGGATGGAGCCGCCGCCACAGCCTGTGAAGGAGCCGTCACGGCAACGGGTCACAGCCTATCGAAGGGCCTCATCGACACATGTCCAGTCAGAATCCGATGCGGGTGGCGGTCGTGGGGGCGACCGGTTTCCAGGGCGGGGCCGTGGCGCGGCTGCTCGCGGAGCGGCAGCACCGGGTGCGGACGCTGACGCGCCGCCCGGACGGGGACCGGCCGCCGCTGCCGGGGGCCGAGTTCGTGGCGGGCGAGCTGGGCAGCCCGGCCGACGTACGGCGCCTGTTCGAGGGCGCGACGCACGCGTTCGTGACGATGCCGCTGGTCTTCGACGCGGAGCGGGTACGCGGTTTCGCGCGGAGCATCGCCCGGGCGGCGCTCGACGCGGGGGTCGAGCGGCTGGTGTTCAACGCCAACACGCGCGTGCCGCCGCTCTCGACGTCGGTGGCGGCGTTCGAGACGCGGCGGGCCGCGGAGGGCGTGCTCCGTCGCAGCGGGGTGCCGCTGGTCGTCGTCCGGCCCCCGGTGTATCTGGACAACCTGTTCTCGCCGTGGAACGGGCCGGACCTGGTGAACGGGGGCGTGCTGGCCTATCCGCTGCCGGCGGCCACGCCGGTGGCCTGGATCAGCCACCGGGACCTGGCGCGGGCGGCGTACGCGGCGCTGACCGGGGAGGGCCTGGAGGGCCGCACCTTCGACATCGGCGGCGCGCTGTCGCTGACCGGCCCGGACCTGGCGGCGGCCTTCGGCCGGGGGCTCGGGCGCGCGGTGCGCTACGTGCCGCTGCGGCCGGAGGTGTTCGAGCGGAGCCTGGCGGGGCTGCTGGGCCCGGAGACGGCGGCCGGGGTGGCCGGCATCTACCACCATCTGGCGGCGGGCGGCGATCCGCTGCTGCTCGCGGGCGACGACGGGGTGTCGGCGGAGGCCCTGGCGGTGGAGCCGGCGCCGGTGGAGGAGTGGGTGACCCGGCAGCCCTGGCAGGTGTGGGCGGGCGACAGCGACACGGAGGAGCAGGCCGCGTCCTCGTGACGCCTCGGAACGACTCGCGGCGGCTCGTGACGGCTCGTGACGACTCCCGGCGGCTCGTGGCGGCCCCTTGCGCCTCCTGACACCTCCCGACGCCGCATCGCACCTCCCGACACCTCGTGAATCCACGCACATGAAGACCTCCAGGGACCGGAGCCACGGTCCGGGACCGGAGGGAACCGGCCCCGTCCGACAAGGACGGGGCCGGTTTCTTGTCCGGGACGTGTTCTTGCCGGTCCGGCTACGCCCTAGTAGTTAACAAAGCGCCGGATTGCCCACCCGAAATCCATGGGAAGGCTCCTCCCCGTACCCCTCCGTACTCCTTCCAGACCCGCCATCCGAGTGAACGCGCACAGGAGCGGTCATGCCCGCAACCCGCCGGCCGTCGACGGAGCTAGAAAGAGCGCACCACCACCCGAATCCTCGCGAACCGTCAGGTGATGCTGTGAATCCGCTCATGGGACGCATTCCCGTACTGGACGTCCGCCCGCTGGTCGACTGCGGCCGCCGCCCCGCGAAGGCGGTGGTGGGCGAGACCTTCGAGGTCACGGCCACGGTCTTCCGGGAGGGCCATGACGTCGTCGCCGCCAACGTGGTCCTGCGCGGCCCCTCCGGCCGGCCGGGACCCTGGACCCCGATGCGCGAACTGGCCCCCGGCACCGACCGGTGGGGCGCCGAGGTCACCCCGGACGCCGAGGGCGCCTGGTCGTACACGGTCGAGGCGTGGAGCGATCCGCTGGCGACCTGGCGGCACACCGCGAAGATCAAGATCCCGGCGGGGATCGACTCCGAGCTGGTCCTCGTGGAGGGCGCGCTGCTGCACGAGCGGGCCGCGAAGGGCGTGCCGAAGAAGGGCGGCGGGCGGGAGGCGGTGCTCGCGGTGGCGGACGCGCTGCGCGACGAGTCCCGGCCGGCCGCGGTCCGGCTCGCGGCCTCGCTCGCCCCGCGCGTCCTGGACGCCCTGGCCCGGCACCCGCTGCGCGAACTGCTGTCCGCCTCCCCCGCGTTGCCGCTGCGGGTGGAGCGCGAGCGGGCCCTGTTCGGCTCCTGGTACGAGTTCTTCCCGCGCTCCGAGGGCGTGCGGAAGGTCCGCGGCCGGACCGTCCCCGGTACCTTCCGCACGGCCGCCGAGCGGCTGCCGGCGATCGCCGCGATGGGCTTCGACGTGCTGTACCTGCCGCCGATCCACCCGATCGGCGTCACCCACCGCAAGGGCCCCAACAACGCGCTGTCGGCGAGCCCCGAGGACGTCGGCGTGCCGTGGGCGATCGGCTCGCCGGAGGGCGGCCACGACGCCGTCCACCCGGACCTCGGCACGATCGAGGACTTCGACGCGTTCGTCGCCCGGGCGCGCGAGCTGCGCCTGGAGGTCGCCCTGGACTTCGCGCTCCAGTGCTCCCCCGACCACCCGTGGGTGGAGAAGCACCCGGAGTGGTTCAGCCACCGCCCGGACGGCTCGATCGCGTACGCCGAGAACCCGCCGAAGAAGTACCAGGACATCTACCCGATCGACTTCGACGGGGCCGCCGACGGCATGGACGGGATCGTCGCCGAGACCGTCCGGGTGCTGCGGCACTGGATGGACCACGGGGTGCGGATCTTCCGGGTCGACAACCCGCACACCAAGCCGGTGGTGTTCTGGGAGCGGGTGATCGGCGAGATCAACCGGGCCGACCCGGACGTGCTCTTCCTGGCCGAGGCGTTCACCCGGCCGGCGATGATGCGCACGCTGGGCGCGGTCGGCTTCCAGCAGTCGTACACGTACTTCACCTGGCGCAACACCAAGGAGGAGCTCACGGAGTACCTGACCGAACTCTCCGGGGAGGCCGCCGCGCACATGCGGCCCAACTTCTTCGTGAACACCCCGGACATCCTGCACGCCTACCTCCAGACCGGCGGCCGGCCGGCCTTCGAGGTGCGGGCGGTGCTCGCCGCCACCCTGTCGCCCACCTGGGGCATGTACGCCGGGTACGAGCTGTGCGAGGGCACCCCGCTGCGGGACGGCAGCGAGGAGTACCTGGACTCGGAGAAGTACCAACTGCGGCCGCGTGACTGGGAGTCGGCGGAGCGTTCGGGCGCCTCGATCGCCCCGCTGATCACCGCCCTGAACCGGATCCGGCGCCGGCATCCGGCGCTGCGCCGGCTGCGCAACCTGACCTTCCACACGACCGACAACGACGCCGTGATCGCGTACGCCAAGCGCTCCGGTTCGAACACCGTTCTGGTGGTCGCCAACCTCGACCCCCACCACACCCAGGAGGCCACGGTCTCGTTGGACATGCCGGAACTCGGCCTCGACTGGCACGAGACCGTACCGGTGCGCGACGAGCTCACCGGCGAGACCTATCACTGGGGCAGGAACAACTACGTGCGCCTAGAGCCGGGCGTCACGCCCGCGCACGTGCTCGTCCTGCGACCGTCCCCGCAGACCGGAGGGTCACCCACATCATGACTGTCAACGAACCCGTCCCCGACACCTTCGAGGACACCCCCGTCAAGGACCGCGATCCCGACTGGTTCAAGCGGGCGGTCTTCTACGAGGTCCTGGTCCGTTCCTTCCAGGACAGCAACGGCGACGGAGTAGGCGACCTGAAGGGCATCACGTCCCGCCTGGACTACCTCCAGTGGCTGGGCGTCGACTGCCTCTGGCTGCCGCCGTTCTTCAAATCCCCGTTGCGGGACGGCGGCTACGACGTCGCCGACTACACCTCGGTGCTGCCCGAGTTCGGCGATCTCGCCGACTTCGTGGAGTTCGTGGACGCGGCCCACGCCCGCGGCATGCGCGTGATCATCGACTTCGTCATGAACCACACCAGCGACCAGCACCCGTGGTTCCAGGAGTCCCGGAGCGATCCCGAGGGCCCCTACGGCGACTACTACGTCTGGGCAGACGACGACAAGCAGTACGCGGACGCCCGGATCATCTTCGTCGACACCGAGACCTCCAACTGGACCTTCGACCCGGTGCGCAAGCAGTACTACTGGCACCGCTTCTTCTCCCACCAGCCGGACCTCAACTACGAGAACCCGGCGGTGCGGGAGGAGATCATGTCCTCGCTGCGCTTCTGGCTGGACCTGGGCATCGACGGCTTCCGGCTCGACGCGGTGCCGTACCTGTACCAGCAGGAGGGCACCAACTGCGAGAACCTGCCCGCCACCCACGCCCTCCTGCGGCAGGTCCGCAAGGAGATCGACGAGCACTACCCGGACACGGTGCTGCTCGCCGAGGCGAACCAGTGGCCCGAGGACGTCGTCGACTACTTCGGCGACTTCCGCTCCGGCGGCGACGAGTGCCACATGGCCTTCCACTTCCCGGTGATGCCGCGGATCTTCATGGCGGTGCGGCGCGAGTCCCGGTACCCGGTCTCCGAGATCCTGGCGAAGACCCCGGAGATCCCGTCCGGCTGCCAGTGGGGCATCTTCCTGCGCAACCACGACGAGCTCACGCTCGAGATGGTCACCGACGAAGAGCGCGACTACATGTACGCCGAGTACGCCAAGGACCCGCGGATGCGGGCCAACATCGGCATCCGGCGGCGGCTCGCCCCGCTGCTCGACAACGACCGCAAGCAGATGGAGCTGTTCACCGCGCTGCTCTTCTCGCTGCCGGGCTCCCCGGTGCTGTACTACGGCGACGAGATCGGCATGGGCGACAACATCTGGCTGGGCGACCGGGACGGGGTGCGCACCCCGATGCAGTGGACCCCGGACCGCAACGCGGGCTTCTCCTCCTGCGACCCGGGGCGGCTCTATCTGCCGACCATCATGGACCCGGTCCACGGCTACCAGGTGACCAACGTGGAGGCGGGGATGGCCTCGCCGTCCTCGCTGCTGCACTGGACGAAGCGGATGATCGAGATCCGGAAGCAGAACCGCGCCTTCGGGACGGGGACGTACGCGGAACTCCCCTCGACCAACCCGGCGGTGCTCGCCTTCCTCCGCGAGACCGCGCCCGAGGAGGGCCTGGACGCCGATCTGGTGCTGTGCGTGAACAACTTCTCCCGTCACGCCCAGCCGACCGAGCTGGACCTGCGCCGATTCGACGGGGTGCGGCCGGTGGAGCTGATCGGCGGGGTGGAGTTCCCCGCGATCGGGCAGCTGCCGTATCTGCTCACCCTCGCCGGGCACGGGTTCTACTGGTTCCGCCTCAAGCGGTCCTGAAGTACGGTCAATTCAGTTCTGTCCCGTGTGGGGCGGTTTCCCCCGCCCCGCACAGGGAACTGTGTCCCACACACACTTCAGGTCCATACGGGCCTTCTTGCCGGGCCCATACGGATCTTCCCCTTCCGACACGTCCCGCACAGCCGGACAGCCGAAGCCGCCATCCGGGACACTCTGCGCATTTGAACGCATACGAACCCCATGTGCGCACCCCGGGGAAAGGACGCGATGCCATGCCGGAGACCGCATCCACCACCCGGGCCCCGGACGCCCTCCTCCCGTCGCTCACACCCCTGCTCCACGGCTGGCTGCCCCGACAACGCTGGTTCGCGGGCAAGGGCCGCCGGGTCACCGGATTCACCCTGGACGCGGCCACCGAGCTGCTGCCGCTGGACGGCACCGGACCCGGACTCCTCCATCTGCTCGTACGGGTCGAACAGCCGGGCCGCCCGGCCGGAACCCCCGCCGACTGCTACCAGTTGCTCCTCGGCGTCCGGCCCCAGCTGCCGCCGCGCCTCGCCCCCGCCCTGATCGGGCGGATCCGGCAGGGCCCGCTCGCCGGACGGGCCGTGTACGAGGGGCTGCGCGACCCGCGGCTCGCCGGCCTGCTGTACGAGCGGCTGCGCTCGCCGGGCCGGATCGGCCCGCTGAACTTCCACACCACGACGGCGCTCCCGCCCGCCCTGGCCCCGCGCGTCCTGGACGCCGAGCAGTCCAACTCCTCGCTGGTCTTTGGAGATTCGTTCATCCTGAAGATCTTCCGGCGGGTCAGCCCCGGCGCCAACCCGGATCTGGAGCTGCCGCTGGCCCTGGCCGGCGCGGGCTGCGCCCGGGTCCCCGCGCCGGTCGCCTGGTTCGAGACGCGCACGGCCACCCTGGGCGTGCTCCAGCCGTACCTGCGCGACTCGCGGGACGGCTGGCGGCTGGCGCTCGACGCGCTGGCCGACGGGCGGGAGTTCACCGCCGAGGCGCTCGCGCTCGGCCGGGCCACCGCGGAGGTCCACCTGGCGCTCGCCGCCGCGCTGCCCACCGAGCCGCTGCGCCGGTCCCGGTCGCGGCACCTCGCCGCGGCCATGGACGCCCGGCTGCACGCCGCCGCCCAGGCCGTCCCCGCGCTGATGCCGTACGTGCCGGGGCTGCGTTCCGTGTTCGCCGCGGTGCAGGACGCCCCGGGCTCGGGGCGGCTCCAGCGCATCCACGGCGACCTGCACCTGGGGCAGACCCTGCGGGGCGCCGACGGCGGCTGGGCCGTGATCGACTTCGAGGGCGAGCCCGCGAAGCCGCTGGACGAGCGGCGCAGCCCGCAGCCGCCCGTCCGGGACATCGCCGGCATGCTCCGCTCCTTCGACTACGCGGCCCGCACCCACCGCCCCTGGAACGCCGACTGGGCGGCCCGCTGCCGGGCCGCCTACTGCACCGGATACGCGGAGGCCGCCGGGACCGACCCTCGGGACGATCCGGCGCTGTTGCGGGCCTACGAGACGGACAAGGCGGTGTACGAGGTCGTCTACGAGGCCCGCCACCGCCCGGACTGGCTCCCGGTCCCGATGGCCGCCATCGAACGCCTGTCGAGCACGACGTGACCCCGTTCGGCCGAACCGGCCGGGGCGCGGGCCTGCGGTGGAGACGACTCGCACCGTTCGGCCGAGTTTCCCCGGGCCGCGCGGCGCCGTTGCGTCCGCGTACCCCCGTTCCCCCCGCCCTCCAGGAGGCATCCCGGTGACCCCCCGTCCCGCAGGCAAGACGGCTGGCAAGACGGCAGGCAGCACGCCAGGCAACACGGCAGTCGGCGTACGGAAGGCCCCGCCGCTGGATCCCGGCGACCGGGCCCGGCTGCTCGCCGGTGAGCACCACGACCCGCACGGCGTGCTCGGCGCCCACCCGGTCAGGGGCGGGGTCGTGGTGCGGGTGCTCCGCCCCTGGGCGAAGGAGGTGGCCGTGCTCCTGCCGAAGGGGCGGCGGCTGGTCCTCGACGCCGACGGGGACGGGCTGTTCTCCGGGCTGCTCCCGCTGCTGCGGAAGGTGCCCGCGTACGAGCTGCGGGTGCGCTACGACGGGGACGACCTGCCCGTCGACGACCCGTACCGCTTCCTGCCCGCCCTCGGCGAACTGGACCTGCACCTGATCGGCGAGGGCCGGCACGAGGAGCTGTGGACGGCGCTCGGCGCCCGGGTCATGACCCACCAGGGCACGGCCGGCACCCGCTTCACCGTGTGGGCGCCGAACGCCCGCGGCGTGCGGGTCACCGGCGACTGGACGTACTGGGACGGCGGCGCGCTGCCGATGCGCTCGCTCGGGTCCACGGGCGTGTGGGAGCTGTTCGTGCCGGGCGTCGGCGAGGGCGCGCTGTACAAGTTCGACATCGCCCGCCCGGACGGCTCGCACACGGTCCGCGCCGACCCGATGGCCCGCCGCACCGAGTGCCCGCCGAACACCGCGTCGATGGTGACCGACGACCACCACGTGTGGGGCGACGCGGAGTGGATGGAACGGCGCGGGGCCCGCCCGCACCACGAGGCGCCGCTGTCCGTGTACGAGCTGCACCTGCCGTCCTGGCGGCCCGGGCTCGGCTACCGGCAGCTGGCCGAGCAGCTGCCGGCCTATGTGCGCGACCTCGGCTTCACCCACGTCGAGTTCATGGCGGTCGCCGAGCACCCCTTCCACGGCTCCTGGGGCTACCAGGTCACCGGCTTCTACGCGCCGACGGCCCGCATGGGCACCCCCGACGACTTCCGGTACCTGGTGGACGCGCTGCACCAGGCGGGCATCGGCGTCCTGATGGACTGGGTGCCGGCGCACTTCCCGCGGGACGACTGGGCGCTCGCCGAGTTCGACGGGCGCCCGCTGTACGAGCACGAGGACCCGCGCCGCTCGGCCCATCCCGACTGGGGGACGCTGGAGTTCGACTACGGGCGCAAGGAGGTGCGCAACTTCCTGGTCGCCAACGCCGTGTACTGGTGCGAGCGCTTCCACCTGGACGGGCTGCGGGTCGACGCGGTCGCCTCGATGCTCTACCTGGACTACTCGCGCGAGGACGGCGAGTGGCTGCCGAACGAGTTCGGCGGGCGGGAGAACCTGGACGCGGTGGCGTTCCTCCAGGAGATGAACGCGACCGTGTACCGGCGCTGCCCGGGGGTCGTCACCTTCGCCGAGGAGTCCACCGCCTGGGACGGAGTGACCCGGCCGACGGACCAGGTGGGCCCGGGCGGCTTCGGCGGGCTCGGCTTCGGCCTGAAGTGGAACATGGGCTGGATGCACGACTCCCTGGGCTACGTCGGGAAGGAGCCGGTGCACCGCAAGTACCACCACCACGAGATGACCTTCTCGATGGTGTACGCGTACAGCGAGAACTACATCCTGCCGATCTCCCACGACGAGGTGGTGCACGGCAAGCGGGCGCTGGTGTCGAAGATGCCCGGCGACTGGTGGCAGCAGCGGGCCGACCACCGCGCGTACCTGGGCTTCATGTGGGCCCACCCCGGCAAGCAGCTGCTCTTCATGGGGCAGGAGTTCGCCCAGGGCGCGGAGTGGTCGGTGGACCACGGCCCCGACTGGTGGCTGCTCGACCCGTCGTACGGGGCGGAGGCCGACCACCGGGGCGTGCGGGACCTGGTGCGCGACCTGAACAC
Source organism: Streptomyces sp. NPDC093111 (assembly GCF_040683955.1). Lineage (NCBI taxonomy): Bacteria > Bacillati > Actinomycetota > Actinomycetes > Kitasatosporales > Streptomycetaceae > Streptomyces > Streptomyces sp. NPDC093111. Next base: position 19,162 of record NZ_JBFBNW010000038.1, on the reverse strand, counting down.
GGTGTACGCGGCGACGCCGGCGCTGTGGGAGCGGGACACCTCGCCCGAGGGCTTCCAGTGGGTGGTGGGCGACGCGGCCGAGGACAACGTCTTCGCGTTCCTGCGCTTCGACGCCGACGGCTCGCCGCTGCTCGCCGTGTGCAACTTCTCGCCGGTGGTGCGGCACGACTACCGGCTCGGGGTGCCGGACACCTTCGCGGCCTGGGCGGAGGTGCTGAACACGGACGCGGCCCGCTACGGCGGCGGGGACGTGGTGGGCACCGACCCGGTGAAGACCGAGTCGGTGCCGTGGCACGGGCGTTCCGCGAGCCTGCGCACGACGCTGCCGCCGCTGGCGACGGTGTGGCTCAGGCCCGCCTGATCACGCCCATCCGCTGGGTGGCCCGGGTGAGCGCCACGTACAGGTCGTTGATGCCGTGCGTGGCGCCGTCCCGGATGCCGTCGGGGTCGACGACGAGGACGGTGTCGAACTCCAGGCCCTTGGCCTGGCGCGGGTCGAGGAGCACGACCGGCCGGGTGAGGTCGGGCTTCGGGCCGTACGAGGCGTCCGGGAGGGCCGCGAGCAGCGCCGGGTGGAGGGCGACCGGGGCGATCACCGCGAGCCTGCCCTCGCCGGCCGGTTCGGCGGCGACGGCGTCGGCGGTCTCCTTGACCGGGTCCTCGACGGTCCGGTCCCAGGGCTCGACGCCGGTGGAGCGGACCGAGCGGGGCGGCTCGAAGGCCGGGTCGGCGGTGCGCCGCACCTCGGCGGCGACGGCCATGATCTCGGCCGGGGTGCGGTAGTTGACGCCGAGCCGGACGAGTTCCCAGCGGTCCGCCACGTGCGGGGCGAGGATCCGCTCCCAGGAGCCGACGCCCGCCGGGTCGGCGGTCTGGGCGGGGTCGCCGACCAGGGTCATGGAGCGGGTGGGGCTGCGGCGCATCAGGAGCCGCCAGGCCATCGCGGAGAGCTCCTGGGCCTCGTCGACGATGATGTGGCCGAAGGCCCAGGTGCGGTCGGCGGCGGCGCGTTCGGCGGCGCTGCGGTGGTCGGCCTCCTCCTGGCGTTCGGCGAAGCGCTCGGCGTCGATGATGTCGTGCGCGGAGAGCACCTCGGAGGCGTCCTTGTCGAGCTCCTCCTTGTCCTCGAACTCGTAGGTGCGGGAGGCGAAGGAGACGTCGAGGACGCCCTGGGCGTACTGGATCTGCTTCTGCCGCTCGGCCTCCTCGGCGGCGCGGGCGGCGGAGTCGTCCTCGCCGAGGAGTTCGGCGGCCTCGTCGAGGAGGGGGACGTCGGCGGGGGTCCAGGGGCCGTCGCCGGTGCGCCGGATCGCCTCGATGGCGGCCTCGTCCAGGTGGGTGGGCTCGGCGAGGTAGTCGGCGAGGAACTCCTGCGGGGTGAGGTCCGGCCAGAGGCTGTCGAGGGCGCTGTGCACGTCGGGGTTGGCGGCGACGCCCTTGGCGAGCAGGGCGCGGTCGTCGGGGCCGAGGAAGTTGGGCCCGCCGTAGGGGTCGGCGCCGATCCGGTCGGCGAGCTGTTCGGCGAGGGCGTCGAGGATCCGGAAGACGAAGTAGGGGCGGGCGAGGTTGTGCGGGAGGAAGGTCTCGCGGGCCTTGTGGCGGGCTTCGAGGGCCATGTCCCAGTCGATGACCAGGTCGCCGTCCTCGTGCGGGACGATCAGCGGCTCGCCGCGCTCGGGGACCTGCTGGCGGTCGCGCACGGCGGCGGCGAGGGCCTCGGCCATGGCGGCGGAGCCCTTGACGGTGGCGGCCTCGGGGGTGTCGGTGCCGGTGGCGCGGACGCCGGGGAAGAGCTCGCCGGGGGTGGCGAGCAGGACGCCGGTCTCGCCGAGCGAGGGCAGCACGTTGCCGATGTAGCCGAGGAAGGCGGGGTTGGGGCCGACGATGAGCACGGCCCGCTTGGCGAGCTGCTCGCGGTGGGCGTAGAGCAGGTAGGCGGCGCGGTGCAGCGCGACGGCGGTCTTGCCGGTGCCGGGGCCGCCCTCGACGACGAGGACCCCGCGGTGCGGGGAGCGGATGATGGCGTCCTGCTCGGCCTGGATGGTCTGCACGATGTCGTGCATGCGGCCGGTGCGGGCGGCGTCGAGCGCGGCGAGCAGGACCTCGTCGGCGTCGCGGCTCTCGTGCCCGGAGCGGGTGGCGTCGGCGAGGTCGAGCACCTCGTCGTGGAGCGAGACGACCTCGCGGCCCTGGGTGGCGATGTGCCGCCGGCGGCTGAGGCCCATAGGCTCGTATCCGGTGGCGAGGTAGAAGGGGCGGGCGATCTCGGCGCGCCAGTCGACGACGAGGGGGGTGCGGTTCGGGTCGTCCTCGCGGATGCCGATCCGGCCGATGTGGTGGTCGCGCCCGTCCTGGAAGACGAGCCGTCCGAAGCAGAGCCCGGTCTCGCCCGCGTCGAAGGCGGCGAGCAGCCCGGACTGCTCGGCGACGAGCACGTCCCGTTCGAGCCGGGCCTGCGCGCTGCCCTCGCCCGACGTGGCGAGCGCCCGCGCGACCCCGGCCTCGGCCTGGTCCCTCAGGTCGTCGAGTCGGGCGTAGAGCTCGGTGATGAATCGCTGCTCTTTCCGAAATTCCTCGGTTGACAATTCGACTCCCGGCGCGATACAGTGCGTTTATTGAACTTCTCCGCGTCTTTCGTATGTCCGGACACGGAATCCATTAATATACGCGAGATACGACCCCGGCTGTCAATTCTAGTCCGGGGCTTTTTTGTGCCCGCACGCATTCCGGCTTCCGACGCGGCGAGGGGGCCGGCGCCCCGCGCCGGCCCCCTCCCCCGTTCCCGCTACCCCCGCCTCACGCCCCGGAGGGCTCCAGGACGTCGGCCAGCTCCGCCAGGAGGCGGCGCTTGGGGCGGGCGCCCACCATCGACTTCACCGGCTCGCCCCCGTCGAAGAGCAGCAGGGTCGGGGTCGCCATCACCCCGTACTTCACCGTGGTCAGCGGGTTGTGGTCCACGTCGATCTCGACGATCCGCAGCCGCTCGCCCTCCTCGGCGGCGATCGCGCCGAGCACCGGCGTCAGCTGGCGGCACGGGCCGCACCACTGCGCCGTGAACTTCACCAGGACCGGCACCCCGGCCCCCAGGACCTCGGTGTCGAAGTCCGCGTCCGTGACCTCGGCCACGCCCCTCGCGTGCGTCATTCCGTCGCTCCTCCCAGTTCGCATCGTGGTTCCGGGCCGCCCGGCAGTTCCGCCTCGGCCCGCAGCAGCTGCGCGCCGACCTGGGCGCGCACCTCCGTCAGCTGCTCGATGAGCCCGTCGAGCTCGGACAGCTTGCGCCGGTAGACGGCGAGCGACGCGGGACACGCGTCGCCCGCCGGATGCCCGGCCCGCAGGCAGTCCACGAACGGCCGGGTCTCCTCCAGGTCGAACCCGAAGTCCTGCAGGGTCCGGATCTGGCGGAGCAGGCGCAGGTCGTCCTCGTCGTAGGTGCGGTAGCCGTTGTCCGTGCGCCGCGCGGTCAGGAGGCCCCGGGACTCGTAGTAGCGCAGAGTCCGCGTGGTCGTGCCCGCCCGCTCGGCAAGCTCGCCGATTCGCATGGCCACGAACGTACGCCTTGACGCCGACGTCAAGGCAAGCCCGGCCGCTCAGGCGCCCGGCGGGAGCAGCGGCTTCCGCTCGACCGGGGAGGACAGCACGATCGACGTGGTCGTCCGGCCCAGCGCGGAGACCTGTTCCAGGACGTCCTCCAGGTGCACGGTGTCGGTGACCGCCACCTTGAGGATCCAGCAGTCCTCGCCGACCACGTGGTGCGCCTCGCGGACCTCGGGCCGGGCGAGGAGCTCCAGGGTGCGGGGGTGCTTGAGGGTGTAACCGCCGTGCGGGTTCACCCGGATGAAGGCCTGGATGCCGTAGCCGAGGCGGGCGGCGGCGACCTGGGCGCCGTAGCCGGTGATCGCGCCGCAGGACTCCAGGCGGCGGACCCGCTCGGTGACGGCGGCGGGGCTGAGCCGGACCCGGCGGCCGAGCTCGCTGAGTTTGATCCGCCCGTCGCTCTGGAGGAGGTCCAGGATCTGCCGGTCGATGGGGTCGAAGGCGCCCGCCGTCGTTTCGACGGTGGCGGCCCGCAGCTGCCGGGGTTCCTTCGGTGCGGCGGCCTGGACTCCCATGTTTCCCCCTTCAGATGACGAGCGCACAACGTAACACTTGAGTCATGGACATTCTGATCATCGGCGGGAACCGCTATTTCGGAAAGCGACTGATAACGCGCCTGCTGGCGGCGGGACATCGGGTGACGGTGCTGAATCGCGGTTCCGCCGCGGCTCCGGAGGGGACCGTTCAGCTGGTCGCCGACCGGAATGACGGGACCGCCCTGGAAAAGGCCCTCGGCGGGCGGTATTTCGACGTCGTCGTGGACCAGGTCTGCTACACGCCGCGCCAGGCGGAGATCGCCCGGCGGGTCTTCGCGGGGCGGACCGGGCGCTATCTGATGACCTCGACGGTGGAGGTGTACGGGTACGAGGACTCCCCCGTCCCGGTCGCCGAGGACGCCCTCGACCTGGCCGCCGTGACGGTCGACCCCGACCTGCCCTGGGAGGACCCGGAGTTCCTCGACGCGCACTACGGGGAGGGGAAGCGGCAGGCCGAGGCGGTGTTCGCGGGCGGCACGGCCTTCCCGTGGGCCTCGGTGCGGGTCGCGCACGTGCTGGGCGGCGCCGACGACTTCACCGGGCGGGTGGAGCACTACGCGAGGCGCATCCGGGCGGGCGAGCCGATCGCCGTGCCGCCGGCGAACCGGCCCGCGACCTATGTGTACGTCGAGGAGATCGCCGACTTTCTCGCCTGGGCCGTGGGGGCGGAATTCACCGGACCCGTCAACGCGCATTCCCACGGGCCGCTGACCACGGCCGACATCTGCGCCGCGATCGAATCCCGGGTGGGCGGCAGGACCGTCTTCCAGGAGGTCGAGGTCGGCGAGGTGTCCCCGTTCTCCTTCGCCCGCTCCTACGGGATGGACAATTCCCGGGCGGAAGCGCTCGGATATCGCTTCTCGCATTCCTCGGAGTGGCTCGCGCGGGCCGTCTCCGAGACGGTGACCGCGCCGGCGGGTGCGTGATGCGGCACCGCACCCTCGGCGGGGTGACCGTCGGCGCCGTCGGGCTCGGCACCATGCCCCTGTCCATCGAGGGACACCCCGACGAGGCCCGCGCCCTCGCCACCGTCCACGCGGCCCTGGACGCGGGGGTGACCCTGCTCGACACGGCCGACTCGTACCACCCGCCCGGCGGGGAACCCGGCGCGGGCGAACGGCTGGTGGCCCGCGCGCTCGCCGCGTACGGGGGCGACCGGGACGCGGTGCTGGTGGCCACCAAGGGCGGCCGGGGCCGGACCGCCGACGGCGGCTGGACGGTCGACGGCCGCCCCGCGCACCTGCGGCGGGCGGCCGAGAGCTCGGCACGGCGGCTCGGCACCACCCCGATCGGCCTGTACCAGCTGCACAAGCCGGACCCGGCCGTCCCCTACGCCGAATCGCTCGGTGCGATACGGGAGTTGCTGGACGCGGGCACGGTCCGGCTGGCCGGGATCTCCAACGTGGACGGCGGGCAGATCCGGCTGGCCCGGGAGATCCTGGGCGAGCGCCTGGTGTCGGTGCAGAACCGCTACTCGCCGGCCGTCCGGGATGCCGAGGCCGAGCTGCGGCTCTGCGCCGAACTGGGCCTGGCCTTCCTGCCGTGGAGCCCGCTCGGCGGCATCTCCCGCAGCTCCCTCGACGGCTCCTCGGCGCAGCGGGAGGACCCGGAGTTCGGGGCCTTCCACCGCGTGGCGCGGGCCCGCGGGGTCAGCCCGCAGCGGGTGGCCCTCGCCTGGCTGCTGGCCCGCCCCGGCACCGTACTGCCGATCCCCGGCGCCAGCCGCCCGGAGTCCGCCCGCGACTCGGCTCTCGCCGCGGAACTGGTCCTGGACGAGGACGAGTTGGACGAGCTGGGGGCGTGAGGGGCGGAGCTGGGGGCGTGAGGGGCGGAGGGGCCGCGCCCGCTCACGGAACGACCCCGGCCGGGGGAACGGCCGGGGTCGATCCGCTTCCGGTGCCCGGATCCGGCTCAAGGCCCGGGACCCGGAGCTCAGACGCCCGCGCGGGCGCGCTCCTCGCCCTCGTCGGACCGCTGGTCCGGCACGGGGGCCGGGCCGTGGCCGTCGTCGACCAGGGTCGTCTCGTCGAAGGGGACCTTCCCGGCCAGCACCTCGGCGACCCGGGCCTTGTCGATCTCCTTGGTCCAGGTGCCGACGAGGACGGTGGCGACGGCGTTGCCCGCGAAGTTGGTGAGGGCGCGGGCCTCGCTCATGAAGCGGTCGATGCCGACGATCAGGCCGACGCCGTCGACCAGGTCGGGGCGGTGCGACTGGAGGCCGCCGGCGAGGGTGGCGAGGCCGGCGCCGGTGACGCCCGCCGCGCCCTTCGAGGCGATGATCATGAAGACGAGGAGGGAGATCTGCTCACCCACGGAGAGCGGGTTGCCCATCGCCTCGGCGACGAAGAGCGAGGACATCGTCAGATAGATCGCGGTGCCGTCGAGGTTGAAGGAGTAGCCGGTCGGGACGGTGATGCCGACCACCGGCTTGCTGACGCCCAGGTGCTCCATCTTCGCGATGAGCCGGGGCAGCGCGGACTCGGAGGAGGAGGTGGACAGGATCAGCAGGAACTCACGGCCCAGGTACTTCAGCAGCGCGAAGACGTTGACGCCGGCGACCAGCCGCAGCAGCGTGCCGAGGACCACGAAGACGAAGAGCGCGCAGGTCACGTAGAAGCCGATCATGATGACGGCGAGCGACTTCAGCGCGTCCATGCCGGTCGCGCCGACCACGGCGGCGATGGCGCCGAAGGCACCGACCGGGGCGGCCCACATGATCATGCCGAGGATCCGGAAGACCAGCCGCTGGATGTGCCCGATGCCGCGCAGCACCGGCTCGCCGGCCGCGCCCAAGGCCTGCAGCGCGAAGCCCGCGAGCAGGGCGACCAGCAGGGTCTGCAGCACCTCGCCCTCGGTGAAGGCGGAGACCATGGTGGTGGGGATGATCCCGAGGAGGAAGTCGGCGGTGCCCTCGCTCGCCCCCGCGGCCTGCTTGGCGCCGGCCTCGGCGAGGTCCTTGGTGAGGTGCAGACCGGAGCCGGGCTCCAGGAAGTTGCCGACGACCAGGCCGATGGCGAGCGCCACCGTCGACATCACCAGGAAGTAGCCGAGGGCGAGACCGCCGACGGCGCCGACCTTCGCGGCCTTGCGGACCGAACCGACGCCGAGCACGATCGTGCAGAAGATGATCGGCGAGATCATCATCTTGATCAGGCTGACGAAGCCCGTGCCGAGCGGCTTCAGCTCGACGGCGACGCCGGGCGCCAGGAAGCCCACGCCGATGCCGAGCAGCACGGCGCCGATGACGGCCAGATACAGATAGTGGGTGCGGTCCCGTCGTGCGGCCACGGGCTCCTCCTCGTACGCAGGGATCGTCCACGTCCCGGTGGACCCCGCGACTATCCATCAGCCCTGTGACCGGGGTCACGCTTGCGTGCCTTTCGTTCACGACCACAAGGCCGCACGTCTCGGTCGCGGCACGATTCGGACCGCCGGTTCGGGGTCGCGAATCGGCCAGGCACACTTGCCGCATGCGTCTCCCCCTCCCCCGGCCGCGCAGCCTCGCCGGTCAGCTCTTCGCGATGCAGGTCGTGCTGATGGCCGCCGTCGTCACGGGCTGCGCCGTCTTCGCGTACGTGACGGACCGCGGCCAGGCCGAGGAGACCGCGCGCCGCCAGTCCCAGGCGACCGCCTCGGCCGTCGCCGACTCCCCCTCGGTGGTGGCGGCGGCCCGCTCGGCGGACCCGAGCGCGCTGCTCCAGCCGTACGCGGAGTCGCTGCGGCGGCACGCGGGCGTCACCTTCGTGGTGATCATGGCGCCGGACGGCACCCGCTGGACCCACCCGGAACCGGCGCAGATCGGACGCACCTACCTCGGGCACATCGACCGGGCCGTGCGCGGGGAGACCTTCTCCGAGACGCACCTGGGCGTGCTCGGCCCCTCGGTGCGCACGGTCGCCCCGGTCTTCGACCACGGCCGGGTGGTGGCCCTGGTCAGCGCCGGCATCACCATCGAGAAGATCAGCGAGCAGGTCCGCGAGCAGGTCGTCGCGCTCCTCGGGATGGCCGGCGCGGCCCTCGCGCTCGGCGGCGCCGGCACGTACGTGATCAACGCCCGGCTGCGGCGGCACACCAAGGGCCTGAACGCGACCGAGCTGAGCCGGCTGCACGACTACCACGAGGCCGCGCTGCACGCCGTGCGGGAGGGACTGGTGATGCTGGACGGGCAGCGCCGGATCGCGCTGATCAACGACGGGGCGCGGGAGCTGCTCGGGCTCGGCGCGGACGCCGTCGGGCGCTCGGCGGCCGAACTCGGCCTCCCGGCACCGCTCGCCGGGGCGCTGCTCTCCTCGGAGCCGCGGGTGGACGAGCTGCACCTGACGGACGAGCGGGTGCTCGTCGTCAACACCCGCCCAGTGGTGGGCGGAGAGCGCCGGGGCACCGTGGTCACCCTGCGGGACCGCACCGAACTCCAGGCGCTGTCGGGCGAGTTGGACTCGGAGCGGGGGTTCACGGAAGCGCTGCGTTCGCAGGCCCACGAGGCCGCGAACCGGCTGCACACCGTGGTCTCGCTGATCGAGCTGGGCCGGGTCGAGGAGGCGGTCGGCTTCGCCACCGCCGAGCTGGAGCTGGCCCAGGCGCTGACCGACCGGGTGGTGAGCGCGGTCGGCGAACCCGTCCTCGCGGCGCTGCTGCTCGGCAAGGCGGCGCAGGCCAACGAGCGGGGCGTGGAGCTGGTCCTGACCGAGGCCAGCCGGATCGACGACGGGGTGCTGCCGGAGTCGCTGCCCTCCCGCGACCTGGTGACGATCCTCGGCAACCTGGTCGACAACGCCGTCGAGGCGGCCGGCGGGACCCCGTCCGCGCGGGTGACGGTGACGGCGCTCGCCGAGGAGGGCGAACTGCTGCTCCAGGTCGGCGACTCGGGCCCCGGGGTGCGCCCCGAGGACCGGGCGGCCGTCCTGGACCGCGGCTGGTCCACCCGCGGCCCGGGGCGGGGGCTCGGACTCGCGCTGGTGCACCAGGCGGTCACGCGCGCGGCCGGCACCCTGACGCTGTCCGGATCCCCGCTGGGCGGCGCGGAGTTCACCGCCCGGCTGCCGCTGCGGGCCGCCGCCGTGCGGACCGACGCGGTGGAGGTGGGCGCGTGAGCGGCGCCGGTACGGGCATCAGAGTGCTGGTCGTCGAGGACGACCCGGTCGCGGCGGACGCGCACGCGCTGTACGCGGGGCGGGTGGCCGGTTTCACCGTGGTCGGCGTGGCCCACTCGCGGGCGGCGGCCGTCCGGCTCCTCGAACGGGTGCCGGTGGACCTCATCCTGCTCGACCTCTACCTCCCGGACGGGCACGGGCTCCAGCTGCTGCGGGCGCTGCGCGCGGCCGGGCACGCGGCGGACGTGATCGCGGTGACCTCGGCGCGGGACCTCGCGGTCGTCCGCGAGGGCGTGTCGCTCGGCGTCGTCCAGTACGTCCTCAAGCCGTTCACCTTCGCCACCCTGCGGGACCGGCTGGCGCGCTACGCCGAGTTCCGGGCGACGGCCGGCGAGGCCTCGGGCCAGGACGAGGTGGACCGGGCGCTCGCGACCCTGCGCACCCCGCAGCCCGCCTCGCTGCCGAAGGGGCTGAGCGCACCGACCCTGGAGGCGGTGACGCGGAGCCTGCGGGGCGCGGCGGAGGGGCTGACGGCGGCGGAGGCGGGCGCGGCCGTGGGCATCTCCCGCATCACCGCCCGCCGCTACCTCGAATACCTGGTGACCGAGGGCCGGGCGGCCCGGGCCCCGCAGTACGGCCAGATCGGGCGGCCGGAGCTCCAGTACCGGTGGCTCAGCGCATCGGGCGGGGCGGGTGGCGGCGGGCGGGGCCGGTGACCCGCCGGGCGGGGTCCGGCGGCCGATTCCGATACCCGGTGCCCAGTGTCCGGTGGCCGGATATCGGTCGGTGACTGGCCGATTACCGATCGGTTCCGATGTTCCTACGATCGTCAGGGTTGGGCGAACGCACCGTAGCCACGACTCACCCCGCGCTTCTACGGTGTCACCGTGCACCAACCCTCCCCGCCCTTCAACGCCCTCGCGGCTCGCCGTCTGCGCGAGGGCCTCGGCATGACGCCCGGCCACGTCGCCTACGGCCTGCGGGCCCAGTACGGCCTCCTGGTCGCCCCCGACACCGTCGCCGACTGGGAACGCGGCCGGGCCACCCCCAGCTCGCAGGAGCTGACCGCCCTCGCGGGTGTCCTGTGGTGCTCCCCCGCCGATCTCCTCGCCGCCGCCACCACCCTGCGCGAGCACCGGATGGCCCGGGGGCTGGCCCCCGAGGACCTGGCCCGGCGGGTGGGGGTCGATCCCGCCGCGTACCTGCGGATGGAGGAGTCGGGGCAGTGGCGCGGCAACGAACGCCAGACCGCCGCCCTCGCCGGGACCCTCGGTCTGGGCCCGCGCGCGCTGCTCACCGCGACCGGCGGCGACGAGAAGCTGTCGGGCCTGCTGCGGGACGCGGCGACCACCCGCTGGCAGGCCCATGTGAAACCGGTGGTCAAGCTGGTGCCGCTGCCCAAGCGGACGGTCGAGAACGCCTTGCAGCGGCTGCACACCGACTACCACGCGAAGATGGCGGCCACCAGCAGCTGGGGTGCCTCGGCCGCGACGGGCGACGCGGGGCGCGCGTACCTCGACGAGATCATGGAGCACTTCTGGGGCCTCGTGGAGCGGTAGCGCCGGACCGTAGATTGGCGTCGTGAGACGACACATATCCTTCGAGCGGTTGCACAACTTCCGTGACCTGGGCGGCTATCGGACCGCCGACGGCGGAACCGTACGGTGGGGGACCCTCTACCGTTCCGATTCCCTCGCCAAGCTCGCGGCCCCCGACGCCGGGGCCGATCTGGAGCGCTTCCGCGAGCTCGGCGTGGCCACCGTGATCGACCTGCGCTATCCGTGGGAGATCGCGGCCAAGGGCCGCCACCCCGAGGGCGAGCCGCAGACCTGGCACAACCTGAGCATCGAGCACCGGCCGTACGACCAGGCCGAGATCGACCCCGCGCTCGACCCCTGGCGCTACCTCGCCGACCGCTTCGCCGAGGTCGCCGCCGACGGCGCGGCCGAACTGCGCGAGGCCCTGGAGCTCGTCGCCGGGGCCGAGGGGCCGCTGGTCTTCCACTGCGCGTCCGGAAAGGACCGTACGGGGCTCCTCGCGGCGCTCGTGCTGGCGCTGCTCGACGTCTCCGACGAGCAGATCCTGGCGGACTTCGCCCTGACCGAGCTGGCCACCGAGCGGCTGGTCGCCGACTGGAGGGCCGCCCATCCGGGCCGCGAGCTGCGCTGGCCGGGGTACGGCCGGGCGCCCGAGGAGATCATGCGGCTGGTCCTCGCGGACCTGCGCGCGGAGTACGGCTCGGTGGACGCGTACGTCACCGGGCACGTCGGTCTCGACCCGGCCGTGGTGACCGCGCTCCGCGCCCGGCTGGTCGAGCCGGCGGGTCCGGCGGACGTGCGGGCCGTGTCCGGAAAGTAGCGCCGCCCGCGCGAGGGGCGGGACTTTCCGGACACGACCTAGCGCCGGTCGAAGCTGAAGAGCTGGCCCCGGGCGTCCGTCGTGCAGGGCGCCTGGGTCAGCCGGGACCACTCGGCCGTGCGGTCGCCCGCGACGGTGACGCAGCTGCCGGGGGTGGCGGAGTCGGCCGGGACGATGCGGTAGCCGGTGACGGGGGTGCCGTGGGGCTCCAGGGCGAAGCGTTCGACGCGGGTGGGGTCGCCGCACTCGGAGTCCTCGAGCGCGGCGTCGGGTATCCGGCCGCCGGACGGGATGCCGGAGCAGCCGACGGGGAAGTCCGGGTGGACCGAGACGATCCGCCACCGGTCCCCGCCGAGCCGCTTCAGCTCGTAGCGGGGGACGTCCGCGCCCGCGCAGGCCCGCTGGTAGATCTGGCCGTCGCGGCTGCCGCGCCGCTCGTTCAGGCAGAGGTCCGAGCCGATCACCCGGATGTGCACGGGGCCCTCGGCGGGCGCGGTGAGCACCGGGCGGTGGGCACCGCCGGGCCGGGGGTCGTCGTCCCGTACGAAGGCGACGACGCTGACCGTGGCGAGGACGAGCCCGGCCACGGCGACGGCGCCCACGAGGGCCCTGCGCAGCCGGGACGGCGGTTCGGGGTCCGGGTCGTCGGACGCGTCCGGGGGCAGCTCCTCGGCGGCGGGCCAGGCGGGGGCGGCGTCGGGGGCCGGCTCGGGGAGCGGGTCGGGGATCGGGTCGGGGGCGTCGGGCGGGGGCGCGTCCGCTCCGGCCCCGTACCTCGCCCGGACGGCGAGCTCCGCGCGTACCGTCTCCCACTCCTCCGCCGCCTCCGGAGGGATCCCGCAGGCGCGGACGAAGGCGGCGAGGAGTTCCTCGCGGGGGAGGGTGGAGCGGGCCAGCATGTTGGCGACGGTCGAGCGGGGCAGGACGTCGCCGGCGGCCTCCGCGCGGGCCGACAGTTCGCGGTAGGTGAGGCCGGACCGGTCCTTCAGGGCCTGCAGCCGCGCGATGAACTCGGCCGGGTTCCGTGCCTCCCGAGGGTCGGGAGCCCTCTCCCCCGTCGTCATGGCGCGCCGCTCCCCTCGTCGGGACATGTCCGGGACAGCCTCAAGCCTTGTTGATCGCGGCACGGGGCTCAAGCATGGATTCGGCCCCGATCGTCCACGGGGGGATGATCGGGGCCGGGGGTGCGTCCGGGACAAGTCGGGACTTTGGTCCCGCCTCGCGGGGGCCCGGGGTCCGGCCGCGGGGGGCCGGGCGGGCCCGGACCTCGGGGGCCGGAGGCCTGTCAGAAGACGGACTCGGCCTCGCGCATGCGGTCCTCGGGGACGGTCTTCAGCCGGGTGACGGCCTCGGCGAGCGGGACCATCTCGATGTCCGTGCCGCGCAGCGCGGTCATCCGGCCGAACTCGCCGCGGTGGGCGGCCTCCACCGCGTGCCAGCCGAAGCGGGTGGCGAGCACCCGGTCGTACGCGGTCGGGGTGCCGCCGCGCTGGACGTGACCGAGGATGACCGGACGGGCCTCCTTGCCGAGGCGCCGCTCCAGCTCGACGGCGAGCTGGTTGCCGATGCCCTGGAAGCGCTCGTGACCGAACTGGTCGATCTCGCCCTTCCCGTACGCCATCGAGCCCTCGGCCGGGTGCGCGCCCTCGGCGACGCAGATGACGGCGAACTTCTTGCCGCGGGCGAACCGTTCCTCGACCATCTTCACGAGGTCGTCGACCTGGAAGGGGCGTTCGGGCAGGCAGATGCCGTGGGCGCCGCCGGCCATGCCGGACTCCAGGGCGATCCAGCCGGCGTGCCGGCCCATGACCTCGACGACCATCACGCGCTGGTGCGACTCGGCGGTGGTCTTGAGGCGGTCCATGGCCTCGGTGGCCACGCCGACGGCGGTGTCGAAGCCGAAGGTGCGGTCGGTGGCGGAGATGTCGTTGTCGATCGTCTTCGGGACGCCGACGACGGGCATGCCGGCGTCGGAGAGCATCCGGGCGGCGGTCAGGGTGCCCTCGCCGCCGATCGGGATGAGGACGTCGATGCCGTACGCGCGGGCCAAGTCGGGGGCGGACTCGGCGGCTTCGCGGAGCCGGTTCCGTTCGAGCCGGGCGGAGCCGAGGATGGTGCCGCCACGCGCCAGGATGCCGCTGACCGCGTTGAGGTCGAGGGGGCGGTAGTGGCCGTCGAGGAGGCCCTTGAACCCGTCCTCGAAGCCGATGACTTCGTCGTCGTGGCCGGTCAGCGCCCGGTGCACGACCGACCGGATCACTGCGTTCAGGCCGGGACAGTCGCCGCCTGCGGTGAGAACTCCGATGCGCATCGTGCTGTGTCTCCTGCTCGGTTAGTGGTACGTGTGAGCCTCGTCGATTCTCACACGGGCGGGTGTGCCGGCGCGCTCGCTGCTACTCCGCGCGCCCGGTGTCCATGGGCCTTTCGGGGCCTTTGGTCCCACTCCTTCGGGCCCTCCGTCCGGCGGGCGTCCTATCCACCCACGGGGGTATTGTCAAGAGGGCAATGCCACCCTAACGGTGTTTTTTGAACACACTCGATTGACAGCCGATCGACACCAGATCGGGGCTCGATCGGGGCTCGGCGGCACTGGACACTCGACACTCGACGGAACCTCGGTGGCTCCCACCGGACCTCGACCGACATCAGGAGACGACGGCGTGACGCGCAGCGTGTACGTGACCGGGATCGACCGCGGGGACGGCCGCCAGGTCGTCGAGCTGGGAGTCATGGAGCTCCTCACCCGCCAGGTGGACCGGGTGGGGGTGTTCCGGCCGCTCGTGCACGACGGACCCGACCGTCTGTTCGACCTGCTGCGGAGCCGCTACCGGCTCAGCCAGGACGCGGCGACCGTCTACGGCATGGACTACCACGAGGCCGGTGACCTCCAGGCCGAGCGCGGCACCGACGAGCTGGTCTCCCGGCTCGTGGACCGCTTCCACGCCGTCGCCCGCGACTACGAGGTGGTCCTCGTCCTCGGCACCGACTTCGCCGGCACCCAGCTCCCCGACGAGCTCGCCCTCAACGCGCGGCTCGCCAACGAGTTCGGCGCCTCGGTGATACCGGTGGTCGGCGGCAAGGGCCAGACGGCCGAATCCGTACGGGCCGAGGCCCGCAACGCCTTCCGCGCCTACGACGGGCTCGGCTGCGACGTCCTCGCCATGGTCGTCAACCGGGTGGCGGCCGACGACCGGACCGCGATCGCCGAGCGGCTGTCCGCCCGCCTGCCGGTGCCCTGCTACGTGCTGCCCGACGAGCCGGCCCTCGCCGCGCCGACCGTCTCCCAGATCACCCACGCGCTCGGCGCCACCGTCGTCCTCGGCGACGAGGCCGGGCTGGCCCGCGACGCCCTCGACTTCGTCTTCGGCGGCGCCATGCTGCCGAACTTCCTCAACGCGCTGACCCCCGGCTGCCTGGTCGTCACCCCCGGGGACCGCGCCGACCTGGTCGTCGGCGCGCTCGCCGCGCACTCCGCGGGCACCCCGCCGATCGCGGGCGTGCTGCTCACCCTCAACGAGCGGCCCAGCGACGAGATCCTCACCCTGGCGGCCCGCCTCGCGCCCGGCACCCCGGTGATCTCCGTACCGGGCAACAGCTTCCCCACCGCCGCCGAACTCTTCGCCCTCGAAGGCAAGTTGAACGCGGCCACGCCCCGCAAGGCGGAGACCGCCCTCGGCCTGTTCGAGCGGCACGTCGACACCGCCGACCTGCTGCGCCGGGTCTCGGTCGCCCGCAGCGGCCGGGTCACCCCCATGATGTTCGAGCACGAGCTGCTGGAGCAGGCCCGGGCCGACCGGCGCCGGGTGGTGCTGCCCGAGGGCACCGAGGAGCGCGTGCTGCGCGCCGCCGACGTGCTGCTGCGCCGCGACGTCTGCGACCTCACCCTGCTGGGCGACGTCGAGACGATCCGCAAGAAGGCCGCCGACCTCGGCGTGAACCTGGGCGACACCCAGCTGATCGACCCGCAGACCTCGGAGCTGCGCGACACCTTCGCCGAGAAGTACGCGGCGCTGCGCGCCCACAAGGGCGTCACCGTGGAGCTCGCGTACGACGTGGTGTCGGACGTGAACTACTTCGGCACCCTGATGGTGCAGGAGGGCCTCGCCGACGGCATGGTCTCCGGCTCGGTGCACTCCACCGCCGCCACCATCCGGCCCGCCTTCGAGATCATCAAGACCAAGCCGGACGCCTCGATCGTCTCCTCGGTCTTCTTCATGTGCCTGGCCGACAAGGTCCTCGTCTACGGCGACTGCGCGGTCAACCCGGACCCGAACGCCGAACAGCTGGCCGACATCGCGGTGCAGTCCGCGGCCACCGCCGCCCGCTTCGGCGTCGAGCCGCGGATCGCGATGCTCTCCTACTCCACCGGCACCTCCGGCTCCGGCGCCGACGTCGACAAGGTGCGCGAGGCGACCAAGCTGGTCCGGGCGAGCCGGCCGGAGCTGCGGATCGAGGGCCCGATCCAGTACGACGCGGCCGTCGAGCCCTCCGTGGCGGCGACCAAGCTGCCCGGCTCCGAGGTGGCCGGCCAGGCGAGCGTGCTGATCTTCCCGGACCTCAACACCGGCAACAACACCTACAAGGCCGTGCAGCGTTCGGCCGGCGCGGTCGCCGTCGGTCCGGTGCTCCAGGGCCTGCGCAAGCCCGTGAACGACCTGTCGCGCGGCGCGCTCGTCAGCGACATCGTCAACACCGTCGCCATCACGGCGATCCAGTCCCAGAACCCCGTCCAGGGCCAGGAGCTCCCCGCATGACAACCCCCACCCGAATCCTCGTCCTCAACTCCGGCTCCTCGTCGCTGAAGTACCAGCTGCTCGACATGGGGGACGGCAGCCGGCTCGCGGTCGGCCTGGTCGAGCGGATCGGCGAGGCGACCTCGCGCCTCGTCCACACCCCGCTGCAGGGCGGCGGCGGCGCCAAGCGCGAGCAGAACGGCCCGATCGGCGACCACGCGGCGGCGCTGAAGGCGGTGGCCGCGGAGCTGGCGGCGGACGGGCTGGGCCTGGACTCGCCCGAGCTGGCCGCGATCGGCCACCGGGTGGTGCACGGCGGGCTGCGCTTCACCGCGCCGACCGTCGTCGACGACGAGGTGCTCGCCGAGATCGAGCGGCTGGTGCCGGTGGCGCCGCTGCACAACCCGGCGAACATCACCGGCATCCGTACGGCGCGGGCGCTGCGCCCGGACCTGCCGCAGGTGGCGGTCTTCGACACGGCGTTCCACACGACGATGCCGGAGGCGGCGGCGCGGTACGCGATCGACGTGGAGACCGCGGACGCGCACCGGATCCGCCGCTACGGCTTCCACGGCACCTCGCACGCGTACGTGTCGCGGGAGACGGCGAAGCTGCTCGGCAAGGCGCCCGAGGACGTGAACGTGATCGTGCTGCACCTGGGCAACGGGGCCTCCGCCTCGGCGGTGGCCGGCGGGCGCTGCGTGGACACCTCCATGGGGCTGACCCCGCTGGAGGGCCTGGTCATGGGCACCCGCTCGGGCGACATCGACCCGGCGGTCACCTTCCACCTCAAGCGGGTGGCGGGGATGTCGGCGGACGAGATCGACATCCTCCTGAACAAGAAGTCCGGGCTCGTCGGGCTCTGCGGCGACAACGACATGCGCGAGATCCGGCGGCGGATCGACGAGGGCGACGAGCGGGCGGCGCTCGCCTTCGACATCTACGTGCACCGGCTGAAGAAGTACATCGGGGCGTACTACGCGGTGCTCGGCCGGGTGGACGCGGTCGTGTTCACGGCGGGGGTCGGGGAGAACGCGGCCCCGGTGCGGGAGGCTGCGATCGCGGGCCTGGAGGAACTGGGCCTGGCGGTGGACGCCGAGCTGAACGCCGTACGTTCCGACGAGCCCCGGATCATCTCGCCGGTGTACGCGCGGGTGGCGGTCGCCGTGGTGCCCACCGACGAGGAGTTGGAGATCGCCCGGCAGAGCTATGCACTCGTGCGCGAACTGTCGCCCGAGGGAGTGAACGCCTGAGCGGACTCCCGCCCATTTGTACTTTCCACCAGACGGAATATTCCGCAGTGAAACAAACCGATAGGATCCGCTCCATGCGCCGTTCCAAAATCGTCTGCACGCTGGGCCCCGCCGTCGACTCCTATGAGCAGCTGAAGGCTCTCATCGAGGCCGGCATGAACGTGGCCCGATTCAACATGAGCCACGGGAGCCAGGCAGAGCACCAGGAGCGGTACGACCGTCTCCGCAGGGCGGTGGCGGACACCGGCCGCGCCGTCGGTGTGCTCGCCGACCTCCAGGGCCCCAAGATCCGTCTGGAGACCTTCGCCGAGGGCCCCGTCGAGCTGGTGCGCGGTGACGAGTTCACCATCACCACCGAGGACGTCCAGGGCGACAAGTCCATCTGCGGCACCACGTACAAGGGCCTGCCCGGCGACGTGTCCAAGGGCGACCAGGTCCTCATCAACGACGGCAACGTCGAGCTGCGGGTCGTCGAGGTCGAGGGCCCGCGGGTCAAGACCGTCGTCATCGAGGGCGGTGTCATCTCCGACCACAAGGGCATCAACCTGCCCGGCGCGGCGGTCAACGTCCCGGCCCTGTCCGAGAAGGACGTCGAGGACCTCCGCTTCGCGCTGCGCATGGGCTGCGACATGGTCGCGCTGTCCTTCGTCCGCGACGCCAACGACGTCAAGGACGTCCACAAGGTGATGGACGAGGAGGGCCGCCGGGTCCCCGTCATCGCCAAGGTGGAGAAGCCGCAGGCCGTGGAGAACATGGCCGCGGTCGTCGACGCCTTCGACGCGGTCATGGTCGCCCGCGGCGACCTCGCGGTGGAGTACCCGCTGGAGCGGGTCCCGATGGTGCAGAAGCGCCTCGTGGAGATGTGCCGCCGCAACGCGAAGCCGGTCATCGTCGCCACCCAGATGATGGAGTCGATGATCACCAACTCCCGTCCGACCCGCGCCGAGGCGAGCGACGTCGCCAACGCGATCCTGGACGGCGCGGACGCGGTCATGCTGTCGGCCGAGTCCTCGGTCGGCGCGTACCCGATCGAGACCGTGAAGACGATGTCGAAGATCGTCGTCGCGGCCGAGGAGGAGCTGCTCTCCAAGGGCCTGCAGCCCCTGGTCCCGGGCAAGAAGCCGCGCACGCAGGGCGGTTCGGTCGCCCGCGCCGCCTGCGAGATCGCCGACTTCCTGGGCGGCGAGGCGCTGATCGCCTTCACCCAGTCCGGCGACACCGCCCGCCGCCTCTCCCGCTACCGCGCGGCCCAGCCGATCCTCGCCTTCACGACCGAGGAGTCGACCCGCAACCAGCTCACCCTGAGCTGGGGCGTGGAGCCCTACCTGGCCCCGTTCGTGGAGACGACCGACGCCATGGTCGAACTGGTCGACGCGGAGCTGCTGAAGCTGCGGCGCTTCAACGCCGGGGACACGATGGTCATCACCGCCGGTTCGCCCCCCGGCGTCCCCGGCAGCACCAACATGGTCCGGGTGCACCACCTCGGTGGCGGCGACCGCGACTGACGCGGCCCCGGTCATGACGGAGCCCCCGTCCCTCCGCGGAGGGACGGGGGCTCCGTCCAGAGCCGGCGGGTGAGGCGGGGGCGCGGGGGT
>NZ_JBFBNW010000037.1:0-48672 GCF_040683955.1 Streptomyces sp. NPDC093111 | reverse complement strand
GGTAGGGGGTGTCCGGACTGCGACCTTCACTTCGCTTCGCTCGTTACGGGCGCCGCCACGTCCGGACACCCCCTACCCCCGCTCCGGCACCGGTCGCCTCCCGCCGTTGTCGGCTGTCGCGGCGTGGTGGCAGGCTGAGGCGATGATCTCTGTGGAGACGATCGATCTGGGGTACCTCGTTCGGCCCGCCGAGGAGTGGGGTGGGGAGCGGGATCGGGCGGAGCCCGTCCTCGCCTATCTCGTGCGGCACGGCGAGGGCACGTTGTTGTTCGACACCGGGCTCGGGGAAGGGTCGCCCGAGACCGATGCCCACTACCGCCCCGTGCGCCGGGCCTTGGACGTCGGGGAGGTGGATCTCGTCGTCAACTGCCACCTGCACTTCGACCACATCGGCGGCAACCGCGCGCTCGGCCGTCCCGTGCTGGTGCAGAAGACGGAGCTCGCCGTCGCGCGGGGCGGGGGGTACACGATCGACTCGTTGCTGGACGGCGTCCGGTACGAGGAGATCGACGGGGAGCACGAGGTCGCCGAGGGGATCCGGATCGTGCCCACGCCGGGGCACACCGAGGGGCACCAGTCGCTGGTGGTCGACCACGGTGACCGGCTGACGGTGCTCGCGGGACAGGCGTACGACTTCGCGGGGGAGTTCGGACGGCCCCACCGGCCGTGGCTGGAACGGCTCGGAGAGCTCGGCGGGGGGCGGCCCGCGCGTGTCCTGTTCGCCCATGACCACGACCATTGGGAAGGGGTGCTGCCCCCGCCCCGGTAGCCTGTGCGTCCGTGACCGAAACCCTGATCTGGACCGTCGCCGCGCTGATTCTGATCGGTGTCTATCTGAGTTGGACCGCCGGCAGGCTCGACCGGCTGCACACCCGTATCGACGCGGCCCGCGCCGCGCTCGACGCGCAGTTGCTCCGGCGGGCCTCGGTCGCTCAGGAGCTCGCCACCTCGGGGGTGCTCGATCCGGCCGCCTCGATCGTGCTCTACGAGGCGGCGCACGCGGCCCGGCAGGCCGAGGAGGACCACCGCGAGGTCGCCGAGAGCGAGCTCAGCCAGGCGCTGCGGGCCGTGTTCGGGGAGTCGGAGCAGGTCGAGCTGGTGCGCGAGGCGCCCGGTGGCGAGGAGGCCGCGGGGGAGCTGGCCGCGGCCGTGCGCCGGGTGCCGATGGCGCGCCGTTTCCACAACGACGCCGTACGGGCCGCGAGGGCGCTGCGCCGCCACCGCAAGGTGCGCTGGTTCCGGCTGGCCGGTCACGCTCCGTTCCCGCTCGCCTTCGAAATGGATGACGAGCCGCCCGTGGCCCTTGCGGATCGCCCCGCCTGACCCGGTGTGGCCTTCGTAACCTGCGAAAACGAGCCACCGGCTATGCATTGGCCCTTGCTGTGGCCCCCTGCTGGCCGGTTTCCTCATCTCGTCAACAATCCCCGTTGTCACTGAGTGAGGTACCCGTGTCCACCACGCCTTCCACCACCCCGCAGTCCGCCGACGCGATCGGCACCTCCCGAGTCAAGCGCGGCATGGCCGAGCAGCTCAAGGGCGGCGTGATCATGGACGTGGTCAACGCCGAGCAGGCGAAGATCGCCGAGGACGCCGGCGCCGTGGCCGTCATGGCCCTGGAGCGGGTCCCCGCGGACATCCGCAAGGACGGCGGCGTGGCCCGCATGTCCGACCCGAACATGATCGAAGAGATCATCGGCGCCGTCTCCATCCCGGTCATGGCCAAGTCCCGCATCGGCCACTTCGTCGAGGCCCAGATCCTCCAGTCGCTGGGCGTGGACTACATCGACGAGTCCGAGGTCCTGACCCCGGCCGACGAGGTCAACCACTCCGACAAGTGGGCCTTCACGACCCCCTTCGTCTGTGGCGCCACCAACCTGGGCGAGGCCCTGCGCCGCATCGCCGAGGGCGCGGCCATGATCCGCTCCAAGGGCGAGGCCGGCACCGGCAACGTCGTCGAGGCCGTCCGCCACCTGCGCCAGATCAAGAACGAGATCGCCAAGCTGCGCGGCTTCGACAACAACGAGCTGTACGCCGCCGCCAAGGAGCTGCGCGCCCCGTACGAGCTCGTCAAGGAGGTCGCCGAGCTCGGCAAGCTGCCGGTGGTGCTGTTCTCCGCCGGTGGTGTGGCCACCCCGGCCGACGCCGCGCTGATGCGCCAGCTCGGTGCCGAGGGCGTCTTCGTCGGCTCCGGCATCTTCAAGTCCGGCGACCCGGCCAAGCGCGCCGCCGCCATCGTGAAGGCCACCACCTTCTACGACGACCCGAAGGTCATCGCGGACGCCTCCCGCAACCTGGGCGAGGCCATGGTCGGCATCAACTGCGACACCCTCCCCGAGGCCGAGCGCTACGCGAACCGGGGCTGGTAAGCACTCATGAGCACTCCCGTCAGCCCTGTCATCGGGGTCCTGGCTCTCCAGGGCGACGTACGGGAGCACCTGATCGCCCTGGCCGCGGCTGACGCCGTGGCCAGGCCCGTCAGGCGCCCCGAGGAGCTCGCCGAGATCGACGGCCTCGTCATCCCCGGCGGAGAGTCCACCACCATCTCCAAGCTGGCCGCGCTGTTCGGCCTGACGGAGCCGCTGCGCGAGCGGATCGCGGGCGGCATGCCCGTGTACGGCACCTGCGCCGGTCTGATCATGCTCGCCGACAAGATCCTCGACCCGCGCTCGGGCCAGGAGACCTTCGGCGGCATCGACATGATCGTGCGCCGCAACGCCTTCGGGCGGCAGAACGAGTCCTTCGAGGCGGGCGTGACCGTGACGGGGATCGACACCCCCGTCGAGGGCGTCTTCATCCGCGCCCCGTGGGTCGAGTCGGTCGGCGCGGAGGTCGAGGTGCTCGCCGAGCACGACGGCCACATCGTCGCCGTGCGGCAGGGACGGGCCCTCGCGACCTCGTTCCACCCCGAGCTCACCGGTGACCACCGGATCCACGAGCTGTTCGTGGCCATGGTGCGCGCCGAGGGGTGAGACGATCCTTGTAGGATCTCTGGGGTTCGTTCAGTAATGGGTTACGCGAAGGAGACAGGCAGATGTCCGGCCACTCTAAATGGGCTACGACGAAGCACAAGAAGGCCGTGATCGATGCCAAGCGCGGCAAGCTCTTCGCGAAGCTGATCAAGAACATCGAGGTCGCGGCCCGCACCGGCGGTGCCGACCCCGAGGGCAACCCGACGCTCTACGACGCCATCCAGAAGGCCAAGAAGTCGTCCGTTCCCAACAAGAACATCGACTCCGCGGTCAAGCGCGGCGGCGGCCTCGAGGCCGGCGGCGTCGACTACGCGACGATCATGTACGAGGGTTACGGCCCGAACGGTGTCGCGGTGCTCATCGAGTGCCTCACCGACAACCGCAACCGCGCCGCCTCCGACGTGCGGGTCGCCATGACCCGCAACGGCGGCTCGATGGCCGACCCGGGCTCCGTCTCGTACCTGTTCAACCGCAAGGGCGTCGTCGTGCTCCCCAAGGGCGAGCTGACCGAGGACGACGTCCTGGAGTCGGTGCTCGAAGCCGGCGCCGAGGAGGTCAACGACCTCGGTGAGTCCTTCGAGGTCATCAGCGAGGCCACCGACCTGGTCGCGGTCCGTACCGCGCTCCAGGGCGCCGGCATCGACTACGACTCGGCCGACTCCAGCTTCGTCCCGACCATGCAGGTCGAGCTCGACGAGGAGGGTGCGCGCAAGATGTTCAAGCTGATCGACGCCCTGGAGGACAGCGACGACGTGCAGAACGTCTACGCCAACTTCGACGTCAGCGACGAGGTCATGGAGAAGGTCGACGCCTGATCGCGACCTCACCGCAGCGGGCCGACGGGGGACACACCCCCCGTCGGCCCGCTGCGTTGTCGGTGGCAGCAGATAGCCTGCACAAACAGGTGAGCGAACAGGGAGGGCACGGTGCGCGTTCTGGGGGTGGATCCCGGACTGACCCGATGTGGTGTCGGGGTGGTCGAGGGGGTCGCCGGGCGACCGCTGACCATGCTCGGGGTCGGCGTGGTGCGCACCCCCGCCGACGCCGACATCGGCGTCCGGCTGGTCGGCATCGAGCGTGGCATCGAGGAGTGGATCGAGCGCTTCCAGCCCGAACTCGTCGCCGTGGAGCGGGTGTTCAGCCAGCACAACGTGAGCACCGTGATGGGCACCGCCCAGGCGAGCGCCGTCGCCATGCTGTGCGCCGCCCGGCGCGGCCTGCCCGTCGCCCTGCACACGCCCAGCGAGGTCAAGGCCGCCGTCACCGGCAGCGGCCGCGCGGACAAGGCCCAGGTCGGCGCCATGGTCACCCGGCTGCTCCGGCTGTCCGCCCCGCCCAAGCCGGCCGACGCCGCCGACGCCCTCGCCCTCGCCATCTGCCACATCTGGCGCGCCCCCGCGCAGAACCGTCTCCAGCAGGCCGTCGCCCTGCACGCCTCGAAAGGCCGTATCCGATGATCGCCTTCGTCAGCGGCCCGGTGGCCGCCCTCGCCCCCACGACCGCCGTCGTCGAGGTCGGAGGCATCGGCATGGCCGTCCAGTGCACCCCCGACACCCTCGCCGGGCTGCGCGTCGGTGAGCACGCCCGCCTCGCCACCTCCCTGGTCGTCCGCGAGGACTCGCTCACCCTGTACGGCTTCGCCGACGACGACGAGCGGCAGGTCTTCGAGCTGCTCCAGACCGCCAGCGGGGTCGGGCCCCGGCTCGCCCAGGCGATGCTCGGCGTGCACCGCCCCGACGCGCTGCGGCTCGCGTTCTCGACCGGCGACGAGAAGGCGCTGACCGCCGTCCCCGGCATCGGCAAGAAGGGCGCGCAGAAGCTCCTCCTCGAACTGAAGGACAAGCTGGGCCGCCCACTCGGCAGCAGCGGCCTGGTCGGCGCCCAGCGCGCCGTCGCGGCCGGACCCGCCCCCTGGACCGAGCAGCTCGCCGCCGCCCTCGTCGGACTCGGCTACGCGAGCCGCGAGGCCGATGAGGCCGTCGCCGCCGTCACCCCGCAGGCCGAGGCCGCGCTCGCCGAGACCGGCTCCGCGCCCGTCCCGCAGCTGCTGCGCGCAGCCCTGCAGACGCTCAACCGCGCCCGCTGACCTCCCGTACTCGAAGAAGGCAACCAACCACCGTGAACTGGGACGACGAGACGGCACCGGCCGCCGAGGAGCGCATCGTCGACGCCTCCGCCGAGGGCGACGACCAGGCCGTCGAGGCGGCGCTGCGGCCGAAGGACCTGAGCGAGTTCGTCGGCCAGGAGAAGGTCCGCCAGCAGCTCGACCTGGTCCTCAGGGCCGCCCGCCAGCGCGGCGCCACCGCCGACCACGTGCTGCTCTCCGGCGCCCCCGGCCTCGGCAAGACCACCCTGTCGATGATCATCGCGGCGGAGATGAACGCGCCGATCAGGATCACCAGCGGCCCCGCCATCCAGCACGCCGGCGACCTCGCGGCCATCCTGTCCTCCCTCCAGGAGGGCGAGATCCTCTTCCTCGACGAGATCCACCGGATGTCCCGGCCCGCCGAGGAGATGCTCTACATGGCGATGGAGGACTTCCGCGTCGACGTCATCGTCGGCAAGGGCCCCGGCGCCACCGCCATCCCCCTGGAGCTGCCGCCCTTCACCCTGGTCGGCGCCACCACCCGGGCCGGCCTGCTGCCGCCGCCGCTGCGCGACCGCTTCGGCTTCACCGGGCACATGGAGTTCTACGAGCCGCACGAGCTGGAGCGGGTCGTGCACCGCTCCGCCGGGCTCCTCGACGTCGAGATCGACACCGCCGGCGCCGCCGAGATCGCCGGCCGCTCCCGCGGCACCCCCCGCATCGCCAACCGGCTGCTGCGCCGCGTCCGGGACTACGCGCAGGTCAGAGCCGACGGCGTGATCACCCAGGAGATCGCCGCCGCCGCCCTCGGGGTGTACGAGGTCGACAGCCGCGGCCTCGACCGTCTCGACCGCGCGGTGCTGCGGGCCCTGCTCAAGCTGTTCGGCGGCGGCCCGGTCGGCCTGTCCACCCTCGCGGTCGCCGTGGGGGAGGAGCGGGAGACCGTCGAGGAGGTCGCCGAGCCCTTCCTCGTACGCGAGGGTCTCCTCGCGCGCACACCCCGTGGCCGCGTCGCCACTCCCGCCGCATGGAACCACCTCGGAATGGTTCCGCCGCAGGCCGCAGGGCCGGGGGGCACAGGAAGCGGACAACAGGGGCTCTTCGGGGCGTGACGGCGCGGAGACTCGCCCGTCCGGGAACCGGGGTGCGATGCTGGGCGTTGTTCCAACGATGCGGACTCGCCTAGACTCCGCCGGTGCCGCTCCTTATGGTCGGCGCACCCACCCCCGAATCAGGCTGCGACATCTCGGCGGCCTTGCGAAGGAAATTCCGTCCCGTGAATAACATCGGCATGCTCCTCCCGTTCATCGTGCTCATCGGGGCCATGTTCCTCATGACCCGCTCTGCCAAGAAGAAGCAGGCGCAGGCGGCGGAGATGCGCAACCAGTTGGCACCCGGTACCGGCGTTCGCACGATCGGGGGGATGTACGCCACCGTCAAGGAGATCGGTGACGAGACCGTCCTTCTCGAGGTCGCGCCCGGCGTCCACGCGGTCTACGCGAAGAACTCCATCGGCGCCGTCCTGGAGGACTCCGAGTACAACCGGATCGTCCACGGCGACGAGCCCGGCGAGGTCGTCCCCGACGACGCCTCCTCGCTGACCGAGGCCGTCGAGGAGTCCACCGAGGACGTCAAGGCCGATCTCACCAAGAAGACGGACGCCGCCGAGGACGTCAAGGACGGCAAGGCCGACGGCGGGACCGAAGCGAAGTAGTTCGCGGCAGGAGCCGCGCGTCCGCCGATCCGGCGCGCGCGGCTCCGGCGACGGTTCCACGTCTGCGGGGGCAGGACCCCACCACACACTTCGTGGCCGCTGCGCGCCCAACCGGCGCGGGGCGGTTTGGACAGGGAGAAACGACAGGTGGCAGCACCGAAGAAGGGCCGAAGGCCGGCGGGGGGACAGAGCCGGCCGGGCCGCGCCCTGGCACTCATTGTGATCGCCATGGTCGCGCTCACCGGCGGCATGTTCTGGTCGGGGCACACCACCCCGCGCCTGGGCATCGACCTCGCCGGCGGTACGTCGATCACGCTCAAGGCGAAGGCGGAGCCCGGACAGGAGTCCGCCGTCAACGAGACCAACATGAACACCGCGGTCGGCATCATCGAGCGGCGTGTCAACGGTCTGGGTGTCTCGGAGGCCGAGGTCCAGACGCAGGGCCGCGAGAACATCATCGTGAACATCCCCAAGGGATCGAACGAGAAGCAGGCCCGCGAGCAGGTCGGTACCACCGCCCAGCTGTACTTCCGCCAGGTCCTGGCCGTGGCCGCCGCCGAGCAGCCGGCGCCGAACACCAGCTCCTCGGCCACGCCGACGCCGAAGCCCTCGGCTTCCGGCGCCACCGCGGACAAGGGCAAGACGGACAAGTCCGCCACCCCGACGGCCACCGCGTCCACCCAGGGCCGCGCCGTCACCGACGCGCTGAAGGCGCCGAGCCCGACGCCGACGTCCACCGCGACGCCGAAGTCGACCGGCACGCCGAAGGCCGACACCCCGGCCGACCCGGCCACCGCCGCCCTGCAGCAGAAGTTCGCCACGCTGAACTGCCTGGACCCCAAGCAGCGCACCGCCGCCGGTGACGGCGTCAAGCCGACCGACACCACCGTCGCCTGCGGCAAGAACGCCGTCGGCCAGTGGGAGAAGTACATCCTCGGCCCGGCCGAGGTGGACGGCAAGGACGTCGACGACGCCAAGGGCGTCTTCGACCAGCAGCGCGGCATGTGGATCGTGAACATGGAGTTCACGAGCGGCGGCGCCAAGAAGTTCCAGAAGATCACCGGCAAGCTCTCGCAGCAGCAGGAGCCGCAGAACCAGTTCGCGATCGTGCTCGACGGCGAGGTCGTCTCGGCCCCGTCCGTGCGCACCACGCTGAGCGCCAACGCGGAGATCTCGGGCAGCTTCAACCAGCAGTCGGCCCAGGACCTCGGCAACATCCTGTCCTACGGTGCCCTGCCGCTCACGTTCGACACGCAGAGCGTCGACACCGTGACCGCCGCCCTCGGCGGCGAGCAGCTGCAGGCCGGTCTGATCGCCGGCGCCATCGGTCTCGCGCTGGTCATCATCTACCTGGTGGTCTACTACCGCGGCCTGTCGCTGATCGCGATCCTCAGCCTCGGCGTCTCGGCCCTGCTCACCTACGTGATCATGTCCCTGCTCGGCCCGGCCATCGGCTTCGCGCTGAACCTGCCGGCCGTCTGTGGCGCCATCGTGGCCATCGGCATCACCGCGGACTCGTTCATCGTGTACTTCGAGCGCATCCGCGACGAGATCCGCGAGGGCCGCACGATGCGCCCGGCCGTCGAGCGCGCCTGGCCGCGGGCCCGGCGCACCATCATGGTCTCCGACTTCGTGTCGTTCCTGGCCGCCGCGGTGCTCTTCATCGTCACCGTCGGCAAGGTCCAGGGCTTCGCGTTCACGCTCGGCCTGACCACGCTGCTCGACGTCGTCGTGGTGTTCCTCTTCACCAAGCCGGTGATGACGCTCCTCGCCCGTACGAAGTTCTTCGGCAACGGCCACAAGTGGTCCGGCCTCGACCCGAAGCGCCTCGGCGCCAAGCCGCCGCTGCGCCGCTCCCGCCGTCAGTCCGCCCCCGTAGACCCGAAGGAGGCGTGAGATGTCGAAGCTCGGAGATCTCGGCGCCCGGCTCCACCGCGGTGAGGTCGGCTACGACTTCATCGGCAACCGCAGGATCTGGTACGGCATCTCGATCCTGATCACCATCACGGCGATCGTCGCCCTCGCGGTGCGCGGCCTCAACATGGGCATCGAGTTCCAGGGCGGCGCCGTCTTCACCACCCCGAAGACGGCCGTCTCGGTCACCCAGGCCCAGGAGTTCGCGGAAGAGGCCTCCGGCCACGACGCGATCGTCCAGGAGCTCGGCAGCGGCTCCCTGCGCATCCAGGTCGGCGGTCTCGACACCGCGAAGTCCGACCAGGTCCGCACGGAGCTCGCCAAGGAGCTGAACGTCCCCGAGTCCAAGATCGCGGCGGAGCTCGTCGGCCCCAGCTGGGGTGAGCAGATCGCCACGAAGGCATGGACCGGTCTCGCGGTCTTCATGATCCTCGTGGTGATCTACCTCGCCATCGCCTTCGAATGGCGGATGGCCGTCGCGGCGCTCATCGCGCTGATCCACGACCTCACCATCACCGTCGGCATCTACTCGCTGGTGGGCTTCGAGGTCACGGTCGGTACGGTCATCGGTCTGCTGACGATCCTCGGTTACTCGCTCTACGACACGGTCGTCGTCTTCGACTCGCTCAAGGAGCAGACGAAGGGCATCACCAAGCAGACCCGCTGGACCTACAGCGAGATCGCCAACCGATCGATCAACGGCACCCTGGTCCGTTCGATCAACACCACCGTCGTCGCGCTGCTGCCGGTCGCCGGCCTGCTCTTCATCGGTGGCGGCGTCCTCGGCGCCGGCATGCTGAACGACATCTCGCTGTCGCTGTTCGTGGGTCTCGCCGCCGGTGCGTACTCCTCGATCTTCATCGCCACCCCGCTCGTCGCCGACCTCAAGGAGCGCGAGCCGGCGATGAAGGCCCTGAAGAAGCGGATCATGGCCAAGCGCGCCGCCGCTGCCGCCAAGGGCGAGTCCCTCGACGAGGACACCGACCTCTCGGACGGCGCCCTCGCGGGTGAGGCCGCCGTCGTCGGCCAGGGCCACCGCGGCCGCTCGGAGAACCGCTGATGACCGCCGAGGCCCGGAGCACCACGGAGCTGCTGCTCAGCCGCATCCGTGACGTCCCCGACTACCCGAAGCCCGGGGTGCTGTTCAAGGACATCACCCCGCTGCTCGCGGACCCGGAGGCGTTCACCGCTCTGACCGACGCCCTCGCCGGGCTGTGCGCGGCACAGGGCGCCACGAAGATCGTCGGCCTGGAGGCCCGCGGCTTCATCCTGGCCGCCCCGGTCGCGGTCCGCGCCGGCCTCGGCTTCATCCCGGTCCGCAAGGCCGGGAAGCTGCCCGGAGCCACCCTGCGGCAGGCGTACGAGCTGGAGTACGGCACCGCCGAGATCGAGGTGCACGCCGAGGACCTGGCCCCGGGCGACCGGGTCATGGTCATCGACGACGTCCTCGCCACCGGCGGCACCGCCGAGGCGTCCCTCGAGCTCATCCGGCGTGCCGGAGCCGAGGTCGCCGGCGTGGCCGTCCTGATGGAGCTGGGCTTCCTGCCCGGCCGGGCCCGCCTGGAGCCGGCCCTGGCCGGCGCTCCGCTCACCGCGCTCATCACCGTCTGACCCGCGGCGTCCGACGGACGGGGGCGGCCCGGGGAATTCCCCGGGCCGCCCCCGTCGTTTTCCGGACACACCCCCGAGCGGCGCTCCGTGCGGCGGTGCGGACGTCTCAGCCCGCAGCCACGTGAGCACAGGCGCTTCCAGGTCGATACGATGGCCTTTCCGGGCCTGACCGGGGGACCCGGACATTCCCCCAGACTCCGTCCGGGGGTACCCCCAGAGGAGCGCTCTTGCCAGACGAGGCCCAGCCACTCTCCGCCGCGCAGCCCGAGCAGCAGGCCGACCAGGCCGCGCAGGGACCCGACGCGCCCCAGAACAAGCCTGCGGAGACCCGGCCCCGGCCCGCCGACCAGGCCCCCGCCCCCGCGCCGGCCGTGCGGCCCACGCCCGCGACGCCGAGCCGCTCCGGCGGCTCCTCCAGCCGCGTCCGCGCCCGGCTGGCCCGCCTCGGCGTCCAGCGCTCCTCCCCGTACAACCCGGTCCTCGAACCGCTGCTGCGGATCGTGCGCTCCAACGACCCGAAGATCGAAACGGCGACATTGCGCCAGATCGAGCGGGCCTACCAGGTCGCCGAGCGCTGGCACCGCGGCCAGAAGCGCAAGAGCGGCGACCCGTACATCACGCACCCGCTCGCGGTCACCACGATCCTCGCCGAGCTGGGCATGGACCCGGCGACGCTGATGGCCGGCCTGCTGCACGACACCGTCGAGGACACCGAGTACGGCCTGGACACCCTGCGCCGCGACTTCGGCGACCAGGTCGCCCTGCTCGTCGACGGCGTCACCAAGCTGGACAAGGTCAAGTTCGGCGAGGCCGCCCAGGCCGAGACCGTCCGCAAGATGGTCGTCGCCATGGCCAAGGACCCGCGCGTCCTGGTCATCAAGCTGGCCGACCGCCTGCACAACATGCGCACGATGCGCTACCTCAAGCGGGAGAAGCAGGAGAAGAAGGCCCGCGAGACCCTGGAGATCTACGCCCCGCTGGCGCACCGGCTGGGCATGAACACCATCAAGTGGGAGCTGGAGGACCTCGCCTTCGCGATCCTCTACCCCAAGATGTACGACGAGATCGTCCGGCTGGTCGCCGAGCGCGCCCCCAAGCGGGACGAGTACCTGGCGATAGTGACCGACGAGGTCCAGGCCGACCTGCGCTCCGCCCGCATCAAGGCCACCGTCACCGGCCGGCCCAAGCACTACTACAGCGTCTACCAGAAGATGATCGTCCGCGGCCGTGACTTCGCGGAGATCTACGACCTGGTCGGCATCCGCGTCCTCGTGGACACCGTCCGCGACTGCTACGCGGCGCTCGGCACCGTCCACGCGCGATGGAACCCGGTCCCCGGCCGGTTCAAGGACTACATCGCGATGCCGAAGTTCAACATGTACCAGTCGCTGCACACGACGGTCATCGGACCCAACGGCAAGCCCGTCGAGCTCCAGATCCGCACCTTCGACATGCACCGGCGCGCCGAGTACGGCATCGCCGCGCACTGGAAGTACAAGCAGGAGGCCGTCGCCGGCGCCTCCAAGGTCCGCGCCGACGTGCCCAAGAAGGCCGGCAAGGACGACCACCTCAACGACATGGCCTGGCTGCGCCAGCTGCTCGACTGGCAGAAGGAGACCGAGGACCCCTCGGAGTTCCTGGAGTCGCTGCGCTTCGACCTCTCCCGCAACGAGGTCTTCGTCTTCACCCCCAAGGGCGACGTCATAGCGCTGCCCGCGGGCGCCACCCCGGTCGACTTCTCCTACGCCGTCCACACCGAGGTCGGGCACCGCACCATAGGAGCCCGGGTCAACGGCCGGCTCGTGCCGCTGGAGTCCACCCTCGACAACGGCGACCTCGTCGAGGTCTTCACCTCCAAGGCCGCCGGCGCCGGACCCTCCCGGGACTGGCTCGGCTTCGTCAAGTCCCCGCGCGCCCGGAACAAGATCCGCGCCTGGTTCTCCAAGGAGCGCCGCGACGAGGCCATCGAGCAGGGCAAGGACGCCATCGCGCGGGCCATGCGCAAGCAGAACCTGCCCATCCAGCGGATCCTCACCGGCGACTCGCTGGTCACCCTCGCGCACGAGCTGCGCTACAGCGACATCTCCTCGCTGTACGCGGCGATCGGCGAGGGCCACGTCACGGCCCAGTCGATCGTGCAGAAGCTGGTCCAGGCCCTCGGCGGCGAGGAGGCGGCCACCGAGGACATCGAGGAGGCCGCCCCGCCCGCCCGCGGCCGCTCCAAGCGCCGGTCGAACGCCGACCCCGGCGTCGTCGTCAAGGGCGTCGAGGACGTCTGGGTCAAGCTGGCCCGGTGCTGCACGCCGGTGCCCGGCGACCCGATCATCGGCTTCGTCACCCGCGGCAGCGGCGTCTCGGTGCACCGCAGCGACTGCGTGAACGTCGACTCGCTGTCCCGGGAGCCCGAGCGGATCCTCGAGGTCGAGTGGGCCCCCACCCAGTCCTCGGTCTTCCTCGTCGCCATCCAGGTCGAGGCGCTGGACCGCTCCCGGCTGCTCTCGGACGTCACCCGCGTCCTGTCGGACCAGCACGTCAACATCCTCTCGGCGGCCGTGCAGACCTCCCGCGACCGGGTGGCCACCTCGCGGTTCACCTTCGAGATGGGCGACCCGAAGCACCTGGGTCACGTCCTGAAGGCCGTCCGTGGCGTCGAGGGCGTCTACGACGTCTACCGGGTCACCAGCGCCCGGCGCCCCTGAGAACGGGGCGCCACGCGCCGCACAGCGCCCCGCGCACGAGGAAGGGCCCCCGGCCGAAGCCGGGGGCCCTTCCTCGTACCGCTGGGACTGCTGTCAGCCGCCGAACTCCTGCAGACCCTTCAGGGCCTGGTCGAGCAGCGCCTGGCGGCCCTCCAGCTCGCGCGCGAGCTTGTCGGCCCGGGCGTCGTTGCCGGCGGCGCGGGCGGTGTCGATCTGCTTCTGCAGCTTGTCGACCGCGTCCTGGAGCTGGCCGGTCAGACCCGCGGCGCGGGCGCGCGCCTCCGGGTTGGTGCGGCGCCACTCGGCCTCCTCGGCCTCCTGGATCGCGCGCTCCACGGTGTGCATCCGGCCCTCGACCTTCGGGCGGGCGTCGCGCGGCACGTGGCCGATGGCCTCCCAGCGCTCGTTGAGGGAGCGGAAGGCCGCGCGGGCCGCCTTCAGGTCCGACACCGGCACCAGCTTCTCGGCCTCGACCGCGAGCTCCTCCTTCAGCTTGAGGTTCTCGGTCTGCTCCGCGTCACGCTCGGCGAAGACGCCGCCACGGGCCGCGAAGAAGACGTCCTGGGCGCCGCGGAAGCGGTTCCACAGCTCGTCCTCGTGCTCGCGCTGGGCGCGGCCCGCCGCCTTCCAGTCCGCCATCAGCTCGCGGTAGCGGGCGGCCGTGGTGCCCCAGTCGGTGGAGTTCGAGAGCGCCTCGGCCTCGGCGACCAGCTTCTCCTTGGCCTTGCGGGCGTCCTCGCGCTGCGCGTCGAGCGCCGCGAAGTGGGCCTTGCGGCGCTTGGAGAAGGCGGAGCGGGCGTGGGAGAAGCGGTGCCACAGCTCGTCGTCCGACTTGCGGTCCAGCCGCGGCAGGCCCTTCCAGGTGTCCACGAGCGCGCGCAGCCGCTCGCCCGCGGCACGCCACTGCTCGCTCTGGGCGAGCTCCTCGGCCTCGGTGACCAGGGTCTCCTTGGCGGAGCGGGCCTCGTCGGCCTGCTTGGCCTTCTGGACCTTGCGCTCCTCGCGGCGGGACTCGACCGCCTCGGTCAGCTTGTCGAGCCGGGCCGCCAGCGCGGCCAGGTCGCCCACCGCGTGGTGCTCCCGGACCTGCTCGCGGATGTGCTCGATCGCCGTCGTGGCGTCCTTCGCGGAGAGGTCGGTGGTCCTCACCCGCTTCTCGAGGAGGCCGATCTCGACCACCAGGCCCTCGTACTTGCGCTCGAAGTAGGCCAGCGCCTCCTCAGGGGTGCCGGCCTGCCACGATCCGACGACCTGCTCGCCCTCGGCCGTACGCACGTACACGGTGCCCGTCTCGTCGACGCGGCCCCACGGGTCGCTGCTCACAGCGCCTCCTCACCATGATGCCGTCATGGGGGCCCTGCCCCCTGGCATCGTCCACGGATTCCCGGCGGGTCTCGCCCGCCCTCCACAGCGCGGCCGACGGCCGGCGCTGCACAACGCCAATCTAGGCGAACGGCGGCCCGGCTGTCCGCACTCAGCACGACCGAAATTCAACGGTCACGTGCGGGCGGGCCGCCGGGCCGCCGTCGCGTCACTTCTTGCCGACGACGGCCTTCTCGATGGTGACGGCCTTCTGCGGCGCACCGTCGCCCGCGCCGCCCTGGACGCCGGCCTTCGCCACGTCCTCGACGACCTTGAGGCCCGCCGCGTCGAAGGTGCCGAACGGGGTGTAGTTCGGGGGCAGCTTGGTGTCCTTGTAGACGAGGAAGAACTGGCTGCCGCCGGTGTTCGCGCCCGCGTTGGCCATGGCCACCGTGCCCTTGGGGTACGTGACGGAGCCGTCCGCGCCGGCCTTGCCGAGCCCGGTCAGGTTCTCGTCCGGGATGACGTAGCCGGGGCCGCCGGTGCCGTCGCCCTTCGGGTCGCCGCACTGGAGCACGAAGATGCCCGAGGTGGTGAGGCGGTGGCACTTGGTGCCGTCGAAGTACTTCTTGTCCGCGAGGTGCTTGAACGAGTTCACGGTGTGCGGGGCCTTGGCCGCGTCCATCGTGACCGTGATGTCGCCCTGGTTGGTCTTGAGGGCCATCGTGTACGAGGCCGTCTTGTCGATGGACATCGCCGGCTCGGGCTGCGAGGACGTGCTCTGCTCCGGGCTCGGCGTGTTCGTCGGCTGGCTCGCCGCGTTGTCCGACTTCTTGTCGTCGCCGCTCAGCGCCACCGAGAGGTAGACCGCGCCGCCCGCGGCGACCACGACCGCGAGCGAGGCGGCGATGACGCTGATCCGGCGCGACCTGCGCCGGGCGTCGGCGCGTCGCTGCTGCTGACGCTGGTACTTGTCCCTGGCGAGCTGCCGCCGCCGCTGATCGCTGGTGACCACCGGGTCCGCTCCTTGTCGATCGTCTGTTCAGTCCTGGCCGGATGTGCCCGTACCGTATACGGGTTGGCTGTGGAATACGCAGCGCCGGTAGGCTCTGACCCGCTGCATTCCGTTTCGCCGCAGCCATCTGCCGGACGACAAATAAGGACGATCGTGCTGATTGCCGGGTTCCCCGCCGGGGCCTGGGGCACCAACTGTTACGTGGTCGCCCCCGCCGCAGGCGAGGAGTGCGTCATCATCGACCCGGGCCACCAGGCCGCCCAGGGAGTCGAGGAGACGCTCAGGAAGCATCGGCTCAAGCCCGTCGCCGTGGTCCTCACCCATGGCCACATCGACCACGTCGCCTCCGTCGTCCCGGTCTGCGGCGCCCATGACGTACCCGCGTGGATCCACCCCTCCGACCGGTACATGATGAGCGACCCGGAGAAGGCCCTCGGCCGCTCCATCGGGATGCCCCTCATGGGCGAGCTGACCGTGGGCGAGCCCGACGACGTGCGCGAGCTCACCGACGGCGCCGAGCTGAGCCTCGCCGGACTGACGCTCTCCGTCGCGCACGCGCCCGGTCATACCAAGGGGTCGGTGACCTTCCGGACCCCCGAGACCACGGAGATCCCCTCCGTGTTCTTCTCCGGGGACCTGCTGTTCGCCGGCTCCATCGGACGCACCGACCTGCCCGGCGGTGACATGGACGAGATGCTCGGATCGCTGGCCCGCGTGTGCCTGCCGCTCGACAACTCGACCGTGGTCCTGTCGGGACACGGTCCCCAGACGACCATCGGCCAGGAACGCGCCACCAATCCCTATCTGCGGCAGGTGGCCGACGGCCTCGGGAGTCCCCGGGCTCCCCGACGAGGAATGTGACGAGATCCACGTGAGCACCTTCAAGGCCCCCAAGGGCACGTACGACCTGATCCCGCCGTACTCGGCGAAGTACCTCGCGGTCCGCGAGGCCATCTCCGGCCCCCTGCGCACGGCCGGCTACGGCTACGTCGAGACCCCCGGCTTCGAGGACGTCAACCTCTTCGCCCGCGGCGTCGGCGAGTCCACCGACATCGTCACCAAGGAGATGTACGCCTTCGAGACCAAGGGCGGCGACAAGCTGGCCCTGCGCCCCGAAGGCACCGCCTCCGTGCTGCGCGCGGCCCTGGAGGCCAGCCTGCACAAGCAGGGCAACCTGCCGGTCAAGCTCTGGTACTCGGGCTCGTACTACCGCTACGAGCGCCCGCAGAAGGGCCGCTACCGCCACTTCTCCCAGGTCGGCGCCGAGGCCATCGGTGCCGAGGACCCGGCGCTCGACGCCGAGCTGATCATCCTGGCCGACCAGGCCTACCGCTCGCTCGGCCTGCGCGACTTCCGCATCCTGCTGAACTCGCTCGGCGACCAGGAGTGCCGCCCCGTCTACCGCGAGGCGCTGCAGGGCTTCCTGCGCGGCCTCGACCTGGACGAGGAGACCCTGCGCCGCGCCGAGATCAACCCGCTGCGCGTCCTCGACGACAAGCGGGAGGCCGTGCAGAAGCAGCTGGCCGACGCCCCGCTGCTGCGCGACTACCTGTGCGACGCGTGCAAGGCGTACCACGAGGAGGTGCGCGCCCTGATCACCGCGGCGGGCGTGGTCTTCGAGGACGACGCCAAGCTGGTGCGCGGCCTGGACTACTACACCCGCACCACCTTCGAGTTCGTGCACGACGGTCTCGGCTCGCAGTCGGCGGTCGGCGGCGGTGGGCGCTACGACGGCCTCTCCGAGATGATCGGCGGCCCGGCGCTGCCCTCCGTGGGCTGGGCGCTCGGCGTGGACCGCACCGTCCTCGCGCTGGAGGCGGAGGGCGTGGAGCTCGACCTCCCGGCCGCCACCAGCGTCTTCGCGGTGGCCCTCGGCGAGGAGGCCCGCCGGCTGCTCTTCGGCAAGATCACCGAGCTGCGCAGGGCCGGGATCGCGGCCGACTTCTCCTTCGGCGGCAAGGGCCTCAAGGGCGCCATGAAGGACGCCAACCGCTCCGGCGCCCGCCTCGCGGTCGTCGCCGGCGAGCGGGACCTCGCCGAGGGCGTCGTCCAGCTCAAGGACATGGAGTCCGGCGAGCAGCAGCCGGTCGCCCTCGACGGACTGCTCGACGCGGTGCGGGCCAAGCTGGCCTGACCGCACACCGTACGGAGGAGGGGCCCGGCCCGCGTCACGCGGACCGGGCCCCTCCCGCCTTTCCGGCTCCCTTACCGGGCGCGAACGCGGCCCGTGGCACCCTGTGCGGCACAATGACCGTGCCCGGTCAGCCGAACGAGCCCAGCGAGAAGAGCGAGCAGAGCGACATGACGAAAGCAGCGGCCGCCCACGAGACCGCCGTGCGGGACGAACCCCGCACCATCGGCGCCAGCCGCGCCTTCGCCTGGCTCCTGGTGATCACCGGCGCCGCCGGGCTGCTCGCCGCCTGGGTCATCACGATCGACAAGTTCAAGCTCCTCGAGGACCCGAACTTCACCCCGGGGTGCAGCCTCAACCCGATCGTCTCCTGCGGCAACATCATGAAGAGCGAGCAGGCCTCGGTCTTCGGCTTCCCCAACCCGATGCTCGGGCTCGTCACGTACGGCATGGTCGTCGCGATCGGCGTGGGCCTGCTGGCCGGCGCCCGCTACCGGCGCTGGTACTGGCTCGGCCTCAACGCGGGCGCGCTCTTCGGCGTCGGCTTCTGCACCTGGCTCATGTACCAGTCGCTGTACGAGATCAACTCGCTGTGCCTGTGGTGCTGCCTGGCCTGGGTCGCCACCATCGTCATGTTCTGGTACACCACCTCGCACAACGTGCGCCAGGGCGTCATCCGCGCCCCCGGCGCCGTGCGCACCTTCTTCGACGAGTTCACCTGGGTGCTGCCCGTGCTGCACGTCGGGATCATCGGCATGCTGATCCTGACCCGCTGGTGGGACTTCTGGACCAGCTGACGGCGGCCCCCGTTGTCAGTGCGGTGACCTAGGCTTCATGACCGTGGAGCCCGACCTGTTTACCGCAGCCGCCGAAGAACGCCAGGAGAAGGATCCGGCCAGCAGCCCGCTGGCCGTCCGGATGCGCCCGCGCACCCTCGACGAGGTGGTGGGCCAGCGGCACCTGCTCAAGCCGGGCTCGCCCCTGCGCCGCCTGGTCGGCGACGGCGGCGGCCCCGCCGGCGCCTCCTCGGTGATCCTGTGGGGCCCGCCGGGCATCGGCAAGACCACCCTGGCGTACGTGGTGTCGAAGGCGACGGACAAGCGGTTCGTGGAGCTCTCCGCGATCACCGCGGGCGTCAAGGAGGTCCGGGCGGTCATCGACGGCGCCCGCCGCGCCGTCGGGGGCTACGGCAAGGAGACCGTCCTCTTCCTCGACGAGATCCACCGCTTCTCCAAGGCCCAGCAGGACTCCCTCCTGCCGGCCGTCGAGAACCGCTGGGTGACCCTGATCGCCGCCACCACGGAGAACCCGTACTTCTCGGTGATCTCCCCGCTGCTCTCCCGCTCTCTGCTGCTCACCCTGGAGTCGCTCACCGACGAGGACCTGAGCGGACTGATGCGCCGGGCCCTGGAGGAGGAGCGGGGACTCGGCGGGGCCGTCACCCTGGCCGAGGACGCCGAGGCCCATCTGCTGCGCATCGCCGGCGGGGACGCGCGGCGCGCCCTGACCGCCCTGGAGGCGGCGGCGGGCGCCGCCCTCGCCAAGCAGGAGGCGGAGATCACCCTGGAGACGGTCGAGGAGACCGTCGACCGGGCCGCCGTGACGTACGACCGGGACGGCGACCAGCACTACGACGTGGCCAGCGCCCTCATCAAGTCGATCCGCGGCTCGGACGTGGACGCGGCACTGCACTACCTGGCCCGCATGATCGAGGCGGGGGAGGACCCGCGGTTCATCGCCCGGCGGCTGATGATCTCGGCGAGCGAGGACATCGGCCTCGCCGATCCGAACGCGCTGCCGCTGGCCGTGGCCGCCGCCCAGG
Organism: Streptomyces sp. NPDC093111; assembly: GCF_040683955.1. Lineage (NCBI taxonomy): Bacteria > Bacillati > Actinomycetota > Actinomycetes > Kitasatosporales > Streptomycetaceae > Streptomyces > Streptomyces sp. NPDC093111. Next base: position 29,409 of record NZ_JBFBNW010000037.1, on the reverse strand, counting down.
CCGTCGCGATGATCGGCTTCCCGGAGGCGGCGCTGACCCTGAGCCACGCCACCATCGCCCTGGCCCTCGCCCCGAAGTCGAACGCGGCGACGAACGCGATCTTCGCGGCCCGTGCCGACGTCCGCGACGGCCTCGCGGGCCCGGTCCCGCCCCACCTGCGCGACGGGCACTACAAGGGCGCCGCCAAACTGGGCCACGCCCAGGGGTACGTCTACCCGCACGACGTCCCCGGCGCCATCGCCCCGCAGCAGTACGCCCCAGACCCGGTCCACGGCAAGCGCTACTACGAGCCGACCCGCTACGGGGCGGAGGCGCGTTACGCGGACGTGGTGGAGAAGGTGCGGGAGCGCCTGAAGGGCGAGGGCGGCTGAAGGAGGAGGGCGGCCGTGCGGGCGCCGGCGGAGCCGCCCGGCTGTTCGTGACACCCCCGGGGCCGGGGCGTCAGGAGGCGGCTGCCTCGAAGAGCCGGTGCATCTCGCGGCGCAGCCCGGAGACGTCCCGTACGGCCTCGGGAAAGTCGAAGCGTGCGTCGAAGCAGGACTCGGGGCCGGCGCTGAAGCGGACCCGCAGTCCGAAGCGGTCGAGGGCGAGCGGGGCCACGTCACGCGTGGGGACCAGGCCGGCCGCGTGGGTGCCGAGCAGCGAGGTCAGTTCGCGCATCCGGTCGCCGTGGGCGGCGTGCAGGTGCTGGAGGAGCTCCGTCTCGTGGATCCGCAGCGGATCGGGTTCGGCCGCCCCGAACTCCTCGGGGTCGACCTCGGCGCAGCCCCACAGGTCGTCCACGTTGGCCGCGCCGACCTCCACGCGGAGCATCATGCGGCCGGGTTCGGCGATCCCGGGCACGCAGGTCAGCCAGCCGGAGATCCAGGCCCGGCCCCGGATGCGGTGGGGGACCGAGACGGGGGCGACGTCCGTGAGCTCCAGCACGACCGGCAGCTCGTCGTCCTGCGCGTGGGTGGCGGCCCGTACCGGTGCCGCGTCCGCGGGGTAGAGCAGGAAGATCTCGCCGTCCGGTCCGACCGCGCGGGCCTCGGGGGAGAGCTGCTCCGGGGGGTGCCCGGAGGCCCCCGGAATCAGCAGCACCGCGGAGCATGTACTCTGTACGAGAGTTCGTGTGCGCTCGGCTGCTGACGGCATCCGTGCGAGATCAAGCCCGTTTGGACGCGGCTGACCATGAGCTGATCGGACCTCCGTCGTATCGATGCCTTCCGCGGCTTCCGTGGAGGAAAGTGCATCGGTCTTTGTGCTGCCGTCCGTGATGCGTGTGGTGTTCCCCGGGCGAGACATGCGATCTCCTTGAGTAAGGTGAGCCTAACCTAACCTACAATGGAGGTCTGGAGAACGTGCCTAACCAGTCGCGTCCCAAGGTCAAGAAGTCCCGTGCGCTCGGCATTGCGCTGACGCCGAAGGCCGTCAAGTACTTCGAGGCCCGCCCCTACCCGCCGGGCGAGCACGGCCGTGGCCGCAAGCAGAACTCGGACTACAAGGTCCGTCTCCTCGAGAAGCAGCGTCTGCGCGCCCAGTACGACATCAGCGAGCGCCAGATGGCCCGCGCGTACGACCGCGCGAAGAAGGCCGAGGGCAAGACGGGCGAGGCGCTGGTCGTCGAGCTCGAGCGTCGCCTCGACGCCCTGGTCCTGCGTTCGGGCATCGCCCGCACCATCTACCAGGCCCGTCAGATGGTCGTCCACGGCCACATCCAGGTCAACGGCACCAAGGTCGACAAGCCGTCGTTCCGCGTCCGTCCCGACGACGTCGTGATGGTCCGCGAGCGCAGCCGCACCAAGCCGCTGTTCGAGGTCGCCCGTGAGGGTGGCTTCGCCGCCGACGGTGAGACCCCGCGCTACCTGCAGGTCAACCTGAAGGCCCTGGCCTTCCGCCTCGACCGCGACCCGAACCGCAAGGAAATCCCGGTCATCTGCGACGAGCAGCTGGTCGTCGAGTACTACGCCCGCTGATCTCGGCAACGGTGTAGTACCACCCCCGCGGTGTTCAGCCCGCCGCTTCCCCGCCCTTACCCGTGGGGGAGCCGGCGGGCTTCCGCGTGTCCGGGACCGGTGTCCGCGCGGTACGGAACGGCCGCGGCGCCCTCGGCCCGGCCGGCTGCCCGAGGACGGCCGGATCCCGGCACTCGGCGAGCGCCCGGTCCACCGCCTCGTCCCACGACAGCGCCTGCCCCTCCCGGAACGCCGCCGCGTACCCCTCGCCGCCCAGCGCCTCGCCCGCCTGCCGCTCGCAGAGCACCCGCGGGCCGTTGAAATGGCCCGAGCCGAACAGCGGCAGCCCCACCGAGTCCCACATCGGCCGCGCCGCGCCCTGGAGCACCGCCGCCTCCCGCACGTCCCCCTCGGCCGCCCGCACCAGCGCGAGCAGCTCGACCGCCAGCACCAGACCCACCAGGTCGTGGAAGGCGTGGTCGATGGTGACGCACTCGGCCAGCAGCTCCCGCGCCCGCGCCGGCTCCCCCTCGGCCAGCGCCGCGTACCCCAGCACGTAGAGCGCGTACGCCCGCGTCCACCGCTCGCCCCGCTCCTCGCAGATCTCCCGGACCTCCGCGCACAGCGCGACCGCGCCCTCCAGATCCCCCTGGAACGCCCGCGCCATCGCCAGCTCGACCTGGCCCATCAGCACGTTGCTGTTCAGCTCGCCCTGCTCCCGATACGCCTCCAGGGCCCGCCCGATCAGCTCCTCGGCCCGCGGCATGTCGTCCGACAACAGCGCCAGACACCCCATCCGGTGCGTCGCGTACGCCTCCGCCAGCGCGTTGCCCGTGGCCCGGGCCCGCTCGCCGCACTCGTGCAACGCCGCCACCGCCGCCGTCGGATCCCCCTGCAGGACGGCCACGTACCCCAGCACCCACAGCGCCTTCAGCCGCGCGTCCTCCTGCTCCGCCCCCGCCGGGGCCGCGCCCAGCGCCCGGTCGAGCCAGTGCCGCCCCTCGGACAGACGCCCGCACCCCGCCCAGTAGAACCAGAGCGTGCCCGCCAGGTGCTGGGCGAGCGCGAGGTCCTCGGGCGACTCCAGGCACAGCTCCAGCGCCGCCCGCAGATTCGGCAGCGCCACGTCCGTGGCCGCCGCCACCTCCGCCTGCCGGGGACTGAACCACTCCAGCTCGCACCAGGTCGCGAGCCCCATGTACCAGTCGCGGTGCCGACGGCGCATCCGCTCCGTGTCGTCCAGCGCCGCCAACCACTCCGCCCCGTACGCCGCGACCGTGTCCAGCATCCGGTAGCGCGGCCCCGCCGCCGACTCCTCCCGCGCCACCAGCGACTGCGCCAGCAGCTCGCCTAGCACGTCGAGCACCCGCTCCACCGGCAACTCGGGCCCCGAGCAGACGTACTCCACCGCCTCCAGGTCGAACGGGCCCGAGAACACCGAGAGGCGCGCCCAGAGCAGCCGCTCCTCCGGGGCGCACAGCTCGTGGCTCCAGCCGATCGCCGTGCGCAGCGTCCGGTGCCGGGGCAGCGCCCCGCGCCGACCGCCGTCGAGCAGCCGGAACCGGTCGTCGAGCCGTTGCAGCACCTGCTCCACCGAGAGCAGCGGCAGGCGCCCGGCCGCGAGTTCCAGTGCCAGCGGGATCCCGTCCAGCCGCCGGCACAGCTCCCGCACCGGCCCGGGCGCCGCCGGCGCGTGCCGCCCCGCCGACTCCGCCGCCCGCTCGGTGAACAGCGCCACCGCGTCCGCCTCCGCCATCGGCGCCAGCGCCAGCACGGCCTCGCCGTCCACCCGCAGCGGCCGGCGGCCCACCGCCAGCACCGTGAGCCCGGCGCAGCCGCGCAGCAACTCCCGCAGCAGCCCCGCGCACTCCTCCACCAGGTGCTCGAAGCCGTCCACCACGAGCAGCAGCCGCAGCTCCGCCAGGTGTTCGGTCAGCACCTCCCGCGGGCCGCGCAGGGTGTGGTCGGTCAGACCGAGGGACTCGACCAGGGCGTGGGCCACCAGCTCCGGATCCCGCAGCGCGGACAGCTCCGCGAGCCGGACCCCGTCGGCGTAGCGTTTCTGCTCGGCGGCCGCGGTGCGCAGCGCCAGCCGCGTCTTGCCGACCCCGCCCACACCGACGACCGTGACCAGGCGGAACTCCTCGATGAGGCGGGCCAGTTCGTCCTGTTCCGCGGCCCGGCCCACGAACCGGTTGAGCTCCGCAGGGAGATTGCTCCGTCGCATGGGACACGGAGCGTACTCATCCGCGCGCGCTCCGTACAATCGGACCGGCGCAACTCCCCTCCCACGAGCGCGAATGCGGTACGGCTGAAGAGCTCCGGCGCGATAGGGTCGGAGGACTGGTAAACAAGGGCCCGACGTCCGTCGGAGGCCCGAAGACATGAGCGACAGCAGAGAGCGGTGCGGAGTGACCGGTGGAGAGGTGGCCGGCATCCTGGTGGCCGTCTTCTGGGCGATCCTGGTCTCCTTCCTCGCCGTGGTGCTGGTGAGGCTGGCGCAGACGCTCAAGGCGACCACCAAGCTGGTGGCGGACGTGACCGAACAGGCCGTCCCGCTGCTCGCCGACGCCTCCGCGACCGTGCGCTCCGCGCAGACCCAGCTCGACCGGGTCGACGCCATCGCCTCGGACGTCCAGGAGGTCACCTCCAACGCCTCCGCGCTGTCCACCACCGTCGCCTCCACCTTCGGCGGCCCCCTGGTCAAGGTCGCGGCCTTCGGCTACGGGGTGCGCAGGGCAATGGGCCGCGGCCGTCAGGACGCTCCCCCCGCGCCGCCCGCGTCCGACCCGCGTACTGTGATCGTCGGTCGTATTGTGCCGTCCGCGAGGCGCCGGAAGCAGAAGGGCTGAGCAGGATGTTCCGCCGTACGTTCTGGTTCACCGCCGGCGCGGCCGCCGGCGTCTGGGCCACCACCAAGGTCAACCGCAAGCTCAAGCAGCTGACCCCCGAGAGCCTCGCCGCCCAGGCGGCGGACAAGGCGATCGAGACCGGCCACCGGCTCAAGGACTTCGCCCTCGACGTGAGGGCGGGCATGCAGCAGCGCGAGGCCGAGCTCGGCTCGGCCCTCGGCCTGGACGCCCCGGCGGACCAGGACCCCGGCCGTGAGTTCCCCGCGCCGCGCCGCAGGCCCGCGCTCGGACCGCTCGCGGACCCCGGCACGACCACCCCGTATTCGTTTTCGTACAACCGGAATGAGGACCACTGATGGAGTCGGCTGAAATCCGCCGCCGCTGGCTGAGCTTCTTCGAGGAGCGCGGGCACACCGTCGTCCCTTCGGCGTCGCTCATCGCGGACGACCCGACTCTGCTGCTCGTCCCCGCCGGCATGGTGCCGTTCAAGCCCTACTTCCTGGGTGAGGTCAAGCCGCCCTTCTCGCGCGCCTCCAGCGTGCAGAAGTGCGTCCGCACGCCGGACATCGAAGAGGTCGGCAAGACCACCCGGCACGGCACGTTCTTCCAGATGTGCGGCAACTTCTCCTTCGGCGACTACTTCAAGGAAGGCGCCATCAAGCTGGCCTGGGAGCTGCTGACCTCCTCGGTCGAGCACGGCGGCTACGGGCTTGAGCCGGAGAAGCTCTGGATCACCGTCTACCAGGAGGACGACGAGGCCGAGCAGATCTGGCGCGACGTCGTCGGCGTCCCGGCCGAGCGCATCCAGCGCCTCGGCAAGAAGGACAACTACTGGTCCATGGGCGTCCCCGGCCCCTGCGGCCCGTGCTCCGAGATCAACTACGACCGCGGTCCCGAGTTCGGCGTCGAGGGCGGCCCGGCCGTCAACGACGAGCGGTACGTGGAGATCTGGAACCTGGTCTTCATGCAGTACGAGCGTGGCGAGGGCACCGGGAAGGACGACTTCCCGATCCTCGGCGAGCTGCCGTCAAAGAACATCGACACCGGTCTCGGCCTCGAGCGCCTGGCGATGATCCTCCAGGGCGTGCAGAACATGTACGAGACCGACACCCTCCAGGTCGTCATCGACAAGGCGACCCGGCTGACCGGCGTCGCCTACGGCAAGGCCCACGACAGCGACGTGTCGCTGCGGGTCGTCGCCGACCACATGCGCACCTCCGTGATGCTCATCGGCGACGGCGTCACCCCCGGCAACGAGGGCCGCGGCTACGTGCTGCGCCGCATCATGCGCCGCGCCGTCCGCAACATGCGCCTGCTCGGCGCCACCGGCCTGGTCGTGCAGGAGCTCGTCGACACCGTGATCGACACGATGGGCGAGCAGTACCCGGAGCTGGTCACCGACCGCAAGCGCATCGAGACGGTCGCGCTCGCCGAGGAGGCCGCGTTCCTCAAGGCCCTCAAGGGCGGCACGAACATCCTCGACACCGCGGTCACCGAGACCAAGTCGGCCGGCGGCACGATCCTGTCGGGCGACAAGGCGTTCCTGCTCCACGACACCTGGGGCTTCCCGATCGACCTCACCCTCGAGATGGCCGCCGAGCAGGGGCTGTCCGTGGACGAGGAGGGCTTCCGCCGCCTCATGAAGGAGCAGCGGGACCGCGCCAAGGCCGACGCCCTGGCCAAGAAGACCGGTCACGCCGACGTCACCGCGTACCGCGAGATCGCCGACGGCAACGGCGCCACCGAGTTCACCGGCTACACCAACACCGAGGGCGAGACCACCGTCGTCGGCCTGCTGGTCAACGGCGTTCCCTCGCCGGCCGCCTCGGAGGGCGACGAGGTCGAGGTCGTCCTGGACCGCACCCCGTTCTACGCCGAGGGCGGCGGCCAGCTCGCCGACCAGGGCCGCATCAAGCTGCACTCCGGCGCGGTCATCGAGATCCGCGACGTGCAGCAGCCGGTCCCCGGCGTCTCCGTGCACAAGGGTTCGGTGCAGGTCGGCGAGGTGACCGTGGGCGCGACCGCCTACGCCGCCATCGACATCCGGCGCCGCCGGGCCATCGCCCGCGCCCACTCGGCCACCCACCTCACCCACCAGGCGCTGCGCGACGCGCTCGGCCCGACGGCCGCCCAGGCCGGTTCGGAGAACTCGCCGGGCCGCTTCCGCTTCGACTTCGGCTCGCCGAACGCCGTGCCCGGCGCGGTCCTGACCGACGTCGAGCAGAAGATCAACGAGGTCCTCTCGCGCGAGCTGGAGGTCCACGCCGAGGTCATGCCGATCGACGAGGCGAAGCGCCAGGGCGCCATCGCCGAGTTCGGCGAGAAGTACGGCGAGAAGGTCCGCGTCGTGACCATCGGCGACTTCTCCAAGGAGCTGTGCGGCGGTACGCACGTGCACAACACCGCCCAGCTGGGTCTGGTGAAGCTGCTCGGCGAGTCGTCCATCGGTTCCGGCGTGCGCCGTGTCGAGGCCCTGGTCGGCGTCGACGCGTACCACTTCCTCGCCCGTGAGCACACGGTCGTCGCCCAGCTCCAGGAGCTGGTCAAGGGCCGCCCGGAGGAGCTGCCGGAGAAGGTCTCCGCGATGCTCGGCAAGCTGAAGGACGCCGAGAAGGAGATCGAGAGGTTCCGCGCGGAGAAGGTCCTGCAGGCCGCCGCCGGTCTGGTCGACTCCGCCAAGGACGTCCGCGGCGTCGCCCTGGTCACCGGCCAGGTCCCGGACGGCACCGGCGCCGACGACCTGCGCAAGCTGGTCCTCGACGTGCGCGGCCGCATCCCCGCGGACCGTCCGGTGGTCGTGGCCCTGTTCACCACCGTCAACGGCAAGCCGCTGACGGTCATCGCCACCAACGAGGCCGCCCGCGAGCGCGGTCTCAAGGCCGGCGAGCTGGTCCGCACCGCGGCCAAGACCCTCGGTGGCGGCGGTGGCGGCAAGCCCGACGTCGCCCAGGGCGGCGGTCAGAACCCGCAGGCCGTCGGCGAGGCCATCGAGGCCGTCGAGCGTCTTGTGGTGGAGACCGCGTGACGATGCGTCGCGGACGCCGGATCGCGGTCGACGTCGGGGACGCCCGGATCGGGGTCGCCTCGTGCGACCCCGACGGGGTCCTCGCCACGCCGGTGGAGACCGTGCCGGGACGTGACGTCCCGGCCGCCCACCGGCGGCTGCGCCAGATCGTCGAGGAGTACGAGCCGATCGAGGTCGTCGTGGGCCTGCCCCGCTCGCTCAGCGGGCGGGAGGGTCCGGCCGCGACCAAGGTCCGGGCCTTCGCCGGGGAGATGGCCAAGGGCATCGCCCCGGTGCCGGTCCGGCTGGTCGACGAGCGGATGACGACGGTGACGGCGACCCAGGGGCTGCGGGCCTCCGGGGTGAAGGCCAAGAAGGGGCGGTCCGTCATCGACCAGGCCGCCGCTGTGATCATCCTTCAGAACGCTCTTGAGTCCGAACGGGTATCAGGTAATCCGCCCGGCGAGGGCGTCGAAGTGGTCATCTGATCGCGATACGGTAACGTTCCGCGCGATGCGGCGGTGTTCGAACAGCTGCCGCACTACGTAGAGGCGGATCGTCCGGAAGCCTCGCGGCTGTTTGGGGATCGATGACTGAGTATGGCCGGAGCCCCGGCTCCGAACCGTGGCACCCCACGGACCCGCTGTACGGGGACCAGGGGTGGGAGGGCCAGCAGCAGTACCCGCAGCAGGCGCAGCAGCAGTACGACCAGCAGCAGGCGCAGCAGCAGTACGAGCAGCAGCAGGGCCATCCCGGTCACCAGGGGCATCCCGGTCACCAGGGGCAGCAGGATCCGTACGGTCAGACCTACGGAGGCGGCGCCTACCAGCAGCCGCAACAGCCCCAGCAGCCTCAGCAGGCCCAGCAGCCGTACTATCCGCAGGCTTACGGCGAACAGCAGTACGGGAACCCGGGCGGGTACGACACGCCCGGGTATCCCGCACAGCAGTACGACGGCACCTGGGAGACGGGCCAGGCGGCGATGCCGTACAACGCCGCGCCCGCCGATCCGTACGGCGGCCAGCAGCCCGACCTCTACGGCACCCCCGAGGCCTACCCCCCGCCGCAGCCCCCGGGCCGGCGCCAGGTGCCGCCCCAGCCGGTGACCGACTGGGAGGCGGAGGCGCAGCGGGAGCCGGAGGAGGACCACCCGTTCTTCACCGGCGAGGACGAGCCGTCGGACCCCCGGCCGGACGAGCGGACCGAGGAGCGGACCGGGCGCCGCGGGCGTCGCGACCGTGGCCGTGCGGACGACGGCGACACGGCGGCGGACGCCCACGACGACGAGCCCTACGACGACGCGTACGACGACGAGCCCGCCGGGCGCCGTGGCGACCGCCGGGGCGGCAAGGGCAAGAAGAAGGGCCGCAAGGCCAAGAACGGCATGGCCTGCCTGGTCGTGGCGCTCGTCATCGGCGGCGGCGTCGGCGGCATCGGCTACTTCGGCTACCAGTTCTGGCAGGGCCAGTTCGGCGCGGCGCCCGACTACGCCGGCGAGGGCAGCGGGGCGGTCCAGATCGAGATCCCGCGCGGGGCCCTCGGCTACGACATCGGCAACATCCTCAAGAAGGCGGGTGTCGTCAAGAGCGTCGACGCCTTCGTCTCGGCCCAGCAGAAGAACCCCAAGGGCGTCGCCATCCAGGACGGCGTCTACACGATGAAGAAGGGGATGTCGGCGGAGAGCGCCGTCGCGCTGATGCTCAGCCCGGCGAGCAAGGCCAACTTCGTCATCCCCGAGGGGCGCCGCAACTCCTGGGTCTACGCCGAGATCGACAAGCGTCTCGACCTCAAGCCGGGCACCACGAAGGAGACCGCCTTCAAACAGGCCGGCTCCCTCGGCCTGCCGGACTGGGCGAAGAACCACGCCGACGTCAAGGACCCCCTGGAGGGCTTCCTCTTCCCGGCCAGCTACCCGGTCGCCAAGGGCAACAAACCCGAGGACGTGCTGCGGAAGATGGTCGCGCGGTCCAACGAGGAGTACGGAAAGCTGGACCTGGAGGCGAAGTCGCGCCAGCTCGGGCTGAAGGGCGGCCCCTGGGAGCTGGTCACGGTCGCGAGCATGATCCAGGCCGAGGGCAAGACGCACGACGACTTCACGAAGATGGCCGAAGTCATCTACAACCGTCTCTCGCCGGACAACAAGGAGACCTTCCAGCTCCTCCAGTTCGACTCGACGTACAACTACCTGATGGGTACGAGCAAGATCAAGATCACCCGGAAGGAGATCCTCACCAACCCGGACCCGTACAACACGTACAAGCACGCGGGTCTCACGCCGGGACCGATCGGCAATCCGGGCGTCGAGGCGATGACCGCCGCCCTCCACCCGACGAACGACGGCTGGATGTACTTCGTCGCCACGGACGGCATGAACAAGACCGAGTTCGCCAAGACGCTCGCCGAGCACGACCGGCTCGTCGAGAAGTTCAACGCAGGGAACTGAGATGACCTTCCGACGGCGGGCGGCCGTGCTCGGCTCGCCCATCGCCCACTCGCTCTCCCCGGTGCTGCACCGGGCCGCGTACCGGGAGCTCGGCCTCGACGACTGGTCGTACGACCGCTTCGAGGTGGACGAGGCCGCGCTGCCCGGGTTCATGGGCGAGCTCGACGCGTCGTGGGCGGGGCTCTCGCTCACGATGCCGCTCAAGCGGGCGATCATGCCGCTGCTCGACGAGGTCACCGACGTGGCGGCCTCGGTCGAGGCGGTGAACACGGTCGTGTGCACCGAGGACGGGCGGCGGGTCGGCGACAACACCGACACCCCCGGCATCGTCGCCGCCCTGCGGGAGCGGGCCGTCGAGAAGGTCGATTCGGCCGCGATCCTCGGCGCGGGCGCCACCGCCTCCTCGGCGCTCGCCGCCCTGGCCGGGATCTGCTCGGGGCCCGTCACCGCCTACGTACGCAGTGAGGCGCGCGCGCGGGAGATGCGGGGCTGGGGCGAGCGGCTCGGCGTCGACGTGCGCACCGCCGCCTGGGACGACGCCGCCGAGGCCTTCGCGGCCCCGCTGGTCGTCGCCACCACGCCGGCCGGGACGACGGACGCGCTCGCGGCGGCCGTGCCGGACGCCCCCGGCACCCTCTTCGACGTGCTGTACGACCCGTGGCCCACCCGGATCGCCTCCGCCTGGTCGGCGCGCGGCGGGAAGGTGGTCGGCGGCCTCGACCTGCTGGTCCACCAGGCGGTGCTCCAGGTCGAGCAGATGACCGGGCGGGCCCCGGGGCCGCTGGCCGCGATGCGGGCGGCGGGGGAGCGGGCGCTGGCCGAGCGCTGATCCGGAACGACGGGGGCCGGGGGCCGAGGGGCCACGGGGACGACGGGGCGGCGGGGAAACAGGGGGAGAGAGCGTGGCGGGAGACGTGTTGCTCGCGTCCAGGTGGGACGCGGGCTGGGATCTCGTCCATCTGGTGATCGGGCTGGTCCGGATCGGGATCGGCTCCCTGCCCGCGGTGGTCCGCTATCCGGTCCTCGCGCTCGGCGGCGCGTTCCTCCTGTACTGCGTGGTGACCCGGTGGCGGGCCCGGCGGAGCCCCGCGGACGGGCTGGCCGAAACCCGACTCGACACCTGACAGATGCGTTCCGACCTGTGGACCGGCGATCGATCAGGCGCCGGGACGTGGGAGGATCAGGGGAGGCGGACCAGGGCCGCGCACCCAGGTCGCGCCGGAGCAGAGCCCAGGCGCGAGCATGAGGAGCATCGTTGAGCAGGCTGCGTTGGCTGACGGCGGGGGAGTCCCACGGACCCGCGCTGGTTGCAACCCTCGAAGGACTTCCCGCAGGCGTGCCGGTCACCACGGAGCTGGTGGCCGACCACCTCGCGCGGCGGCGCCTCGGCTACGGGCGCGGAGCCCGGATGAAGTTCGAGCAGGACGAGGTCACCTTCCTCGGCGGAGTCCGCCACGGCCTCTCGCTCGGCTCGCCCGTCGCCGTCATGGTCGGCAACACGGAATGGCCGAAGTGGGAGAAGGTCATGTCGGCGGACCCCGTCGACCCCGCGGAGCTCAAGGAGACGGGCCGCAACGCGCCCCTGACCCGGCCCCGCCCCGGCCACGCCGACCTCGCCGGCATGCAGAAGTACGGCTTCGACGAGGCCCGGCCGATCCTGGAGCGCGCCAGCGCCCGTGAGACCGCCGCCCGTGTCGCCCTCGGTGCCGTCGCCCGCTCCTTCCTGAAGGAGGCGGCCGGCATCGAGATCGTGTCCCACGTCGTCGAGCTCGCCGCCGCGAAGGCCCCGTACGGCGTCTACCCGACCCCGGCCGACGTCGAGAAGCTGGACGCCGACCCGGTGCGCTGCCTGGACGCCGACGCGTCGAAGGCGATGGTCGCCGAGATCGACCAGGCCCACAAGGACGGCGACACCCTCGGCGGCGTCGTCGAGGTCCTGGCCTACGGCGTGCCCGTCGGCCTCGGCTCGCACGTGCACTGGGACCGGCGCCTCGACGCCCGCCTCGCCGCCGCGCTCATGGGCATCCAGGCCATCAAGGGCGTCGAGGTCGGCGACGGCTTCGACCTCGCCCGCGTCCCCGGCTCCCAGGCCCACGACGAGATCGTCCAGGGCCCCGACGGCATCACCCGCGCCACCGGCCGCGCCGGCGGCACCGAGGGCGGCCTGACCACCGGCGAGCTGCTGCGCGTCCGCGCCGCCATGAAGCCCATCGCGACCGTGCCCCGCGCGCTCGCCACCGTCGACGTCGCCACCGGCGAGGTCGCCGCGGCCCACCACCAGCGCTCCGACGTGTGCGCGGTGCCGGCGGCGGGGATCGTGGCCGAGGCCATGGTCGCGCTGGTCCTGGCCGACGCGGTCGTCGAGAAGTTCGGCGGAGACAGCGTCCCCGAGACCCGCCGCAACGTGCGGTCCTACCTCGACAACCTCCAGATCCGGTGACCGGCGGCCCCCTGGTCGTCCTCGTCGGCCCGATGGGTTCCGGCAAGTCCACGGTCGGCGCGCTCCTCGCCGAGCGGCTCGGCGCCGCGTACCGCGACACCGACGCCGACATCGTCGCCGCCGAGGGACGCGAGATCTCCGACATCTTCGTCGAGGACGGCGAGGACCACTTCCGGGCCCTGGAGCGCGCGGCCGTGCGCACCGCCGTCACCGAGCACGAGGGCGTCCTCGCGCTCGGCGGCGGTGCCGTGCTCGACGCCGGCACCCGCGCCCTGCTGGCCGGGCTGCCCGTCGCGTACCTCTCGATGGACGTCGAGGAAGCGGTCCGCCGCGTCGGCCTCGGCGCCGCGCGGCCGCTGCTCGCCGTCAACCCGCGCCGCCAGTGGCGCGAGCTGATGGACGCCCGCCGCCACCTCTACACCGAAGTCGCCCGTGCCGTCGTCGCCACCGACGACCGCACACCCGAAGAGGTCGCGGACGCCGTCCTCGACGCTCTGGACCTGAAGAAGGAGACATGACGCACCAGGAAGTGACCCGTATCCAGGTCGGCGGCTCGGCGGGCACCGAGCCGTACGAGGTGCTGGTCGGACGGCAGCTGCTCGGCGAGCTCCCCGCCCTCATCGGCCCCGGCGCCAAGCGGGTGGCCGTCATCCACCCCGAGGCGCTCGCCGAGACCGGCGAGGCCCTGCGTGGCGACCTCGCGGACCAGGGCTACGAGGCCGTCGCCATCCAGGTGCCCAACGCCGAGGAGGCGAAGACCGCGGAGGTCGCCGCCTACTGCTGGAAGGCGCTCGGCCAGACCGGCTTCACCCGCAGCGACATCATCGTGGGCGTCGGCGGCGGCGCCACCACCGACCTGGCCGGCTTCGTCGCCGCGACCTGGCTGCGGGGCGTGCGCTGGATCGCCGTGCCCACCACGGTGCTCGCCATGGTCGACGCGGCCGTCGGCGGCAAGACCGGCATCAACACCGCCGAGGGCAAGAACCTCGTCGGCGCCTTCCACCCGCCGGCCGGGGTGCTCTGCGACCTCGCCGCGCTGGACTCGCTGCCCGTGCACGACTACGTCAGCGGCCTCGCCGAGATCATCAAGGCCGGTTTCATCGCCGACCCGGTCATCCTCGACCTGATCGAGGGGGACCCGGAGGGCGCCCGTACCCCGGCCGGACCGCACACCGCCGAGCTCATCGTGCGGTCGATCCAGGTCAAGGCCGAGGTCGTCTCCGGCGACCTCAAGGAGGCCGGCCGCCGCGAGATCCTCAACTACGGGCACACCCTCGCCCACGCCATCGAGAAGAACGAGCGGTACAAGTGGCGCCACGGCGCCGCCGTCTCCGTCGGCATGGTCTTCGCCGCCGAGCTCGGCCGGCTCGCCGGCCGCCTCGACGACGCCACCGCCGACCGGCACCGCGCCGTCCTGGAGTCGGTCGGACTGCCGCTCACCTACCGAGGCGACCAGTGGCCCAAGCTGCTGGAGACCATGAAGGTCGACAAGAAGTCCCGCGGCGACCTGCTGCGCTTCATCGTCCTCGACGGCCTCGGCAAGCCGACGGTCCTGGAGGGCCCCGACCCGGCCGTCCTGATCGCCGCCTACGGCGAGGTGTCCGCGTGAGCGAGCCGCGCCGGGTCCTCGTCCTCAACGGCCCGAACCTGGGGCGGCTCGGCTCCCGCGAGCCCGACATCTACGGCGCCACCTCCTACAAGGGGCTGGTCGACTCCTGCCGGACCCTCGGCGAGGAGCTGGGCTTCGACGTCGAGGTGCGCGAGACCAACGACGAGGGCGAGATGATCCGCTGGCTGCACGAGGCCGCGGACGGCTCGCTGCCGGTCGTGCTCAACCCCGGCGCGTTCACGCACTACTCGTACGGCATGCGCGACGCGGCCGCCCAGCGCACCGCGCCGCTCATCGAGGTGCACATCTCCAACCCGTACACGCGCGAGGAGTTCCGGCACACCTCGGTCGTCGCCGCCGTGGCGACCGGCACGATCGCCGGCTTCGGGATCGGCTCCTACCGGCTCGCCCTGCGCGCGCTCGCGGAGGAACTGACCGCCTGAACACCTCCTGAGCACCGCTCGCGAGGCCCTCGGGCACCGCGTACCGCCCCCGGCCGTTTCCCCTCGGGAAGCCGGGGGCGGTAACGTTCCGGCAACAGTGGAAGCAAAAGGCGTACGGGACGGAGTGGGCACCGGGATGCAGCACGGAATGGGGGCTCCGTCGCCACCGCACCAGCCCGCCGACCCCTCGGCCTGGGCGCACGCCCCGCGGGCCCACGCGCCCGGAGCCGCCCAGGGCGCGCCTCCCCCCGTTCCGCCCGCCCCGCCGCAGCACTACCCCTACCCCTCCGCGCAGGCCGCGCCGCCGCCCGGACCGCCGCAGGGCCCGCCGCCCGCACCCGGCTGGACGAGCGCCCCCGTCACCGCCCACACGGCGATGCCGCCGATGGTGACCGGCACCGGGACCGCCACCCTCGCCGTGCTGCTCATCGGACCGGCCGGCGCCGGAAAGACCACCGTCGCCCGCCACTGGGCGCGGCGCCGGCACGTCCCGACCGCCCACATCAGCCTCGACGACGTGCGTGAATGGGTCTGCTCCGGCTTCGCCGACCCGCAGGCCGGGTGGAACGAGAACTCCGAGGCCCAGTACCGCCTCGCCCGCCGCACCTGCGGCTTCGCCGCCCGCAACTTCCTCGCCAACGGCATCTCCTGCATCCTCGACGACGCCGTCTTCCCCGACTGGCCCGTCGTCGGCCTCGGCGGCTGGAAGCGCCACGTCGGCCCCGGCCTGCTCCCCGTCGTCCTGCTGCCCGGCCTCGACATCGTCCTGGAGCGCAACGCCGAGCGCAGCGGCAACCGGCGCCTCTCGGACGAGGAGGTCGCCGCCATCCACGGCCGGATGGCCGGCTGGTACGGCTCCGGCCTGCCGATCATCGACAACTCCACGTACGACGTGGAGACCACCGCCCGCGTCCTCGACGACGTCCTGGCCCGCGCGATCGCGAACCCCCAGACGGGCTGAGGGCGCGGCGGCCCCGGACGGGCCGGCGGGCCGTCGCCGGGGACGGCGGGCCCGCCCGGTCGGACCCGCTGAACAGGCCGGGGCGCCCGGCCCCTCGTACGCTCGGAACATGTCAGAGGTGTATGCGGACCGCCGGGTGCGGCTGCGCGACCGGTGTGCGGCCGCGGGCAGCTCGGCGGCCCTGGTCTCCCGTCCCGCCAACGTCCGCTATCTCACCGGCGGTTCACCCGCCGGGGCGGTGCTGCTGCTCGGCCCCGAGGAGGACGTGCTGCTCTGCCCGACCGCCCCGGGCACCGATCCCGCCGACGGGCGGCTCGACGAGCTGCTGCGCCAGCTGCTGCTGCCCACCGGCGGCGGCGATCCGGCGGTCGCGGCCGTCGACTTCGCCCGCAAGGCCGGGGCGGACGGCCTCGCCGTCGAGGAGCACCACCTGACCGTCGCCCGCCACCGGGCCATGGGCTCCGTCGCCCCCGGACTGCGCCTCGCCGACCTGTCGAGCGGCGTCGAACAGCTGCGGATCGTCAAGGACGAGGACGAGATCGCCTGTCTGCGGATCGCCGCCGAGATCGCCGACCAGGCCCTCGGCGAGCTCCTGGAGTCCATCCTGGTCGGCAGGACCGAGCGGCACCTCGCCCTGGAGCTGGAGCGGCGGCTCGTCGACCACGGCGCCGACGGCCCCGCCTTCCGCACCTCCGTGGCCACCGGGCCGCACTCCGGGCGGGCCGGGCACCGGCCCACCGACCGGCGGGTCGAGGAGGGCGACTTCCTGTCCGTCTGCCTCGGCGCCAACTATCGCGGCTACCGCTGTGAGATCGGTCGTACCTTCGTCATCGGGACCACTCCCGCCGACTGGCAGATCGAGCTGTACGACCTCGTCTTCGCCGCTCAGCGGGCCGGCCGGGAGGCCCTCGCACCCGGCGCCGAGTACCGCGACGTCGACCGCGCGGCCCGGCAGATTCTCGTCGCGGGGGGCCACGGAGACGCCAGCGCACCCCTCACCGGGCACGGCGTGGGCCTGGAAATCGACGAGGACCCGCAGCTGGCACCCGCGGCCATGGGTAAACTGGACGCTTGTGTGCCGGTCACCGTCGAACCGGGGGTCCACCTCCCGGGCCGGGGCGGGGTCCGGATCGATGACACGCTCGTCGTACGCCAGGAGGCGGACGGCGGACCCGAGCTACTCACCATCACGACCAAGGAGCTGCTCGCGCTGTAGGGCGCGTACGCCTCCCAGGTCCACGTCAGTCCAGGAGATTCCGCAACCGTGGCTTCCACGAACGACCTCAAGAACGGCATGGTGCTCAAGCTCGACGGGGGCCAGCTCTGGTCCGTCGTCGAGTTCCAGCACGTCAAGCCCGGCAAGGGCCCCGCCTTCGTGCGCACCAAGCTCAAGCACGTGCTCTCCGGCAAGGTCGTCGACAAGACCTTCAACGCTGGTACGAAGGTCGACACCGCCACCATCGACCGCCGTGACATGCAGTTCTCCTACATGGACGGCGAGTACTTCGTCTTCATGGACATGGAGACCTACGACCAGCTGCACATCGACCGGAAGAACGTCGGCGACACCGCCAACTTCCTGATCGAGGGCTTCACCGCCTCGGTCGCGCAGCACGAGGGCGAGGTGCTCTACGTGGAGCTGCCGGCCGCCGTCGAGCTCGTGATCCAGGAGACCGAGCCGGGCGTCCAGGGCGACCGCTCCACCGGTGGCACCAAGCCCGCCACCCTGGAGACCGGTCACCAGATCCAGGTCCCGCTCTTCATCACCACCGGTGAGAAGGTCAAGGTCGACACCCGCTCCAGCGCCTACCTCGGCCGGGTGAACAGCTAACCGTGGCTGCCCGGAGCAAGGCCCGCAGGCGGGCCTTCCAGATCCTGTTCGAGGCCGACCAGCGCGGCACCTCGGTCCAGGCAGTCCTCGCGGACCAGGTCCGGTTCGCCCGGTCGGACGACCACCAGCCGCCGGTCAACGAGTTCACCATGCAGCTGGTCGAGGGGTACTCCTCGCACGTGGCGCGCATCGACGAGCTCATCGCGACCTACGCGGTGGACTGGGACCTCGACCGGATGCCCGTCGCCGACCGGAACATCGTGCGCCTCGGCGCGTACGAGCTGATCTGGGAGGACGGCACCCCGGACGCGGTGGCGATCGACGAGGCGGTGCAGCTCGCCAAGGAGTTCTCCACGGACGAGTCGCCGGCCTTCGTCAACGGTCTGCTCGGCCGCTTCAAGGACCTGAAGCCGCGCCTTCGCCGGGACGCGGACGCCTAGTCCCACACCCGGCCCAGGCCCGCAGCCGTTCCCACGGCAGTCGAAGGGGCCCGCAGCACCACTGGTGCTGCGGGCCCCTTCGCCGTGCTCCGGCCGATCGTGCTCGCCGCCGACCGTGCTCCGGCCGGCCGGAGCGCCGTGTGGGTGGCGGCGGCGCCAGGCAGGCCCTCAGGCGCCCTGCGGGAACGCACCGGGCCCCCGAGAGTCGGAGCGACTCCCGGGGGCCCGGCGGCACGTTTCTGCGCTGGTATGAGGCTTTCCGACCCGCAGGGGGTCAGTTCTCCTCGTGGGCGACGGCGCGGCGCGCGTCCGCGTCCAGGACGCCCCAGCTGATCAGCTGCTCGGTGAGGACCGAGGGGGACTGGTCGTAGATGACGGCGAGGGTGCGCAGGTCGTCCTGGCGGATCGACAGCACCTTGCCGTTGTAGTCGCCGCGCTGCGACTGGATGGTCGCCGCGTAGCGCTGGAGCGGGCCGGCCTTCTCGGCGGGGACGTGGGCGAGGCGCTCCAGGTCCAGGACCAGCTTCGGCGGCGGCTCGGCGGCCCCGCCCGGCGTGGTGCCCGGCAGCAGCTCCTGCACCGGGACCCCGTAGAAGTCCGCCAGCTCGGCCAGACGCTGTACGGTCACGGCGCGGTCACCACGCTCGTAAGAACCGACCACGACCGCCTTCCAGCGGCCCTGGGACTTCTCCTCCACACCGTGGAGGGAAAGGCCCTGCTGGGTGCGGATCGCACGGAGTTTGGCCCCGAGCTGCTTTGCGTATTCGCTGGACATAACGCTCCCGGACGCTGTGACGATTGCGGCGGTGCCGCGCGGCTGGTAACTCACTGTGAGGTTACGCAGCGTGACACTCTCCCGTCAAGCCGAATGGTCCATACCGCCCCCTCCCGGGGGACGGGACCGGAGCGGCGCCAGGGGGGTGAGCAGGGCACCGGCCCGCCCCTGGTAGTGTGGATGGCGCAATTCCGACGTCCTTTAAGGTCCGTCCCGTGAGGCGGAGAAGGAGGTCCGTTTCATATGGACGCACAGCAGCACACCGATGCCCGGCCCGTTCTCGAGGCCCCGGACATCGCGCGGGTCCTGACCCGCATCGCCCACGAGATCGTCGAGCGCGCCAAAGGTGCCGACGACGTGGTCCTCCTCGGCATTCCGACCCGCGGTGTGTACCTCGCCCGCCGGCTGGCCGAGAAGCTGGAATCGATCACCGGCGCCAAGATCCCGGTCGGCTCCCTCGACATCACGATGTACCGCGACGACCTGCGGATGAAGCCGGCGCGCGCCCTCGGCCGCACCGAGATCCCGGGTGACGGCATCGACGGCCGCCTGGTCGTCCTCGTCGACGACGTGCTCTTCTCCGGCCGCACCATCCGCGCCGCCCTCGACGCCCTCGGCGACATCGGCCGCCCCCGCGCCGTCCAGCTCGCCGTCCTCGTCGACCGCGGCCACCGCGAGCTCCCGATCCGCGCCGACTACGTCGGCAAGAACCTCCCCACGTCGCTGCGGGAGACGGTCAAGGTCCAGCTCGCCGAGGAGGACGGTCGCGACACCGTGCTGCTCGGCAGCAAGCCCGCCTCCTAGCCGGACCGGCCCCCGACGGGTCCGGGGCACAGCCCTGCGCACCCGCATGCCCTCACCCTCCCCACCCCGGAGAGAAACCCCGATGATGCGTCACCTCATCTCGGCCGCCGACCTCACCCGCGACGACGCCGTCCTCATCCTCGACACCGCCGAGGAGATGGCCCGGGTGGCCGACCGGCCGATCAGGAAGCTGCCGACCCTGCGCGGCCGCACGATCTGCAACCTCTTCTTCGAGGACTCCACCCGCACCCGGATCTCCTTCGAGGCCGCCGAGAAGCGCCTCTCCGCCGATGTGATCAACTTCGCGGCCAAGGGCTCCAGCGTCTCCAAGGGCGAGTCCCTCAAGGACACCGCGCAGACCCTGGAGGCGATGGGCGTCGACGCCGTCGTCATCCGGCACAGCGCCTCCGGCGCCCCGTACCGCCTGGCCACCTCCGGCTGGATCGACGCCCCCGTCATCAACGCGGGCGACGGCACCCACCAGCACCCCACCCAGGCCCTCCTGGACGCCTTCACCATGCGCCGCCGCCTGGTCGGCCGCGACACCGGCCTCGGCAAGGACCTGGACGGCAAGCGCATCACGCTCGTCGGCGACGTCCTGCACAGCCGGGTCGCCCGCTCCAACGTCGACCTGCTGCACACCCTCGGCGCCGAGGTCACCCTGGTGGCCCCGCCCACCCTGGTCCCCGTCGGCGTGGAGACCTGGCCCTGCGAGGTCTCGTACGACCTCGACGGCGTGCTGCCGAAGTCCGACGCGGTGATGATGCTGCGTGTGCAGCGCGAGCGGATGAACGCCGCCTTCTTCCCGACCGAGCGCGAGTACTCGCGCCGCTACGGGCTGAACGGCGAGCGGATGGCCAAGATGCCCGAGCACGCCATCGTCATGCACCCCGGGCCCATGGTCCGCGGCATGGAGATCACCGCCGAGGTCGCCGACTCCGACCGCTGCACGGTCGTCGAGCAGGTCGCCAACGGCGTCTCCATCCGCATGGCCGTGCTCTACCTGCTGCTCGGCGGCTCCGAGCCCGCCGCCCCCGCCGCCCCCGCCACCCCCCGCACCGAGGAGAACTGAACCCCATGAGCAAGATCCTGATCCGTGGTGCGAAGGTGCTCGGTGGCGAGGCGCAGGACGTCCTGATCGACGGCGAGACCATCGCCGAGGTCGGCACCGGCCTGTCGGCCGAGGGCGCGCAGGTGATCGAGGCCGAGGGCCGGATCCTGCTGCCGGGCCTCGTCGACCTGCACACCCACCTGCGCGAGCCGGGCCGCGAGGACTCCGAGACCGTCCTCACCGGCACCCGGGCCGCCGCCTCCGGTGGCTACACGGCCGTCTTCGCCATGGCCAACACCCACCCGGTCGCCGACACCGCCGGCGTCGTCGAGCAGGTCTACCGCCTCGGCCGCGAGCACGGCTACTGCGACGTGCAGCCCATCGGCGCCGTCACCGTCGGCCTGGAGGGCAAGAAGCTGGCCGAGCTCGGCGCCATGCACGACTCCGCCGCCGGCGTCACCGTCTTCTCCGACGACGGCAAGTGCGTCGACGACGCCGTGATCATGCGCCGCGCCCTGGAGTACGTGAAGGCCTTCGGCGGCGTCGTCGCCCAGCACGCCCAGGAGCCCCGCCTCACCGAGGGCGCCCAGATGAACGAGGGCATCGTCTCCGCCGAGCTCGGCCTGGGCGGCTGGCCGGCCGTCGCCGAGGAGTCGATCATCGCCCGCGACGTCCTGCTCGCCGAGCACGTCGGCTCCCGCGTCCACATCTGCCACCTCTCCACGGCCGGCTCCGTCGAGATCGTCCGCTGGGCCAAGTCCCGCGGCATCGACGTCACCGCCGAGGTCACCCCGCACCACCTGCTCCTCACGGACGAGCTCGTACGGACGTACAACCCGGTCTACAAGGTGAACCCGCCGCTGCGCACCGAGCGGGACGTCATGGCGCTGCGCGAGGCCCTCGCCGACGGCACCATCGACATCGTCGCCACCGACCACGCCCCGCACCCGCACGAGGACAAGGACTGCGAGTGGGCCGCGGCCGCCATGGGCATGGTCGGCCTGGAGACCGCCCTGTCCGTCGTCCAGCAGACGATGGTGGAGACCGGACTGCTCGACTGGGCCGGCGTCGCCGACCGGATGTCCGTCAATCCGGCCCGGATCGGACAGGCCAAGGAGCACGGCCGCCCCGTCTCGGCAGGTGAGCCCGCCAACCTGACGCTGGTCGATCCGGCTTACCGTGGTGTCGTGGACCCCGCCGACTTCGCCTCCCGCAGCCGCAACACCCCCTACGAGGGCCGCGAGCTGCCGGGGCGCGTCACCCACACGTTCCTGCGGGGCCGGGCAACGCTCGTCGACGGGAAGCTGGCGTGACACCACTCATTCAACTGGCCGAGCAGAAGTCCGCCGAGGTCACCGACTGGGCCGGCCGCATCGGCTGGGTCGCGGGACTGCTGCTCTTCGTCGCCTTCGTCTACTGGCTGATGCGCCAGGGATGGAAGTGGCGCGGCAGCCTCCAGTCCGGCCTGCCGGCCCTCCCCGAGCTGCCCGAGGCACCCGGTGAGGCCCGGCTCGCACTGGCCGGCCGCTACCACGGCTCCACCACCGCCGGGCACTGGCTCGACCGGATCGTCGCCCACGGCCTGGGCGTCCGCAGCCGGGCCGAGCTCACCCTGACGGACCAGGGCGTCGCGGTCGTCCGCCCCGGCGCGAACGACTTCCTCATCCCGGCCCACGCCCTGCGCGAGGCCCGGCTGGACAAGGGCATCGCCGGCAAGGTCCTCACCGAGGGCGGCCTCCTGGTCGTCACCTGGACGCACGGCGACACGCTGCTCGACTCCGGCTTCCGCTCCGACCGGGCGGCCGATCACGCCGCCTGGGTCGAGGCGATCAACTCCATGAGCACCACGAACCACGCAAACACGACGGAAGGCGCACGATGACGACCTCCACAAGGGGAGCCTCCAAGGTTCCCGCCGTACTCGTCCTGGAGGACGGCCGCATCTTCCGCGGCCGCGCCTACGGGGCCGTGGGGGAGACCTTCGGCGAGGCCGTGTTCTCCACCGGCATGACCGGCTACCAGGAGACCCTCACCGACCCGTCGTACCACCGCCAGGTCGTCGTGATGACCGCCCCCCACGTGGGCAACACCGGCGTCAACGACGAGGACCCCGAGTCGTCCCGCATCTGGGTCGCCGGCTACGTCGTCCGCGACCCCGCACGCGTCTCCTCCAACTGGCGCGCCCGCCGCTCCCTCGACGAGGAGCTGCGGCAGCAGGGCGTCGTCGGCATCCAGGGCATCGACACCCGCGCCCTCACCCGCCACCTGCGCGAGAGCGGCGCCATGCGCGTCGGCATCTTCTCCGGCAGCGCGCTCCCCGACGAGGGCACCATGCTGGCCGAGGTCCGCCAGCAGCCCGAGATGAAGGGCGCGGACCTCTCCGCCGAGGTCGCCACCAAGGAGACGTACGTCGTCCCCGCGATCGGCGAGAAGAAGTTCACCGTCGCCGCCGTCGACCTCGGCATCAAGGGCATGACCCCGCACCGGATGGCCGAGCGCGGCATCGAGGTCCATGTGCTGCCCGCCACCGCCACCGCCGAGGACGTCTACGCCGTCAACCCCGACGGCGTGTTCTTCTCCAACGGCCCGGGCGACCCGGCCACCGCCGACGGCCCCGTCGCCGTCATGCAGGAGGTCCTGCGCCGCAAGACCCCGCTCTTCGGCATCTGCTTCGGCAACCAGATCCTGGGCCGCGCGCTCGGCTTCGGCACCTACAAGCTGAAGTACGGCCACCGGGGCATCAACCAGCCCGTCCAGGACCGCACCACCGGCAAGGTCGAGGTCACCGCGCACAACCACGGCTTCGCCGTCGACGCGCCCCTCGACAAGGTCTCCGACACCCCCTTCGGGCGGGTCGAGGTCTCCCACGTCTGCCTGAACGACGACGTCGTGGAGGGTCTCCAGCTGCTCGACCAGCCGGCCTTCTCCGTCCAGTACCACCCCGAGGCGGCCGCGGGCCCGCACGACGCCGCGTACCTCTTCGACCGCTTCACTTCGCTCATGAACACCGCCCTGGAGGCCGAGCGTGCCTAAGCGCACCGATATCCAGTCCGTCCTGGTCATCGGCTCCGGCCCGATCGTCATCGGCCAGGCAGCCGAGTTCGACTACTCCGGTACCCAGGCCTGCCGCATCCTCAAGGCCGAGGGCCTGCGGGTCATCCTGGTGAACTCCAACCCGGCCACGATCATGACCGACCCGGAGATCGCCGACGCCACGTACGTCGAGCCGATCACCCCCGAGTTCGTCGAGAAGATCATCGCCAAGGAGCGCCCCGACGCCCTCCTGCCCACCCTCGGCGGCCAGACCGCGCTCAACACCGCGATCTCCATGCACGAGCAGGGCGTCCTGGAGAAGTACGGCGTCGAGCTCATCGGCGCCAACGTCGAGGCCATCCACAAGGGCGAGGACCGCGACCTCTTCAAGGGCGTCGTCGAGGCCGTCAAGGCCAAGATCGGCTACGGCGAGTCCGCCCGCTCGGTCATCTGCCACTCCATGGACGACGTCCTCAAGGGCGTCGACACCCTCGGCGGCTACCCCGTCGTCGTGCGCCCCTCCTTCACCATGGGCGGCGCCGGCTCCGGCTTCGCCCACGACGAGGAGGAGCTGCGCCGCATCGCCGGCCAGGGCCTCACGCTCTCCCCGACCACCGAGGTGCTCCTGGAGGAGTCCATCCTCGGCTGGAAGGAGTACGAGCTGGAGCTGATGCGCGACAAGAACGACAACGTCGTGGTCGTCTGCTCCATCGAGAACTTCGACCCCATGGGCGTCCACACCGGTGACTCGATCACCGTCGCCCCGGCGATGACGCTCACCGACCGCGAGTACCAGCGGCTCCGCGACATCGGCATCGCGATCATCCGCGAGGTCGGCGTCGACACCGGCGGCTGCAACATCCAGTTCGCGATCGACCCGGTCGACGGCCGGATCATCGTCATCGAGATGAACCCGCGCGTCTCCCGCTCCTCCGCGCTCGCCTCCAAGGCGACCGGCTTCCCGATCGCCAAGATCGCGGCCCGGCTCGCCGTCGGCTACACGCTGGACGAGATCCCCAACGACATCACCGAGAAGACGCCGGCCTCCTTCGAGCCGACCCTCGACTACGTCGTCGTCAAGGCCCCGCGCTTCGCCTTCGAGAAGTTCCCGGCCGCCGACTCCACGCTGACCACGACCATGAAGTCGGTCGGCGAGGCCATGGCGATCGGCCGCAACTTCACCGAGGCGCTCCAGAAGGCCCTGCGCTCCCTGGAGAAGAAGGGCTCGCAGTTCGCCTTCACCGGCGAGACCGGCGACAAGGCCGAGCTGCTCCGCGAGGCGGTCCGCCCCACCGACGGCCGGATCAACACCGTCATGGAGGCCATCCGCGCGGGCGCCACCCCCGAGGAGGTCTTCGAGGCCACCAAGATCGACCCCTGGTTCGTCGACCAGCTCTTCCTCATCAAGGAGATCGCCGACGACCTGGCCGGCGCCGAGAAGCTGGAGCCCGAGCTCCTCGCCGAGGCCAAGCGCCACGGCTTCTCCGACGCCCAGATCGCCGAGATCCGCGGCCTGCGCGAGGACGTCGTCCGCGAGGTCCGGCACGCCCTCGGCGTCCGCCCGGTCTACAAGACGGTCGACACCTGCGCCGCCGAGTTCGCCGCCAACACCCCGTACTTCTACTCCTCGTACGACGAGGAGAGCGAGGTCGCGCCGCGCGAGAAGCCCGCGGTGATCATCCTGGGCTCCGGCCCGAACCGCATCGGCCAGGGCATCGAGTTCGACTACTCCTGCGTCCACGCCTCCTTCGCGCTCAGCGACGCCGGCTACGAGACCGTGATGGTCAACTGCAACCCCGAGACCGTCTCGACGGACTACGACACCTCCGACCGCCTGTACTTCGAGCCGCTGACGCTCGAGGACGTGCTGGAGATCGTCCACGCCGAGTCCCTCGCGGGCCCGATCGCCGGTGTCGTCGTCCAGCTCGGCGGCCAGACCCCGCTGGGCCTCGCCCAGGCGCTCAAGGACAACGGCGTGCCGGTCGTCGGCACCTCCCCGGAGGCCATCCACGCCGCCGAGGACCGCGGTGCCTTCGGCCAGGTGCTCGCCGAGGCCGGGCTGCCCGCGCCGAAGCACGGCACCGCCACCACCTTCGCCGGCGCCAAGGCCATCGCCGACGAGATCGGCTACCCCGTCCTCGTACGCCCCTCGTACGTGCTCGGCGGCCGCGGCATGGAGATCGTCTACGACGAGGCGCGCCTGGAGTCGTACATCGCCGAGTCCACCGAGATCTCCCCGACCCGCCCGGTCCTCGTCGACCGCTTCCTCGACGACGCCATCGAGATCGACGTCGACGCGCTCTACGACGGCGAGGAGCTCTACCTCGGCGGTGTCATGGAGCACATCGAGGAGGCCGGCATCCACTCCGGCGACTCGGCCTGCGCCCTGCCCCCGATCACCCTCGGCGGTTTCGACATCAAGCGCCTGCGCGCCTCCACCGAGGCCATCGCCAAGGGCGTCGGCGTGCGCGGCCTGATCAACATCCAGTTCGCGATGGCCGGCGACATCCTGTACGTCCTGGAGGCCAACCCGCGCGCCTCCCGCACGGTCCCCTTCACCTCGAAGGCGACCGCGGTGCCGCTCGCGAAGGCCGCCGCCCGCATCTCGCTGGGCGCCACCATCGCCGAGCTGCGCGCCGAGGGCCTGCTGCCGAAGACCGGCGACGGCGGCACCCTGCCGCTCGACGCGCCGATCTCCGTCAAGGAGGCCGTGATGCCGTGGTCGCGCTTCCGCGACATCCACGGCCGCGGCGTGGACACCGTCCTCGGCCCGGAGATGCGCTCCACCGGCGAGGTCATGGGCATCGACAACGTCTTCGGCACGGCGTACGCCAAGTCGCAGGCCGGCGCCTACGGCCCGCTGCCCACCAAGGGCCGCGCGTTCATCTCCGTCGCCAACCGCGACAAGCGCTCGATGATCTTCCCGGCCCGTGAGCTCGTCGCCCACGGCTTCGAGCTGATGGCCACCTCCGGCACCGCCGAGGTCCTCAAGCGCAACGGCATCAACGCCACCGTCGTGCGCAAGCAGTCCGAGGGCGAGGGGCCGAACGGCGAGAAGACCATCGTCCAGCTCATCCACGACGGCCAGGTCGACCTGATCGTCAACACCCCGTACGGCACCGGCGGCCGCCTCGACGGCTACGAGATCCGTACGGCGGCGGTGGCCCGCTCCGTTCCCTGCCTGACCACGGTCCAGGCGCTGGCGGCGGCGGTCCAGGGCATCGACGCCCTCAACCACGGAGACGTGGGCGTCCGCTCGCTCCAGGAGCACGCGGAGCAGCTGACCGCGGCCCGCGACTAGCAGCCCGTACGAAGCAGGGGGACACCGGCAACACCCGCGGTGTCCCCCTCTTCATGAGCGCACAAGGGATATCTCGGACGATGTACAAGCTCTTCTTCAACCTGATCTTCAAGCGGATGGACCCCGAGAAGGCCCACTACCTGGCCTTCCGCTGGATCCGGCTCGCCGCTCGCACCCCGGTCCTGCGCACCTTCGTCGCGGCCGTCCTCGCCCCCCGGTACAAGGAGCTGCGCACCGAGGCCCTGGGCCTGCGCATGCACGGCCCCTTCGGCCTCGCCGCCGGCTTCGACAAGAACGCCGTCGCCATCGACGGCATGGCCATGCTCGGCTTCGACCACGTCGAGATCGGCACCGTCACCGGCGAGGCGCAGCCCGGCAACCCCAAGAAGCGCCTCTTCCGGCTGGTCCCGGACCGCGCCCTGATCAACCGCATGGGCTTCAACAACGAGGGCTCGGCGGCCGTGGCGGACCGCCTGGCGGCCCGCGACGCGGTCTTCCGGACCGTCGTGGGCGTCAACATCGGCAAGACCAAGGTCGTGCCCGAGGCCGAGGCCGCCGCCGACTACGTGAAGTCCACCGAGCGGCTCGCCCGCCACGCCGACTACCTGGTCGTCAACGTCTCCTCGCCGAACACCCCGGGCCTGCGCAACCTCCAGGCCACCGAGTCGCTGCGCCCGCTCCTGACCGCCGTCCGCGAGGCCGCCGACCGCGCCGTCACCGACCGCCGCGTCCCGCTCCTGGTCAAGATCGCCCCCGACCTCGCCGACGAGGACGTGGACGCCGTCGCCGACCTGGCCCTGGAGCTCGGCCTCGACGGCATCATCGCCACCAACACCACCATCGCCCGCGAGGGCCTCGGCCTGACCTCCGACCCCGCGCTGGTCAAGGAGACCGGCGGACTGTCCGGCGCTCCCGTCAAGCAGCGCTCCCTGGAGGTCCTGAGCCGCCTCTACGCGCGCGTGGGCGACCGGATCGTCCTGATCGGCGTCGGCGGCATCGAGAACGCCGAGGACGCCTGGCAGCGGATCCTCGCCGGCGCCACCCTGATCCAGGGCTACAGCGCCTTCATCTACGAGGGCCCGTTCTACGCCCGCGCGATCCACAAGGGCCTCGCCGCGCGCCTGGCCGCCTCCCCGTACGCCACCCTCGCCGAGGCCGTCGGCGCCGCCCACCGAAAGGCCGAGAAGTGACCGAAGCGACCCTGGAGAACCTGGCCCCGTTCGGCGCCCGCCTGCGCGCCGCCATGGACGAGCGCGGCCCCCTGTGCGTCGGCATCGACCCGCACGCGGGCCTGCTGAGCTCCTGGGGCCTGGCGGACGACATCGCGGGCCTGGAGCGCTTCACGTACACCGTCGTGGAGGCCCTGGCCGGCACCGTGGCCGTCTTCAAGCCCCAGGCGGCCTTCTTCGAGCGCTTCGGCTCGCGCGGCATCGCCGTCCTGGAGCGCGCCGTCGCCGATCTGCGGGCCGCGGGCGGCCTGGTGGTCATGGACGCCAAGCGCGGCGACATCGGCTCCACGATGGGCGCCTACGCGGAGGCGTTCCTGCGCAAGGACTCCCCGCTGTTCTCGGACGCGCTCACGGTCTCCCCGTACCTCGGCTACGGCTCCCTGAAGCCGGCCGTCGACCTGGCCCGCGAGTCCGGCGCCGGTCTCTTCGTGCTCGCCCTCACCTCGAACCCCGAGGGCGCCGAGGTGCAGCGCGCGGTCCGCGAGGACGGCCGGACCATCGGCGCGACGATGCTGGCCCACCTGGCGGCGGAGAACGCGGGGGAGAGCCCCATGGGCTCCTTCGGCGCGGTCGTCGGCGCCACCCTCGGCGACCTGTCCGCCTTCGACCTGGACATCAACGGTCCGCTGCTCGCCCCCGGCATCGGCGCCCAGGGCGCGACCCCGGCCGACCTCCCCGCGGTCTTCGGCGCGGCCGTCCGCAACGTGGTCCCGAACGTCAGCCGCGGCGTCCTGAAGGAGGGCCCGGACGCGTCCGCGCTCCGCGCCGCGGCGGACCGCTTCGCCGACGAGGTACGGGCGGCGGTCGCGGGCTAGGACGCCGGGCTCCGGGGAGGGGCGGGAGGGGCGGGGAGGGCCCGAGCGGGCCCGTGCCGAGCCCGTGCGGGCCCGTGCCGGCCACGTGCCGAGCCCGTGCGGCCCCGTGCCGGCCACGTGCCGAGCCCGAGCGGGCTGGGGAGGGCCGGGGTGTGCCCGAGCGAGCCAGTGAGGGCTGGAGTGAGCCTGAAAGGGCCCCGAGCGAGCCGAGCGGGCTGGGGGAGGGCCGGAGCGACCCGGGGGCGAGCCGGAGCGGTGAGTGGCGCCCTCGGCGCGTCGCTCGCCGCCCGGCTCGCCCTGTGTGGAGATCCGCTGGGGCACGCCGCCGCCCCCCGCAGGTGGCTCGAAGACCCGTGCGCGGGCCGTATCCGATACGGCCCCGCAGGGCACTTCGGCCGTTCGCGCGAGGCGGGCGACTGTGCCGAAGACCCGTGCGCGGGC
>NZ_JBFBNW010000036.1:0-56101 GCF_040683955.1 Streptomyces sp. NPDC093111 | reverse complement strand
CGGAGCGGGTACCACATCGCTGCGCGATGTGCAAGCGAAGCGGCTCGCTGCGCTCCCCGCGCCCGTGCGGAGCACGGGCGGTCCCCTCCGCTGCGCTCCTGGGACCGGTGGGGCCGGCCGCTGCGCGCCCGGCGGGCCGCGCATCGCGCGGCCGGGCCCCTCGGGGTCTGACGGTGCGGCTAGTGGGGCCTCCAGTGCGGGAGTTGGGGGAGCGCGGGGCCGCTCCCGGCGGGTCCGCTGCGCTCCCCCGCCTGACGGTCCTTCCGGCTGCGCCTCCAGTCCCTTGGGGCCCGCTGACGCGGGCCTGGCTGGCTGGGAGGGGGTGGGGGTCGCTCGTTCGTGTGGGTTCCAGTGTATCGGATGCATCCGGTAGATGCAGCATGTACCGTTGGCGGAAACACGGGACACCCCCCAACCACCCGGGAACCTCCCCGAATTCCGAGAGGAACGACCGCAGATGACCGGTCACCACAAATCTACCGGACCCGATCCCGCGCTGAGCAGCGATTCTCTGCGCCGGGTGACGCAGTACCAGACGGCGGGCGTCAACGCCCGGCTCCGGCTGTTCGCGCTCCTGGAGGCCCAGGGAGTGCCCGCGAGCGAGGCGGACGACCTGGTGGCCGCGCTGGAGGCCGGAGCGGTCGCCGGGGCGCAGTGCGAGGTGGTGGAGCTGGACGGGATGGCGCCGGCCTCTCGGGGCGAGGTGTTCGAGGACGGCTGGGACGAGGGCGTCAGGACGGTGAGCGAGGCCCTGGTGGGCATCGCGGACCGGGAGTGGTCCCGGCGCGGCGGTCGGTCGGCGGGGGCCGCTGAGCTGGCCGTACATATCGCGGACGTGAGGCAGCGTGAGCGGGCCGACCTGGTGCGGTTGGAGAGGTTCGTCCGGGAGTCCGTACTGCCGGCCACGCACCCGCACACCACGGCGCGGCGCCGGGTCCTGGAGGCGCTGGGCGAGGTCGGCGGTCTGTGCACCGCGCGGACGCGGAACGCGGACGGGGACGTCGTGGTCTGCACGCTCGATGCCGGGCACTACGACCCGGACGACAAGCCGCCCTTCAAGGACGGGAAGCCGGGCGGCTGGCACAAGGCGGATGCGTCGATCTGGAACGACCTCGGTGCGGCCTGCATTCCGCACGCGGCCATCTGAAAGACCACAGGAATTCAGGCTCAGGGGAGGACAGGAAATGTCAGCGATTCAGCTCAAGGAACACCAGGTAGACCAGCGGTCCGCGTTTCGCAGGTGGGTGGGATTCCCTGCAAGGTCATCTGTGCCCCCGCGGGGTGCCCGTGCCACGATCGTGTCAGCGACCGGGTCGGGTAAGACGATCACGGCGGCCGCGTGCGCGCTGGAGAGCTTCGCGGACGGCCGGATCCTCGTCACGGTCCCGACCCTGGACCTGCTCGCCCAGACCGCCCAGGCGTGGCGCCTGGTGGGCCACCGGGCCCCGATGGTCGCGGTGTGCTCGCTGGAGAACGACGCCGTACTGAACTCGCTGGGGGTGCGCACCACCACGAACCCGATCCAGCTCGCCCTGTGGGCCGGGCACGGACCGGTCGTCGTGTTCGCCACGTACGCCTCTCTCGTGGACCGCGAGGACGTGGACGCTCCCGAGGGGCAGCGGAAGGTTCGCGGGCCGCTGGAGGCCGCTCTGGCGGGCGGGGAGCGGCTCTATGGCCAGCGCATGGACGGCTTCGACCTCGCGATCGTGGATGAGGCCCACGGAACCGCTGGTGATCTTGGCCGTCCGTGGGCGGCGATCCACGACAATCAGCGGATCCCGGCGGACTTCCGGCTCTACATGACCGCGACCCCGCGCATCCTCGCCGCGCCCCGGCCGCAGAAGGGCGCGGATGGTCACGAGGTGGAGCTGGCGACCATGGCCGATGACCCGAATGGGACCTACGGCGCGTGGCTCGCGGAGCTTGGTCTGAGCGAGGCGATCGAGCGCGAAATCCTTGCGGGTTTTGAGATCGACGTGCTGGAGATCCGCGATCCTTCGCCGGTTCTCGGGGAGTCGGAGGAGGCGCGGCGCGGCCGGCGTCTGGCGCTCTTGCAGACGGCGCTCCTGGAGCACGCGGCGGCGTACAACCTGCGTACGGTCATGACGTTCCACCAGAAGGTGGAGGAGGCCGCCGCGTTCGCGGAGAAGCTGCCGCAGACGGCTGCCGCGCTGTACGTCAACGACGCCTCCGACGAGGACCTGGCCGCCGCCGACAAGCTGCCGAAGTCCTCGATCGACGCGGAGTTCTACGAGCTGGAGGCCGGCCGCCATGTCCCGCCGGACCGCGTGTGGTCGGCGTGGCTGTGCGGGGATCACCTCGTCTCCGAGCGGCGCGAGGTCTTGCGCCAGTTCGCCAACGGCATCGACGCGACCGGACGCCGGGTGCACCGCGCCTTCCTCGCGAGCGTTCGCGTTCTCGGGGAAGGGGTCGACATCACCGGCGAGCGGGGAGTCGACTCGATCTGCTTCGCGGACACCCGCGGCTCCCAGGTCGAGATCGTGCAGAACATCGGCCGGGCGCTCCGCCTCAACAAGGACGGCAGCACCAAGGTGGCCAGGATCATCGTGCCGGTGTTCCTGGAGCCGAACGAGGACCCGACCGACATGGTCGCCTCCGCCAGCTTCAAGCCGCTCGTGGCCGTGCTCCAGGGCCTGCGTTCGCATGACGAACGTCTGGTCGAGCAGCTCGCTTCCCGGGCGCTCACGAGCGGGAAGCGCAAGGTCCACGTGCAGCGGGACGAGGAGGGGCGGATCGTCGGCGCCGGCGGCGAGGGCGACGGCGAGGACCAGGAGCACGACGAGGACACCGACGCCGCCGCGGAGTCGGCCCTGCTGCACTTCTCCTCTCCCCGGGACGCGGCGACGATCGCGGCGTTCCTGCGCACTCGGGTCTACCGGCCGGAGTCCCTGGTGTGGCTGGAGGGTTACCAGGCCCTGCTGCGGTGGCGGGCGGAGAACGAGATCACCGGCGTCTACGCCGTTCCGTATGACGTCGAGGTCGAGGTAGGGGCGACGAAGTCGTTTCCGCTTGGCCGATGGGTGCATCAGCAGCGGAAGGCGCAGCGGGCCGGGGAGCTGGAGGACCGGCGCAAGACGCTGTTGGACGCCCCGGAGGCCGGGATGGTGTGGGAGCCGGGCGAGGAGGCGTGGGAGAACAAGCTCGCCGCGCTGCGCTCGTACCGGCGGGCCACGGGGCACCTCGCGCCGCGTCAGGACGCGGTGTGGGGCGAGGGCGAGGCGATGGTGCCCATCGGGCAGCACATGGCCAACCTCCGGCGGAAGGGCGGTCTGGGCAAGGACCCCAAGCGCGCGGCGGAGCGCGCGGAGCAGCTGGCGGAGATCGACGAGGACTGGAACTGCCCGTGGCCGCTGAACTGGCAGCGCCATTACCGGGTGCTCGCGGACCTGGTCGACGCCGACGGTCACCTTCCCTACATCGCGCCGGGCGTCATCTTCGACGGTGATGACATCGGCACGTGGAGGTGGCGGCAGCAGGAGGCGGGCACCTGGGCGCAGCTGATGCCCGAGCAGCGGGAGCGGCTGTCCGCGCTGGGCGTGCGGGGTGCCACTCTCCCCGTGGCGGCCGTCGCCCCGGCGGAGCTCCGTCCGGCGCTGGCTGCTGCCCTCGAGGGGGCGAGGAAGGCCGGGAGCAAGGCCGAGGCGGCGTTCCAGCGGGGCCTGGCGGCCCTGGCGCAGTGGGTGGAGAAGGAGGGACAGCGGCCGGTCCCGCGCGGCGCGGTCGTTGAGGTCGAGGTCGACGGCGAGGCGGTGCCGGTGAAGCTGGGGGTATGGATTTCGAACACCAAGTCGAGGCGGGACAGGCTCGACCAGGAGCAGCGCGCCGCCCTCGCCGCGCTGGGGATGGAGTGGGCGGGCGTGGTGCCGGCCGTCGAGGCCGCCCCGGAGCCGCCCGCCCCGCAGCCCGCACCGCCGGCGGCCCCGGCGAAGCGGCGGGTGCGGGAGCACCACGAGGAGTGTGACGGGGAGCTGTACGAGGGCGGGAACTGCACCTGCTGGTCCATCGAGCGGTTCGGGCCGCCCTCCGAACGGGAGAGCTACTTGGACAACCTCTGACCGCTCCCCCGCCGCTGTGAGACCCCGGGCCCGCCGACAGGGCCCGGGGTCTCGTGCGTCAGCCGCGTGGCGGCGGGCTGCTACGGGCGGCGTGAGCGGCCGGGCGCGGCCGGGCTCGGCCTGGAGTCCGGGTCGGTCCCGCGGACCGCCGCCGTGCCGTCCGGATGGGTGATTTCCCTTCGCGTACGCGGGCGCAGTCCTAGCGGAGCGCGCCCAACTTGCCTGTTTTCAAAGGGTCTTGACAGCTTTTCGGGTGTTCTGTCATGTTCTGTCCGCCGCTTCCGGCGAACGAGCGAGAGGTGATCTCATGCGACGAACCGAGTACGACGAGGGCCAGGCCGCCAAGCGTCTGAAGGCGCCTGTAGCCGCCTTCCGGTGGGCCCGGCACACCGGCCTGGTCCCGGCCCCGGACGCGTCGTCGTTCCAGTGGTCCCGGGCCGCCGTGGAGGCGCTGGACGCTGACGCCATCCGGGCCGCGATGCCTTGCCCGCCGATCTCCGGCGGCGCGGCGGCCGACCGGATCGCCGAGGCGCTCGGCACCCCGAACCGGACCATTCACGGCGAGAAGGCGAACGTGACGGCGTTCGTGGTGCGCCGGTTCGTCGACCGCGGCCTCCTGGTCGACCTGAGCGCGAACCCGGACGGGACGCTGCACCACCCCGGCCAGGTCGAGGAGGTCTGCCGCCGCGAGGACCTGGCGGACCTGGTCGCCGCCGACACCCCGCTCGGACCCGAGCAGGCCGCCGCCCGTCTTCGGGTCCGCCGTGCCGACTTCGACCACATGGTCCGGCTCGGCTGGGTCCGCTCCCCGCAGTCGATCGAGGTCCGCTTCGGCACCAGCCGGGCCGGGGCCGTCGACGTCGCGCTCTACACCACGGCGTCCGTCGACGCGGTCGTCCCCGCCCACCCCGAGGTCGACTGGGAGCAGCTGCGCGCGGTGGAGAAGGGCCGGCGCTCTCCGCTCGCGGCGCTGCGCCCGGAGTCGGCGCCCGTACCGGCGTAAGCCCTCCGGGGTGCTCCCGCCCGCGCCCGGCGCCGTCCAGGAGGAGCGACCCGGGGCGCGGGCGTCGTGTCGTTCACGCGAGCCCGGCCGGCTCCCACAGCGGGCGGGCACGTCCCGTCCCGTCGCAGTGGAAGCACCGGCCGCCTCCCGGCGTGCTGCGGGCACCGATGGTGCCGGAGGCGTGCCGGAAGAGCCGGGTGAGTCCGGCGACGTGCGCCTCGTGAACCGTGAGGTCCTGGCGTCTGCTGAGCGTGAGCTCCAGGGCGACCCCGGGCCCGGTGAAGTGAGCATGGGGCAGGTCCCCGGTCATCGCGCGGAGCGTCTCGTTCACCTCACGCATCGTCTCCGCGCCGGTCAGCTGCACCCGGGCCGTGAGGATGGTGTCGGCGGCCGCGGTGAAGGACAGCAGTCCGGCCGGGCGGGCGAGCTGTCCGACACGGCCCACGGGATCGGGATGGGTGTGCTGGAGCTGGGCCAGGGCCTGCCACAGGCCGCCCGGCAGATCCTGGGGTGCGGTCTCTTCTCGGTTGCGTCTCATGCGGCTTGTGTAGGGCCTGCGGTGAGCTGGTGGCGCCGGATGGACCCGTCCGTCCCACGCGTTGGCATGAGGTCTTCGGTGCCCGTTCCGCCCACCGGACCGGATGCTGGTGCTCTGTGGACCGTCCCGTCATGGAACTACCCGCTCTCGCTCGGGTCGATGGGCCCCTGTCAGATCGTGCTTCTGCAGATATCCCGCTTCAAGGGTCTCTAGGAGAAGTAGTCAACGCGATTGCCACCCCTTGACTAGCGCTCTGACGTGCGGGTTTTCGCGTGCCCGGAAATTCTGGGGGCAAGTTGTAGGGCAACTTGTAAGGCAAGTTGTAGGGCGAGTTGAAAGGCAACTTGTAGGGCAAGTTGTAGGGCAACCTCCGTTGCCGCTTCTGTTTGCCACCGCTCAGGGCGAGCCTCCCGTCCGGCCCTTCGCCGGCGGGAGGCTCGCCCAGGAGTCACCTGCGGAAGCGAGAGAGCCAGGTTCCGCCGGCCTTCTGCTCGGGCAGAGCCTGCCCCTGGTGCTGCTCCTGCTCCTGGTGCTGCTCCTGGTGCCGGGACCCGGGCGTCCAGCCGTACTCGTCGAAGGACCGCGCGATTCCTTCCTCCTCCTTCCGGTCGCAGTCCCCGCACAGCTTCGGACGGGCCTCCATGGGGACGGGGCCCCAGCCGGGGCGGTTCACCGCCTTCCACCGCTCATTGGTGAACGCCGCCTTGCACTCGGTGCAGCGTGGGCGATGGGGAAAGCGCAGGAACTCCGTCTGCTGCGCCCAGTCGGGGATCGGCTCCGGGCGGTCGGCCTCTTGAGCGTTGGCGACGGCCTGGTGCTTGCACCCGTCGCACAGCCGCGGGTGGGTGTCGACGGGGACTCCCCAGTTCGTCTTCTCGGCGGCCTCCCAGCGTTCGTCGGTGAACCGTGCCCCGCATGTGGCGCAGGCGGGCCGGCGGGCCTCGCGCTCGGGTGCCTGCTTCGCCACCTGCTCTTGGGCCGCCTGCCGCGCTTTTGCCTGCCGCTCCTGGGCCAGGGCCCGCTGCCGCTGCCGGGCGCGGGCGATGGCGGCGTCGCGGCGGGGGTTGCCGATCGCGTCCAGCAGGGTCTGTGGGCCACTGCGCCCGAAGCGGGCGAACACCTTCCCGGCCGGGCCGTGCTCACGGAGCTGGTTCAGCCCGGTCGCGATGATGGGGATCTTGTTGTCGTAGATGTGATAGCCGTCCTCACCCCACCCTCCCTGCCACAGGTGCCGGGTGAGCTGCATCAGGCGCGGGATGGTGTGGTTGGGGTTGCGCTCGCCGATCCGGTTGAACACCAGCAGCACCGGCGGGTACGGGTGCTCCGCACTCGGGTCGGCCGGGACGCTCCAGCGGGTGCGCCACATCGCCCGCTCGCGGCCGTCGGTGTCCTTCACCTTCCGTTTGAAGAACCGGGCGTACTTCTCCAGCTTGTCGGCGAGTTCCTCGGCGGTCTCGTGGCAGTTGTCGACCTCGATGAACAGCAGCGGCACCCCGTCCTGCGGGGCGGTCAGGACGATGTCGGCCTGGGCGCCGCCCTTGCCGGGCGCGTTCCACGTGCCGGTCGCCGGGAGCGGGACCTCGGTCCAGAACGAGGCGATGGTGCCGATCCCGTCCGGTGAGTCGACGGCGGCCTGCGCGGCGGCCCGGACTTCGGCCGAGTCCTTGGCGAGCCTGGCCATGTTCGGCTTCGGGCGCAACAGGGCGATGACCGTCTCGTTGACGGCCATCGGGTGGGAGGCCCCTGAGGAGCCCGCGCCGCGCGCGGTGGAGCCCATCTCCGTCAACGGCCGCTGCAGCTCGTAGGAGGCGGCCTGCAGGCCCTTGGGGGTCAGGTTCCGCAGCCGGTCCCCCGCCCCGGCCGAGCCGCCGTTCTCGGACAGGCCGTGCCCCCGCATGTCGGAGAGGGCGGCCGTGTGCGAGGCGGTCCGGGCCTGCTTGCGCTTCGACGGGGTCGGCTTGTCGGCGTGCCGGAACGTCAGGTGCGGGGCGCCGATCCGCTGGATCTGGTCCGTCGTCGCGACCTTCAGCGCTCCGAGCACGCGCAGCACGTCGCCGCGATAGCTGTTCGTCGACCCCGCCGGGTTCGTCTTCCGCTTCCCCGCCATCAGCTCTGCTCCCTCGTCGCTCGCGACCGGCCGCCGGCCAACCGCCGCCGCTGCCGCCGCTGCCGCTGGCCGCGCCCGGCCGGGGAGGGCGTCCGGGCCCCCCGGAACCCGATGCTCTCCTCCCATGCGGACATGTAGAGGAGAGAAGAGGGTTGTGACGGCGCGGTTTTCGCGCCGATTGCGGCGCTGACAAGGGCTTTTCCCGCGTCCCCGGGTACCGGGCACCAAAGGGGGTTCCCAAGGGCCCTCCCAAGGGGGCACCCGGGGAGGGCCCTTGGGCTTGCCCCACGCGGGCCGGCCTTCCGGGAGGATCGGCCCGAGCGGCGGTGCTGCCCGGCCTCCGGATAGGTGGTCGTCATCGTCTGGTCTCCTTCGCTGCCCCGGCCGGGGTGGTCGGGGCGAAGGAGCAGCGTGCAGCCGACCCCCTTGTCCGCGGCCTGACCTGTGCCGGTAGCGGACGCTGCCTAGGGGAAACGTGGCTGTGGTCGGGGCGGTAGCGGAGGTGGACAAGGGGTCAGAGCCGGATTCGAGGCCGGGCCGACCCTGCCGGACAAGGGGGCCGCGTTTGCCCCTTGCAGTACCGATTCATCCGATTCGATCGAAGGGAGGGAGAGTTCTCCCCTCCGGCGGCCGGGCTCTGTCCACAGGTCCGCAAATCGAAGGTGGCTTCGAGGCCGCCGCGATCAGCGGGGCGGCCCGTACATGAGGAGCTGTCCGTGATCATGATTCAGAACCCGCCCCTGTCCCAGGTTCCCGGCGTGCCGCTCGTTCCGTTGACGCCGGAGGTGGCAATCAGCGCCTTCGGCTACCTCCGGGCCATTCAGGCCGGCGACACCGAAGCGGCTGCCAAGTTCGCCGACGCCCATCCGCAGATGCCCTCGATGCTCGTCGACGTCGCCGAGCGGATCATCGTCCCGGTCACCGCCCTGTGCGGTCTCGACCCGGACCCGTGCGACGACTCCTTCGCCCTGGAGGCCGTCGGGCGGGTCCTCGTGGCCACCCTGCGCAACTGGTCGATGCAGGCCGGGCCGTGCACCGCGGAAGGCATCGCCCGCGCAGTCATCGACTTCGTCGCGCACATCCTCACCGACGAAGACCTTGAGGACGTCTCCGACGCCTTGTACGAACTGGAGGTCGTCGGCGTGGGCCAGGCCCTTGAGGCGCACCCCGCACCGAACGGTGCGCACCCGACGCACCACACCACCGCGTAGCCGCACCTCCGGGACGGTGGTGGTGCAGCGCGGCGCGCGTGCGCACCACCGTGGTGCGGTCCACCGCACCACGGTGGGCCGACCGCACCGCACCGCACCACCGTGGTGCGCTCCGCCCGCACCGCACCACGCGCACCCGGTGCGCACCAGGTGCGGTGACGGCGTCGGCGGTGCGCGCACCGGCGCACCACACTCCCCTCGCGGTGCGCGCCACCGGCCCCAGCGCACCGCGCCGGGCGCCTGCCACGGCCGGGCGAGCTCCTATATCACACACCCCCTTGACCGCGACCTAACGGAAAGCCCGCACCGGGCCTGGCAAGGGGAAACAGGCGGGATGGCGTACCTGGTCAAGGGGTGATGCGCGCCCGCCGGAACCCGGACAAGGGGTGGGCTGATGGTGCGCGCACCGGTGCGGTGCGGGACATCGGGTGCGGCGCACCGGGTGCGCGCGCGTGCCGGGCGTCGTCGGGTGGTGCGGCGCACCGGGTGCGGTGGCGCACCATGTTGGTGCGCACCACGGTGGAGTCCATCGTCGTCTGGCGCACCGGAGTGGAGCCCACTCGGTGGAGCCCACTCGGTGGAAGTCACCCGGTGGAGCCCACCGAGTGGAGGCCACCCGATGGAGCCCACCGAGTGGAGGCCACTGAGTGGGCTCCACTCAGTGGATGGTGCCCGGCATCGTCACCACAGCCAGGCGCTTGAGTGCCGCACTCGGGACAGGGCACGGGCGTCACGGCGAGCGGCGGCGTTGCCGATCCGGCTTTGCCGGGAGCGGGGCCGGCGCGAGTTCCCGGCGGCGAGGCGGCGCTTGGCGGCTTCCTGGAGTCGCTTGCGCTGCTTGCGCAGCTCCGCCTTCTCCGCGGCCTTCGACTTCGGCTTCCGGGGCCGCTTCCAGATCGGCTGCCATCCCAGCGGCTCGTCGGGGTCGGGCTCCTGGTCCTCGGTGAGCGCGGCGGCCATCTGCTCGCGGGCGGCTCGGGCGCGGGCGAGTGCGTCGTCGGGGTTGGGGCGGTCTTCCGGGGTGTTCACGTGACTCCTCCTGTGGCTCGGCCCGGCGCGGGTTGGATGCCGGGGTGCTGGGTGTGCGGCTGCGGTGTCGTCGCCGGGGTGGGCTGCGGGCGGGGGCCGTGGGCGGCTTCGCGTGCCCGCTGGCTGTCCTGGAGCGTGGCGATCATCTGCGCGCGGGCGGCTTCAAGGGTCTGGCGGGTCTGCTCCACCGCGTCGACGCCGGTCTCCGGCTCCGGGAGACGGCCGTCCTTCCGGCCGTTGCGGAAGGGCTGCGGATGCGACGGCCTCGAGGAGGTGGGCACCGCGACGGTGTACGGGCGAGGGCGGGAGCCCAGGCGCTCCGCTCGCCGGGCGGCGCGGACGCGGGCGGCCAGGGCGTCGGCGGCGAGGCGGGCCCGTTCGTACGGCGGGGCGGACCTTTTGCGGGTGAGCGGGCGCAGCACGGCCTGGTCCTCGGTGTCGCGCGGGTACAGGGCGCGCAGATCGGCGGTCATCCTCCGGCCGCGCCCCACGGGGCGGGTGTAGTCGTCGACGGCCGCCTGCACGATCCGTTCGTCCAGGCCGGGCTCGTGGCGGCGGCCGCGCAGGGCGTAGGAGAGGTGGCGGCGGGCTTCGGCAAGGAGGTGGTGGTGTGCGAAAGCGCCGCGCATCACATACACCACAGCGACGACGTCGACGGCCGCCAGGACGACGTCGACCACCGGCCGCACCCGGGCCCACACCGCCGCGGCCGCCGCCCGCGCCCGCTCGGCGAGCCGGTAGACGGTGCAGGCGCCGAACGCCCGAATCGCCGAATCCCGCCATCGCTTGCGCAGCTCGGTCAGCGACAGCAGCTCGGTGCGCTTGGGCGGGCGGGTCTGGTCGGCGGCCTGACAGGCCAGCGCGTAGCCGGCCTTCTCCCCCGGCACGTGCCCCTGCTCCTCCTCGTACTTGTCCGTGAGAACGGACAGCGCGTCCTGGATCTGCTGGCGGCGGGTCGACTGCCAGCCGATGAGCCGCCGGTCGATCCCGGCTATGTCCATCACAGGCCGGCGGCCGGGCGTCACCTCGCGCGGCTCCCACGCCCACCCGAGCCGAGCGGACACCTCCTCCATGAAGTGGAGGGTGTAGAGGGTGTCGGCGGCGACGATGTTGGCCATCAGCGAGTCCGCAGAGAGGTTGCCCCACTTCCCGTCGTGCGGCCGCCGGGCGCGGATCGAAACCACCGCGTGGTCGTGCAACAGCGGTTTCGACTCGGCAGCGCGGGACTCGTAGTGCCGGAAGACCGCGACGATCAGCCCGTCCTTGACCCGGGCGCGCTGCTTGCCGCCGGCCTTCGAGCGGATCTGTACGACCGACTCCTCCAGCCACGCCAGGGTCTTGTCCCGGGCGACGTCCTGGCACAGCGCCAGCACCAGACGGGTCTGGTCACCTCCGAGCGCCCATGCGATGTGGGCCGTCGGCGGGGGCCGGAAGACCAGGTCGAAGGCCAGCCAGGGGGTGCGCTCCTTGGCCTTGTCGGTCTCGGCCGACTGATTGTGCTCGATGGGCCTGCCCAGCACGGTCGCCCGCCGGGCGCGTGCCGGGCTCTCGCCCTGCGCCAGGAGCTCGCGCTCGATCCGGTCGGCGTCCGGGTGCCGGCCCTCCCCCAGGAGCAGCTCGGCCTGCCGCTCGCTCACCACGTCCCCGGCCGCCAGGCCGAGGGCGGCCAGCCCCCGGCCCTTCCACACTCCGGGCGGGACACCGGCTTCGTCCTGGGCGGCGCGCAGCGGCGTGCCTATGGCGCGGTGGCCGTCGCCGACCATCACGCCACGGAAGAGGTAGCGCACCCCGGCCCCCGGGCGAACTGGCGACATGCTGATCATCGGGCCATGGAACCCCGGCGCTGACCTGCGAGAAAGCGTGATCCGGGGTCCATCCCGCCGGGCGGGAGACCATCACCAGATCTTTACCGGGGCGCCCGTCAGGCGGGCCGCCGGTTCAGCCCGAGACGGTAAGCCGCCGGTGTGTGCACAGTCCGCCGCATGAACACGAACCTGCTCCACGGAGACCTCTGCCCGCTGTGCCGCCGCCCTCTCACGCTGGTCCCGGACGTCATCGTCTACTCGGCCGGCGTGCCGCACCCCACCCGAACCACCTACCTGCCGCACTGCGACAGCTGCACCAGCAACCCGTTCAACTCACAGAAGTGGAACGACGCGATGAACGCCCGCGACGAGAGCTGACCCGGACCGTGCGAATGCTGCGCCACGACCTCATCAACACCACCCAGCGCGACTGAGCACCACGTAACCGACGCCCTTCAACACGAACAGCCACCACCGCCCCCGGCCGACCGGCCGGGGGCTTCGTGCGTCCTGGAGGAGTTCGCCGTGCCCACGTACGAGACCCTGCCGCGCTTCACCGCCGACCTGGACCGCCTCACTCCGGAACAACGCCGCAAGTTCCGTCAGACCGT
This sequence comes from Streptomyces sp. NPDC093111, assembly GCF_040683955.1. Classification (NCBI taxonomy): domain Bacteria; kingdom Bacillati; phylum Actinomycetota; class Actinomycetes; order Kitasatosporales; family Streptomycetaceae; genus Streptomyces; species Streptomyces sp. NPDC093111. Next base: position 43,721 of record NZ_JBFBNW010000036.1, on the reverse strand, counting down.
GGCGGCCTTCGTCGAGGACCTGCGCGCCGGAGGGCGCTTCCGCGCCGGCCTCCGCATCAAGCGTGTTCAACGGGCGACCGGGATCTACGAACTCACCTGGTCCATGGGCGCCGGCCCCGCAGGACGCGCCACGTGGCAATACGGACCAGCCCGTCGCCCTGACACCCCGCACGTGATCTGGCGTCGCATCGGCACCCACGACATCCTCACCGGCCCGTAGCGCCTCACCGGGTCGGTCCGCGCTGGGAGGCGGAGTGCCCGCGGCCTTGTACCGAGGGGGTGGATCGCGGGCGTCATCATGTGATCAGCGCGCACGACCTTGCGCGGCTGCATCTCGTTGGGTGGGACATGAAGCTGACTGGTGAGCCCGGCGGGGTCGAGGCGCTGGCGGAGGAGGCCGTCGTCGCGGCGTGCACGCTGGCCGACGCCGCCGACCCGGCGCGGTGGAGCGCGGGCGCGGTGGAGGATGCGGCCGCTGCCCTGGAAGTCCTCGCCGGTGCGCTCGCCCAGCTCGATCCAGAGTGCGCGGAGATCCTCTCCGTCGTACCGATCGCCGCGGCCGCCGTCGTCGAGCGCGCCGAACAGGCCGCAGCCGGGACGAGCGAGTCCGCCGACGGCAGGGCGACAGCCGGGACGAGCGCGGCGCTGCGCCAGGCGCTCGCCGCTCACGGTCTGACCCGGCACCGTGTCCACCAGCTCGGCGCCGCGCTGGTCACCGTCACGCTGGACGCACCCGAGGCGCAGGCCCTGGCCGCGGTCCTCAGCCGACCCGAAGTCCTCCCCCGGCAGGCGCAGCAGAGAGACGAGGACGGCTGGGGGGCCGGGCCGGCGGAGACCGCGGCCGCCGCGCTCGCTGACGCTCTCCGCGCACACGGCACGGGCGCGTACGCGCGGGTCCTGGCCTCGAGGCAGGTGAGCGCCGGCCTCACCCCGAAGACCGCCCAGGCGGTGGTCGCGGCCCTCACCGCCCGGCCCGGCGCTGCATCACGCGGCAGGCGGCGTGGGCTCGGGCCGGGCTTCAAGGGTGTCGCCTCGCTCTGACTGCCCGGAGCGGTGCCGCCAAAAGTCGCGGGACCTCCCCGATTGGGGAGGTCCCGCTCAACAGGGGGCCCGGCCCGACGGACCGGGTTCTTTACGGCGTAAAGATGGGTCAGCCGTAGAGCTTCATCGCCCTGCCGACCTTGACGTAGGCCATGGCGGCTTCGGACTTGGGGTTGTAGAGCGTGATGGGCAGGGAGGCCGAGTACGACTCAGGCACCTTCACGTCGTCGCGAACGGTGGGCACGACGACCAGTTCGCCGTATGCCTCGCGGACCTGACGCTCTATGTCGAAGTAGACCTTGCCCTGGGAGACGCCGGTGACTCCTTCGCCGATGACGACCCAGTCGAGTCCGTCGCGCATCCCCATGAACCCGAAGGACTTGTGGAGTTCGGCAATCTTGTCTTCGAGCGAGGTCAGGCCGCGGGCTTCCTTCTCCTGACTCTTGGTACACCCGACGATCTCGTGACCGGCGATGAGCGCGCCCTGGGTGCCGAGGTCGAGGTTGCCGGGGCAGTCGAGCAGGATGACGTCGAAGCGGCCGAGGATCTCCGGGAGGAGCCGGAAGAGCCACATTTCGCGTGCGGTGACGCCCGCGAGCTTGACGCTGAGGGTGTCGAGCCTGCCGGATTCCAGGACGAGCCAGAGGCCCGGGATGGCCTCGCCGGTCTTGCTGTGGCGGCCGGGAACGAGGGCCTCGGTCAGGGTGCAGATGCCGTCGACGACGTCGATGAGGGTGGGCAGTTCCTCGTCAGCGTCGGGGTCGTCGTAGCCGAGGAGGCGGGAGACGTCGCGCTGCCGGTCCAGGCCGATGACGCAGACGGTCAGGCCGTGCGCGGCGGCCTGCTCGGCGAGGGCGGCGGCCAGGGTGCTCTTGCCGGAGCCGGCAGAGCCGCTGGCGAGCGTCAGGACGCGGGTCTTGCGACCGGTGTCGGCGGGCGGGGTCAGGGTGTCGATGCTCACGGGTTCTCCGCTCTACGCCGCTGGAGCGGGCTCGGCGTCGGTGGGCCGGTAGTCGGTGTGAGTCTCCAGCCAGTCCGCGTACGCGCGAGCGTGAGCGGAGTCGGTGCCACTCGTACGGGTGGCGTGGAGTTCGCACTGAGCCAGGGCCAGGGCCAGGGCGGCGCGGAGCTGGCGGTCGGTGCCTTCCTCGCCCGCCAGGGACGCCAGGTTCAGCGCGGAGGATCCCTCGGCGGTTTCGGTGAGCCACTGCCCGGCGAGCGCGACGGCCTCGTCGGGGGCGACCGGGGCCTGGGCGGCGATGATGGAGAGGCGGGCGAGATCGCCTGCCCCTGCGGCGACGGCGATGAGGCAGGCTTCGCGCCTGACCTTCGCAGCCTCGTCCAGCGGGGCGCCGTCTCCGCCGCCGGCTCCTCCCTGCGCGGGTACCTTGCCGGCCTTCTTGGCCTTGGGCTGCTTCACGGCCGTCGGGTCGGCGGCGCGGCTCGCGGCTCGCTTCTGCTCGACCTTCCACGCCGCGAGCTGCTCTTCGCGGCCCTTGATCTTGCCGAGGTCCCGTGCGATCTCGATGGTCATGCCCGGAGCGCGCGTCTCCAGGGCTTCGCGGAGCTCGGGCTGGAGATTGCCCAGACGGCGGCGCTGGGAGACCCAGCCGGGGGACTTGCCGAGCCTCTTGGCGACCGCGTCGTAGGTACCGAGCTCCGCCTTGAGGTCTTCGATCGTGGCGAGTTCCTCGAAGGGGCGGAGCTCCTCGCGAGCGATGTTCTCGATCGCCGCCGCGACGAGGATCTCCTCCCGCGTCGTCAGCTTGGTGTTCAGGTGCACCGGCAGGGTCTCCAGCCCTGCACGGCGCGCGGCGGCCAGGCGGCGGTTACCGCCGATGACCACGTACCCCGTGACCGGAAGCCCGTCTGCGTTCTCAGGGAAGGCGGCCCGGAAGGTGTCCACCGGGATGACGAGACAGGGCTGCAGGACTCCTGCGGTCTCGTAGGTGTCCGCGAGTCCTTCGACGCCCTCCAGGTCCCGGCGGGCGTTGCGCGGGTTGTGGACGAGGGAGTCGAGGGGCATCTCCGGAGTGGATACGTTGCCAGCGACCGCCGCGCTCTGCGCGTTCACCGCGGCCTGCTGTTCCCGCTGGGCCGCGAGCTGTCGCCTCCGCTCCGCTACGGAAAGCCCCTCGTTCTGCGCGCCGGCCATTCACACTCCAGGTAGGTCTTGCCGATGTCTCGGCCTGGAGCTTAGCGAGCACCCAAGTCGCCGGAGGCGCGCCCCGCATCTTTACGCCGTAAAGAGCGCGCTCGTCGGGGTGGAGTGAGGCGCTCGATCTTTACGGCGTAAAGAAGTCGGCAGCGGGATCCGGGCCCCTTGGTGAGACCGGGGCGAGGGCGTCGCCCCTCAGTCGGGGAGCCCGCTTCGGGCACCAGCGGCATGGCGGCGGGGCCTAGAAACACGAAAAGGCCGGCGCCCCGCGAGGATGCGGGGCGCCGGCCTTCGTCGTGGCGGCGAGGTCAGCGGACCTTCATGTTCACGCGCTCGCTCCGGTGCCGGTGTCGGCTGCCTTGAGGACACGGGGGAGGTGGACGTGGAGGTGGGCGACATCGACCTGGCGGCCGCGGGCGCGAAGTTCTCGGGCGAGGAGGTCCGTGAGGCCGGCTGCCCTGTGCTTGCCGCCCGCACAGCCGATGGCGATATGGCGGGGGCCGGCGGGGAGGTCGGCGTAGTCGGCGAGGTTGGCGAGCAGCTCGCGGGCGCCGGGGGTGCTTAGGACGATGTCCTGGACGCGGGGGTTGAGGCCGTCGAGGTCGAGGATGTCGCGGGCGGCGGCGGGGTCACGGAGCCGGTCGCGGACGTCCTCGATCCGGTCGGCGGCGGGCGGGACGGGGGAGCCGTCCGGGCCGGTGGGCAGGTGCAGGTAGCCGAACGATGTCAGGCGGATCGGGTGCAAGGGAGTTCCTCCTGCTTGGTAGTGGAAGGGCGGGTGGAGCTCCGCGTCGGGCGGGTGCGGAGCTCGGTGGTGCTACTGGGCCGTGGTGTCGGTGACCACGAGGAACTGGTCGCTGGTGAGGTCCATGACGACGCGGGCGTCGGTGCCCTGGGCGCGTTGGGCGGCGGCGTACTCGTCGGCGGGCCAGGAGCCGCGGGGGTGGCCGGCAGGGAACCGCTCCAGGACGGTGCGCTGCGCGGGGACGGTGGTCGTCATCGCGGGCCGCCGTTCTCGTAGGTGTCGATGAGGTCGCCGATCGCGTCGGAGTTGGCGGCCTCGCCGACCCAGTGGCCGGACGCGGTGAACACCGGGACCTGGTCGCGGTCGGCGTCGAAGACGACGACGTAGTTCGCGAACCGTTCCAGTACGAGGTCATAGGGCATGAGGGCCGGGGCGGCCTCGAGGACCTCCAGGCCGTCGACGGTGAAGTGGGCGGGGGCCTCGGGGTCATCGAGCCGGACCAGGGTGCCAGTGACGCGCACGAGGTCGCCGCGCTGGATCTCGCGCAGCAGGACATCGGCGATGCGCGGGTCGCCGGTGGTGCAGGCGTACACGGTGTCCGGGGCGTCGGGGGCGAGGGTGTCCGCGTCGGCGGGGGAGTGGATCAGGTCGAAGCGGGCGGTGCCCCAGCTGGTGCCGGGGGCCGGGATCGCGTCGACGTAGCCGTCTATGGCCAGGTGCGTCTGGGGGTTCATCAGCTGGCCTCCGCCAGGGTCTCGGTGGTGCGAGGGGAGCGGGGTCGGGTGGTGCGCTGCGCGAGGACCAGGAGCTCGCGGTTGCGTTGGCGCTGTGCGTCGGTGAGCGGGCGGGCCTTGGTGCCGTGGCGGTGCCAGAGCGGGGAGGCGGGCGGCTCGGGGTAGGCGAGGGCACGGTCGACGTCGTGGTCGGTGCTGCTCATGGGGGCCTCCGTGTGGAGGGGAAGTTCAGGCGTGGTCCTTGCTCTTGCCGCTCTTGGGCGGGTCGGAGACGAACCGGGTCTCGCCGGGATGCGCCGCGTTCCAGAGCTCCGCGCACGTCTTGTGCACGGCCTCTCCGGCGTGGGACCTCAGCGGGGTGGTCTTCCGGCACAGCACGCACCGCTCGGGCCAGGCGAAGTGCCTGCCGTCGTGCCAGTCCAGGAGTGGGACCGGCACGGCGGGCGGCTCGGGCGGTGCGGGCGCGGGTCGACGGCGGGTGCTCACGGACGCAGGTCGGGCAGCTGCTGACGCACCTGCGCGACCAGGTCCTCGGTGGGCTTCCAGGGCCCGAGCTGCCCGCGTGCGGGGATCGGCAGGGCGAGCTCCTGGACGTCGGTGAGCTCTAGGTGCCACAGGCCGGGCTCCGCCCACTCGGTACAGGGCGGGGAACCGTCCGGGTCCTGGTGGCAGCCGGTCAGCCGGGCGACGCCGATCACGGCGCCGGTCGGCAGGTCGCGGCCACGGATCGTGCGGGCGACGTGCGGCAGGCGCAGGGCAGGCCGGTCGGTCTGGAGCCCTGCGTGCAGCAGGAGCCAGTCGCGCCAGGACCAGTGCTGCGGACGGTTCTCGATCGTCTTGGCCCCGGCGGCGATGCACGCGGCCCACGGCTGCTTGACGCTGATGCCGCGGATCCAGTCGCCCGCCGGCGGAAGGGCTGCTGTGGTCATGCGGCTCGCCCCCAGACTGCCGTGCCCGGACGCCCGGCCCGGCGGCCGTTGACGGACGGGATCGTGGCGTGTGCGGCGGTGGCGAGGTGGGCGCGTCCGGAGTGCTTGCCGTCGTACAGGGCGGCGTCGGCGGCCCGCTGCAACGCCGTCAGGTCGCGGGTGCCGAGGACACCAGTTGCCGCGGCGCCGACCGATGCGGCGACGTCGACGGTGCGGCCGTCGTCCAGAACGACCGGCGTGTGCAGCATCCGGACCAGCTGCGCGAGGCGCTGCTCCAGAAGCGCGGCGGGCACCTGGACCACGACGGCGAACTCATCGCCTCCGAGGCGGCCGACGGACGCGCGCGGGCCCGCCCACGCGGTGAGCCGGGCGGCGGTCGCGGCCAGGACGGCGTCCCCGACCGGGTGCCCGAAGTTGTCGTTCACGGCCTTGAAGTGGTCCTGGTCGACCATCACCACGGCCAGGTCGTCGCGGCGGGTCAGGAGCCGGCGGGCGCGGGCGGTGTAGGAGTCGCGGCGCAGCAGCCCGGTCAGCGGGTCCTTCTGCGTGGCGGCGAGCCGCTTGTGCAGAGCGACCGCGTGCACCGCCCAGCCGGTCAGCGGCACAGCCGCCGTCGTCAGGAGGAGTGCGCGCTGCCCGATTCGGGCCTGTGTGCGCAGGACGGAGTCCATACTGGGGATCTCCCTCTCGTCTCGTACGGGGTGGGAAGGCCCGGGGCAGGCGAACTGGTTTGGACGCCGATGTGCGCCTGTCCCGGGGCGTAGCTACAGCTCGAAGTCGCCGTCGTCGGCGCGGGTGAAGCTGTACGGGTTGTTCCAGCGGCCGGCGGTCGCCGCCTTCCAGTCGAGCTCCCAGCCGGGCCGGTAGCCGCGCGCCGTCCAGCCGTCCGGCCGCCTGCCGGGGACCTCGAGTCCGGCCTGCCGCGCGGCGGCGGCCTGGTCGTAGACCTCGTGGGCGATCCGTACGGCGGCGCTGCGGCTGTCGGCGTGGCCGGTGAAAACGTGCACACCGCGCAGGCCGCCGGTGTTCCTTATCGGGACGTCGACCTCGTAGAGGGGGAGCAGGGTCATGACGTCCATCTCCTTTCGTTCTTCTCGGCGGTGAGGGACCACCGCGACCGCCCCGGCCTCCGTCGAACGGGGCCGGGGCGGCACGGAAGGCCATCACCCGCTACGGCGCGGACGGCTCCTCGGGGGAGACCTCGTAGACGTCGATGACGTCCTCGCCGCCGGACCAGGTGCCGGGGGCGTGCCGGATGTAGACGATGTGCAGCGGGGCGCCGTCGCGGGCGGCGACGTCGTACTCGTGGACCAGGTGCTTCTTGAGGGCCGAGCGGACGGCCGGGGCCACGGACCGGGCGGGCATCCGCGACGGGAACGGCAGCAGTCGGGCGCCGTTGACGGTGGTGTACTGCAGGGCTTGACGCGGCCAGAGGCGGGCGGCGTTCATCGCGCCGTGCTCGCGCAGGGCCTGGAAGTGGGAGTCGTAGTACGCCTTCGCGGCGGCGGACATGGCCATGAGCAGGTCTCCTTCGGCGTGCCGGTTCGGATCAGAAGTCGAGCTGGATCGTGATGGGCTTGCGACGGTCGCCGTAGTCGCGGCGGGGGTCGTGGACGGTGCGGCGGTGCGCGGCGAGACCCGCCGCGCCGCCCTGGACCGGGACGCGGCACTCACCGCAGCCGTGCCACCACTCGTCCCCGGCCGGGAGTTCGGCCGGGGTGAGCGGGTGCGGGTGCGGTCCGTCGGCGGCGCGGCTCATTCGCGGACCGCCGCGGCGTACTGCTCTTCCAGGTCGGCACGCCCGGCGGCGTCGTCGTCCATGCCGGCCGCGTGGTCGTCGGCCTCCTGGTCGACGTCGTCGTAGCCGCCGTGGACGTCGCAGACGATGTCGTCGCGGTGGTCCAGGTCGCCGGTGAGCGCGCGGTGCAGGCAGGTGACGCTGTAGGCCGGCGTCCAGGCGGTGGCGCCGCATCCAGGGTCGAACGGGCACGGCACGCGCACGTCGAACCCGATGTCGCCCTCGCCGTCGACGTCCAGGCGCAGCGCGAGGGTCAGGGACTGCCCGCCGAGGCGGATCTCGCCGACGCGGTCACCGCCCGCGATGTCGGAGCCGTCCTTCCACCGCCACATCGGCACGATCTCCTCGCCGAAGAAGCGACGTACGAGGAGCAGGTGGCCCAGGCCGTCGCCGCCGTCCAGGCCGAGGTCGGCCTGGCGGGCCGCGCTCAGGTCCCGCAGGTACGGCTCCAGCCGGTTCAGGTCGTGGGCGAAGAGGACCTGGTTGAAGCCCTCCCGGGCGAGGCTCTGGTGGGAGAAGGTCATCGCCTCGTGCTGGCGCCGGACGACGTCGTCGGGCACGCGCCGGTTGGCCGGGCGCGGCCCTTGCCGCTGGAGGCACAGCGACAGCGGCGTGGAGACGACGACCGCGACCGTCGGCACGCCGTACTTCTTCGCCGTCATCACCAGCTCGACCCTGATGGCCTCTTCGACGTTGGTGGCGTCGATGACCGTGTTCAGGCGGCGGGCCATCCGGCGCTCCAGGATGAGCTTGAGGAGGTCGGCGGCGTCGGTGGTGGCGGCCTGATTGCCCGGGTCGTCGCTGACCGTGCCCCTCAGAGCGTCGAGGGAGAGGACCTGGGAGGCCGGCCAGGTGCGGGCCAGGGTGCTCTTCCCGGCGCCGCTGGCGCCGATCAGCACGACGAGCGCGTTCTCCGGAAGCTGCGGCTGGGTCTGACTCACGTGTCGTCTCCTTGCGGTTCGAGGGCGCGGGCGGCCCAGGTCATGCGCTGCCCGGCGTTTTCGGTGATCAGGGCGGCGGCCTCGTGCAGGGAGCGGGAGGCGACGCCGTCGCGGTAGGGCTCGAGCTGCTCCGCCTTGCGGGCGGCGGTGCTGACGAGCTGGGCGAGCGCGGGGAAGAGGCCGCCGGGAACGTCGATGTCCTCCTGGAGCTCGCGCAGGATCTCGGCGAGCTCGGGGGCGTCGATGTCGTCGGCGGTCAGGTCGTCCTCGATCTGCTGGAGGGCGAGCTGGGCGATGCCGAGCGAGGCGCGCACCCTGTCCAGGCGGGTGCGGGGGCGTGCGGTCACCGGGTCTTCGCCCCGATGGTGGCGACCAGCGCGGCGGCCGTTTCCCAGCCGTGGTGCCAGGCGCTGTCCAGGCAGTACGCGCCGTTGATGCCGTGATCGGCCAGGCGCCAGAAGTTGCCCTTGCCGGTCTTCGTGGCGAGCGTCTCCAGGAGCCCGCCCGGCACTCGGCGGTCCGCGGCGTAGTGCGTGACGAACGACAGGGCGAGCGCGGCCGCGGCGGCGCCGGGGTGCAGCCGGATGCCCAGGACGCGGGCGCCGGCCCCGACCGCGAGGGCCTGGGTGGCGGTGTAGGTCAGGCAGTGCCAGGCGCACGCCTTGATGCCGTCCGAGGTGCCGTGGACGGTCGGTTCGTCGTCCGGGGTGGCGGCGAAGTGGACCGGCTTGTCGTCGGTGGCGCCCTTGACCCGGGCGCAGTAGTCGGACTGCACGAAATGATCACCGACGTTCGACCCGGCGCGGCCCAGTCCGAGGACGGCGGCGAAGAGGGCGGAGCGATGCGTCATGCTGGGTTTCTCCTGATCTCGAAGGGTGAAGGAGCGGGTGGCCGGCCCTTTGCCGATGCGCGGCCACCCGAGGTCCGACCCCGGCCGCACCGGCCGGGGTCGGGTCGTTCAGAACGGGGGCTCGTCCGGCCAGGCCGGGACGGGCAGGAGCCGGATGCGCCAGGTGGGCCGGAAGGCCCAGCAGCCGCACGCCTCCATCTCCGGGTTCGCGCCGTCGACCCACCAGCCGCCGTCGCCCCGGCAGTCGGGGCAGGAGCGGCGGGGCAGAGGTGTCAGCTCGATGCGGTGCCGGTCGACGTGCAGCCGCCGGTGCCCGGCCTTGAGCGCGAGGGCGACGGCCCCGGCCGCGGCGGCCGGAAAGGCGGCGAGCAGCAGGGCGGCGCGCAGACGGCGGCCGGTCACGTCAGCGGGATCGCGCGGCAGGTGGCGGCGTGGGTGCTGGCCGCCTCCCGGATCCGCCAGAGCCAGTCGGCCTTCGGGCAGTCGGAGCTGTCCTTGCAGCCGCGGCACGTCCAGCGGTTGTCCTGGGCGTGCTCGCCGCCGCCGGTGACGTCGACGGCGGCACCGGCGAGGTTGATGTAGCGGATCTGGAGGTTCCTCGGGCGCTCGGGCTCGGTGAAGGCGGAGACGCGCAGGGTGGCGGTGCTCATGGACGGTGGTCCTCTCGGATCAGGCGGCCAGCAGGTGCTTGGCCGGGGGAGCGATGTAGGAGGTGGGGTCGGCGGGCGTGCCGTCGAAGCACTCCAAGCAGGACCCCAAGGTCCGTAAGGGAAGGCAGTGGAAATAGCGCCGGCCACAGGGGCCGGGGCACGTCTGGCGAGCAGCCATCGCCTTGTCGAGCGCGGCTTCCTTCGCGAGGGTCATCGGGAACTTGGGCTTCGCCAGGTCGATCCGGTACAGCCACGCGAAGCGCTTGCCGCCACGGCATTCGATCCGGGCGACGGGCTCCGCTCCTCCTGGGCGAAGTCCCATCTCGCGCAGCTGGCGGCGGGTCGCGAGGTTCGCGCGCCCGGCCTGCTTCCACCGGTAGACCGGTAGAGAGCCGTCGCCGGGGTCGTAGAGGTCGACGTCGACCAGGTCCTGGTCCTGGTCGTCCATCACCTGCTCCAGGCGCCGGGCAGCTGGGCGGGGCGCTGCGGGTAGCGGGGTCCGGGGCGCTGCGGGCGGGGCCGGCCGATCCGGCGGCGCGGTCGGGGGATGAGCACGAGCGGTCTCCTCCAGTCGTCGGGCGGGCAGCGCTGCGCCCCGCCGACGTGGTGCTGGTGTCGGCGGGGCGCGGCGGGTGGTGCGGACGGGCGGGTTATGCGGCGAGGCCGTGCGCCGTGCGGTGCTCTGCGGGCGCGGTGCGGCCCGGCCGGGGCGTCTCCGACTGGTCCGGAGGGGCGCCGTGCAGGTGGGTGCCGATCAGGTAGCCGATCAGCAGCCCGCCGATGCCGAAGACCTTGTGGCGGTTGGCTTTCCACCAGGTCGGGGCCGGGGGCTCGGTGAGCACGCCTATGACGGTCGGGGCTTTCGCCAAGACGGGGTCTCCTTGTCGCTCGCGGTTGGGATGGTGCGTGCGGCCGGGCGGCCTGTCCGGTCCTCGCCCGACCCCGTGCGGGACGGGGCGGGCGAGGGCCAGGCAGAGCGTCAGGTCAGCGGGCGCGGCGGGTGCGCAGTCGGCGGGCGGTCCACTGCCGCAGCCGGTCGAGGCGCGTGGGGTGGGTGTGCCGCCAGGCGCTGGGGAACACGCCCTCCTCGGTGGGGAACGAGCGTCCGGCGCCGCAGCTGCACAGCCAGAAGTACGGCTCGGGGCGGGTGTCGTCGCGCACGGCGGTGATCTTCACCGGGGCGCCGTCGTGGCGTCCGTGGAAGGTGCCGATGCGGAACTCGGTGTCCTTCAACTGCATGGGATGTCCCTTCGTCAGTTCGGTGCGGCGGGCGGGGTTCAGCGCTGGAGCGGGTGGACGTTGTCCGGTTCGTCGCCGTAGTCGTCACCAGCCGGGGCGGGGGCGGGGATCGTGGCGTGGAGGTGGACCGCCGGGTTGAACTGGTACTGCGGCGGGTGGTTGTGGACGATCGGCCGCAGGCTCAGGCCGCGCAGGGCGAAGATGCTGGCGAGCGCCCACATCAGGGCGGCGAGCCCGGTGGCGGCGGCGCGGCCTCCCGCCGGGGTCGCGGACCAGATCATGGCGAGGGAGCCGATCCCGAACAGCAGCCAGGCGATGCGGGCTCCGGCGTTGCCGAAGAACCCGCCGACCAGGCCGAGCAGCCCGGTCAGCTGCCAGAACGCGTACAGGGCGGCCGGGGCGACCGGCAGGTGCGCGGCCTGGTCGGCGAGGAACACCCTGATCGGGTGGTCGACCGTGCCCCACAGGCCGCTGCCGCCCCCGGCGCCGGAGGCCGGAACGTCGGACAGGGCCTTGAGCGTGGCGGAGGTGATGTCGCCGGCGGCGTCCAGCATCAGCACGATGAGGCTGAGCCCGCCGAACAGGAGGGCGGCCTTGATCCAGTTGGCGGCCTCGTGCCAGCTGACGTGCCGGGCCTGGCCGACCTCCTCCCACCGCTCGTAGAGGAAGCCGCCCTCCTTCCAGGACGTCTTCCACGCGGCGCGCAGCCACCCGAAGCGCCCCGTGCCGTGCTGGCTGTCGAGTTCGGGGGCCGGCGGCACGGTCGGCAGCTGGTTGAACAGGTCGTGGAAGTTCGGGTTGTGCTGACCGTTGATGTGCTGGCCGTTGGTGGGCTTGTCGTCGTGCTGCATGGCGGGGCGACTCCCTCGCTTCGGTTCGGGTGATGGGTGGTGGTGCGCAGGCCGGACGGCCTGGCCCGCACCCGACCGGAGAGGTTCGGGTGCGAGGCAGGTGGTCCGGGACAGGGATCAGAGGCCGCGGGCGTCGGCGAGGCCGGCGGCCTGGTCGAGCATTCGCATCGGGACGCGGCTTGTGCCGTGGGCGTCGTTGAAGGACGGCACGGAGTCGACGTGCTCGCCGAACTTGCGGCGGATCGCGTCCAGGAGCACGGAGGCGGCGTCGGCCTCCAGGCCGCTGTCGCCTCCGGCCTCGGCTCGGATGGCTCCGAGCATGCAGCGGGCGCCGTCCTCGTCGACCAGGGCGCCGGAGCACCAGCCGCCGGTGAGCAGGCGGTGGTGGGCGCGCTGCAGGAGGGCCGCGACCGGCGTCGGGTAGGGGGCCGGGGGCTGGAGCGTCGGGGTCAGCGGGACGGTGACGACGTCGGCCAGGTCCACGGGCTCGATGGGGATGTGCGCGGTGTTGACCGCGTGGGCGACGGCCGCTTCGTCCAGGCGCGCGGTCATCTCGATGTTCACGAGGGTGAGGCGTTCCTCGAGGGTCAGGGCCGTCGGCGGCACGGGGGCGGCCTGGTGGGTGGTCGGGGCGGGCGGGTGTATCGCGGGAGAGGGGGTCGTGTCGGGCATGGCGGGCTCCAGGCGGGAACGCGAAGGGCGCCGCCGGGATCGTTCTCCGGCGGCGCCCTTGGGCGTCGTGCAGCGGGGGAGGGGAGGGGGCGCGCTAGTCGTCGGGGGTGTAGTTCAGCGCGCCGCAGTTCCAGCAGTCCCATTCGTCGGGGACGTCGACCAGGTCGCAGCAGTTACAGCCGTCGCCGTGCACGACGCAGTCCTCGCCGCAGTCCCAGCAGGTGAAATGCAGGTGTGCCATGCCCTTGTCCCTTCCCCCGTGATCGTGGTGGGGCCCGACAAGAGCATGCGCCAGCTATCGGCGTTTTACTGCGGAGTTGATGAAGCTGGCCGGACGGGTTCGGTCAGAGGCTGGCGATCAGTCCGGCGAGCGAGGCGAGACCGTTGTTGATGGTGGGGGCCAGGCCGGTCGCGGCGAGGGTGAAGCCGAACAGGGCGCAGGTGGCGGCGGAGCCGACACGGACGTAGCCGCCCTTGACGAGGACGACCACGATGATGCCCAGCAGGACGGCGGCGGAGATCGACAGGGCCACGGAAAGGGTGCTCCTTCGGGGTCGGGATGGGGCCGGCCGCGCTCGGCAGGCCGGCCCCGGGATGGGTGCGTGATTCTTTACGGCGTAAAGATGCGGGGCGCGCCTCCGACGACTGGTCAGACGTCGGTGAGGCTCTTGATGGCCTCCAGCGCCTGGCGGGGCGAGGTGACCTGCGGCTCGGTGCGTCGGCTGCTGCCGCGCTTGCCGCCGCCCTTGCCGCCCCCGCCACCACCGCCGCGTCGGCTGGACTTGCCCTCGCCGTCGTCGCCTTCCTCGGGCTCGGGCCAGAACTCGCCCGGCCTGACGGGCTCGTTCCAGTCGAACCACAGGCCCCGCTTGGTCAGCTCCTCGATCTCGTAGTCGGTGAGCCGGACGACCTCGTCGGGGAAGATCTCCGCGAGGTCGGTGTCGAAGTCCGCGTACAGCGACCGCATCAGGACGGCGCGGCCGTTGTCGAGGACGATGACGGCGACGCCGCCCGTGCTGACGCCGTTCTCCGGGTCGGCTTCGCCGCGCATGGCCCGCTCGATCGCGGAGCCTTCGCTGCGGGAGTAGCGGGCCGGGATGGTCGGCACGTCGTGCGGGTTCTCCATCGTGCCTTCGGCGGCCTTGCGGGTGGCGCCGGGGCTGCCCATGTTGAAGATGACCGGGCGGGAGTTCTGCCGGAGGTTGTCCTTCATCTCCGTGCTGAACCCGTTGTGCGCGAACGGCGACTGGCCGGCGGGCTTGAAGCCGATGCCGTACTTCAGGCCGGTGACGGTGAGGTCGTCGCCGTCGGTCTGGATGAACTCGCCGAAGTCGCCGTCCTGGGCGGCGGTCATGAACTCGTCGGCGTAGACGTTCAGCTGCCGGTAGGGGCAGCGCGGGTCGCCCGGCTTGTAGTCGTGCGGCTTGCCGTCGTGCGGCCAGGGCATCTCCGCGCGGATCTCGCACAGCGCCTTCGCCGCGCGCAGCTGCCTCGCCATCCACAGCGCGTTCGAACCCTGCCGGTCGATGTACTGCCCGAGCGTGGTCGTCTTCTCGTCCTTACGGACGGTGGACAGCCACACCACCTGACCGGCCAGGGACTCCGCCGCCATGTTGATCGCGAAGAACTGCGTCTTGCCCGACCGGCTGACACCGAGGACCAGGCCGTGGGCGGCGGCGTTCTTGTCGTGCTGGAACACCATGTTCTTCACCGGCTGGCCGGTGATGGTGAACCCGCAGACGAACATGCCCTTGGCGTCCGGGGTCAGCAGCTCACGGGTCGCGGCGAAGATCTGCGACAACGGCGGCTCGTCGAACGCGCTGATCAGGAACTCCGAGCCGTCGATGAGGACGAACACGCAGGAGTCGTCCTCGGGCAGGCCCAGGCCGCGGCAGACCTTGGCCAGGTCGATGCGCGGCGTCTCGGTGGAGTCGGCCATCTTCGCCCGGTAGAACGTCACGCCGCGCTCGGTGTCCCGCGTCCGGTGGACCAGGACGGAGCCGGGGGCGCCGCCCTTGGGGCCGGCCACCCGGTCCACCCAGCGCTCGGCGTCGGTCGGCTTGGTGCGCCGCCGGACGTTGGCCTCGGGGGTGATCTGGGCCTCCATCCAGCCGGGCCCGCCCTGGCGGCCGGGCTGGAGCGGAACGTCCGCGAGGGTGACGTCGGCCGCGGGCACCCCGAAGGCCGCGCCGACGGCCTCCGGGGACAGGCCGGTGATCGGCCGCCCGGTCTCCGAGGCCCGCAGCAGCAGGGTTAGGTCGTGCCGCATGCCGGGGTGCCGGGTGGCCTTGACGACGTGGGTGCGGGCGGGCATCCCGGCGCGCTCCCACAGCATCCGCGCCTCTCGGGTGAGCAGGTCCGCGCCGTCGTCCGGCACCGCCGGGGCTACCGGCTCGGGGACTTCGGCGGGCGCCGGCCGCGGGGCGGGGGCGGCGAGGGCGGGGCGGTGGCGACGGCGGGCGTGCCGGGAGTACGGCAGCACCAGCAGGCCGGCCGCCGCCCATCCGGCGGCGAGCAGCCCGTCCAGCCAGTACGGGCCCCAGCCGGTGGTCGTCTTGGCGACGACGTCGATCGCGGCGGCGGCCACGAGCGGGGTCCAGCGCAGGATTTTGCGTCCGGCGCCGGGCTCGTCGCTCTTGGCGGCGAGGACCCAGCCGCCGATCCCGGCGGCGCCGGCCAGCTGCACGACCTGGTGGATGGGGCTGTCGGGGTAGATGTTCGGGGCCACGGCCAGCACGGGCGCGGCGAGGGTGTAGGCGAGGCGTTCGAGCGCGACACTGCGCGGCGTGGTCACCGGCTTCTCCTTCGGGAACGAGCGCGGGCGGCCCCGCAGGTCGCGGGGCCGCCCGTGGCGGGGAGGGTGGGGGAGGGGGTCAGCGGTTGAAGAACCCGGGCTTGGGGGTCCTCTCGCGCCGGTTGGAGCGGATGTCGTCCAGCGCGCCGTAGAGCTTGGCGTGGGTGTGCCGGGTCTCGTGGGTGAGGTCGGCGGTCTCCTGGGCGGTGTCGCACAGGATGCGGACCTCGCGGGCGGCGCCGGACAGGGCGGTCTCGACGGCGTTCGTGAGCGCCACGAACTTCGGGTCGAGCTGGGCGTTGGCGATGTCCTGGGCCATGTCGCCTGACTCGTTGGCGTTCTTCTGCATGCTGCGCTGCAGAGCCTCCAGCTCGAGGCTGGCGTCGTCCATGGCCTTGCCGAGCTTGGACAGCTTGGCCTGGACGGCCTTGTACCGGTTGTCGCCGTCGGCCGGGGCGGGAGCCGTGCTGGTGCTGCGGGGCGTGAGGTCGCTCATCAGCGGAATTCCTCCGGGTTCTAGTCGTGGTGGACCGCGGCCGACGCGTGCACGAGACCGGCGTCCTCCTTGGCGGCCATGTCCTCGCCGTACACGCGGGCGACTTCCCTGGCGGCGAGCTTCGCGGCCTCCTTGGCGATGTCGCACTGCTCGGCGCACCGCTCGGCCTGCGCCTTCATGCGGGCCGCGGAGTCGGCCAGGTCCGCGATCAGGTCGGTGACGGCGGTGGAGACGTTGTGGTCGCCGACCAGGTCGGCGGCCATCTCCCGCAGCGCGTCCGCGACCTTGGCCAGGGCCTCCATCAGGGCTTCGGCGCGCTCCTGGTCGGAGGCGGCCTTGATGGCGATGTTCGCCATCCCCATCAGGTAGTCGTCGAACGTGATGTCCGTGCGGTGCTGGGCGGCCAAGCTGCCCGCGCCGGACGGCCTGCTGACTTCCGAGCTGCTCACGCTGCTCCCTTCCGTGCTGGTCGGCCGGCTGGTGCCGGGCCGGGCGGTGTGCGGTTCCGGCGCGGACGGAAGGCCCTTCACGCCGGTGGTCACGGCCGCAGGCGCGTCCGGGACGATGTCCGCGTCGACGATGTCGTCCTCGCCGCTCTTGGTGCCGGTGCGCGGCGGGCGAGCAGGCCGGTCGGGCCACTCCACCGTCGGCGTGGAGTCCTCCTCGCCGAACGGGCTGTCAGCCGGGCGGCCGCGCCGCCGGGACCGGCCAGCACGACCGCTCCCGGTACGTCCCGTCCGGCCGGTGCGTCGGGCACGTCCACGGCCGCCGGTCGTTCCCGCTCCGGTACGCCGCCGCCGGAACCGGCGCCGCTTCTTCGAGCCGTCAGACGCCCCGTCACCGGCCTTGGAGTCCTTGCCCGGCTCATCGGTCGCCTTGCTGTCCTTCGTGGCGCTGGAGGCTCCGTCAGGGCTGTCCTTGGCGGTCTTCTCGCCCGCGCCGTCGGCGCCCTTGTCCTTGTCCTTGTCCTTGGTCAGGCTGACCTTCTCGGTGCTCGCCTTGCCGTCCTTCGCGTCGGCGCGGCGCTTGTCCCAGCGGCGCTGGGCCTCCTCCGCGACGGCCTGGCCCAAGGTGGTGCGGCCCGGCTCGGACGACGCCGCGGCTTCCCGCTTCGCCTTCCGTGCCGCGTCGCGCTCCGCCCGCTTCGCGCGGCGGTCCTCCCACGCCTTCTGCCGGTTGGCGCGGGCCTGGTCGCGGTCCTTGGTCCGGTCGGCGAGGCCGGCGGTGTGCCCGGCGCTGCGCCGCTCCTGCCGCCCGGACTGCCGGACCCCGGCGCGGTCCTGGCGGCCGCGGGCCCGCTCGGCGCGGGCGCTGGACGCCGGACCGCGATCTGCCCGGCCGCCGCCGTCGCCCTTCGAGCTGCCGCTGCGGCCGGAGCCGCCAGAGCCCGCGTGAGAGCCTTTCGAGCCCCCGGACGACCCGTTGCGCCCGGAACCGGCCGTGTGGCCGCCAGAGGACCGCTCAGGGCCCTTCTTGCGGTCCTTGCCGCCTCCGCCGGTCCCGGTCGATCCGGCCCCCGAACGGCTCCCGGACGCGCCGGAGTTGGGGCCGCGCGAGGACCCGGGCTTGTTCGGCCCGGGGCCCGAGGAGTTGGTGCGGGAGGGCCCGGTGCCGCCACCGCCGCGCGAGGACCCGCCGCCACCGCCGCCGGCCTTCGAGCGGCCCTTGTCCGCGCCCATGCCGGAACCGGACGCCTTCGTACGGTCGGCGTCGGCCTTTCCGCGCGCCGCCGCCTTGTCGCCCTTCGCTTTCATCATCGCGGCGTGGAGCTTTCCGTTCTGCTCCATCATCGCGACTTCCTGCGCGGTGCGGCCCTCGATCAGCGCGGCCTTCCGCGCGATTTCAGCCTCACGGAAAGGCGCCTCGCCTTCATGAAGCGACCGCGCCTTTTCCAGCCGGAATTCCAACCAGTCACCGAGACGGTCGGCGAGGGAACGAGGCTGAGCGTATTCACCTTCCTCGTATTCGCCGTATTCCTCCTCGGCTTCCGGTGCCGAAATTCCTTCCGACCGCATGGCCAACGCCGGGTCCGGGGCAGCCGGAATCGGCGGCAATTCCATCGTCGTCTCTTCCGGGGACTCCGGCGGAGCCTCCGGAATGTCACGCGGCGACGGGATGGTGTCGGAGAAATCCGGGATCGGCGGCGGCGCGTACGAGGAATCACCGCTCCAGGGGCCGCGGACCAGGGTCCCGCTGCCGGACTCGTCGGACTCGTCGGACACGGTGCACCTCCCTCCAGGGGACTTGACAGACAGTGGGGTCTCGTGTGCACGCGCGTGCACGTGCACGTGTGCACGCTTTACGCGCGCGAGGCCCCGCCGGAGCCCGGCGGGGCCTTCGTTGGTGACGTTCAGTTACGCGGGTCGGGCTGCTCCAGCACCTGCTTCGCGTACTGCATGAGGTGGTTCCACAGCCTCGCGTCGCCCTCGGCCCGCTTGTCGATCGCGAGCTTGAACAGGCGGCACACGCTGGTGAATCCGGGGATGACGTCATTACGTCCGGCTTTGACGTCCTTGGCAATTCGAGACCGAGTAACGCGGAGCCAGAATTCCATCCGGCCCATCTCGCCGCGACTTTCGATCGCCTTGCGCTCTTCTTCCTGCAACCAGGTGTTCCGCCCTTGAATCGAGCGTTCGACGCTGGTGAGGGGGCGCGTCACGCCGACTCCCTGTTACCCAGGTCGAAAATCGACGTGGGACCACCATAGCCGGAATTCTGCGGCTGCGCACCCTCCTGCGGCGGATTAGGCGCGGCCTGGAGCGGCTGCGGGTTCTTCTTCCGCCACTTTTCCAGCTCCTTTTCCTTCCTTTCCTTGGCCGTGTTCACCACGGCCTCGTCGTGGGCCCGGCGCTTGTAGGCGCTCTTTTCCAGGCCCTCGGTGAGGTTCTTCAGGTTCTTGAGGACGTTTCCGAGGGCCCTTTCGACGGGCATCGCGCGCAGCCTGGCGTGGTACCAGCGGTCGCCCTCCACGTGGGTGTCGCGCAGGTGCACCTGGGTCTCGATCGAGAGGGTCTCCAGGTTCTTGCCGATGTCCAGCAGGACCCGCTGGACGTCGGCCAGGTACCGGGCGGTGGCCTCCGGGCTCTGCGCGACGTCGCGCAGGGGGGAGTAGTTCGGGTCGTTGTTGCTGTTCACGGCAGGGATTCCCTCCTGGTGTACTGATGGGGCTGTGACTGCTTCCGGCAGTCGCAGCGAGGGCCAGCCCGCTTCCTTCGGGCTGGCCCTCACTGGTGTGTGCCGGACGGTGGATCAGGGGCGGTAGCCGCCGGCGAGCAGCTCGACCGCCTCCTGGCGGTACTCCGAGGCCGTGCCGGGCGAGGTGACCGCCAGCTCGTGCTGGATGTGCGAGAGCGGCAGCTGGTCGGCGTCGCCGCCGGCCGCCAGGATCATCCGGGCGACCTTGCGGACCGCCCGCTCGCGCGGCTTGAGCTTCGCCGCGTCCTCGGCTTCGACCGCGCGCTGCTCGATTTCGGCGGCGGCCCGCCGCGTTTCGGCAGCAGCCTTCTCGGCTTCGGCAGCCTCCTTCTGAGAGCGCGCGGCGTCGGCGAGAGCGGCCTCCCGGCGACGATCCTCCTCCGCCTTCTTGCGGTCGGCTTCGGCAGCAGCGCGCCGCGTTTCGGCGGCGGCCTTCTCCGTTTCGGCAGCGACCCGGTCCGCTTCGGCAGCGGCCTGGCGGGCCTCGGCGATGGCCTGGGTCTCGATGGCCTGAGCCTCCGCCGCGGCGACCCGGTCGGCCTCCGCAGCCTCCTTCCGCTTCTGCGCTGCCTGGCGCTCCAGCTCGGCCGCGTCCAGGTCGGCGGCGGCCGCCGCCTTGCGCGCCTGGGCGATCCGCTCGGTCTCGATCGCGCCGGCCTCTGCAGCCGCGACCTTGTCCGCCTCGGCCGCCGCCCGGCGCTGCTCGGCCGCCTTGCGCTCGAGCTCGGCCTTCGCCAGGTCCGCGGCCGCCGCCGCCTTGCGCTCCTCGGCCTCCAGGCGCTCCGCCTCCGCCTCACGGGCACGAGCTTCGGCGACCACCGCGTTGTCGAGGGCCTTCTGCTCCAGCTCAGCGGCCCGCTCTGCGGCGCTGACCTGGGCACGGGCGTGGGCGCGGGCCTGGCCGGTCTGGCCGTCGACCTCCGCCTGGACCAGCTCCACCTTGCCCTTGGCGCGCAGCTTCTCGGCTTCGGACTCCGCCTTGGCGACCTCGCTTCGGGTCTCCGCGTCCAGGCGGCGGCGCTCCGCCTCTTCCTCGCGCTCGGCGGCTGCCTGTTCCTGCTCGTCGGGCATGGCCAGGGCCTGGGCGACGGTGTATCCGTACGGGGCCATCCGCATGGGCAGGAGCTCGTCCTCGGTGGCCTGGGAGATGTCGCCGTCGTACTTGCGCTTGAGCCACTGCTCGTAGGCGATGAGCTCCTGGTCCCGGCGGATCATCTCCGGGTAGGAGGTGACGCCCCACAGCCGCATCCGGCGGAAGATGCGGGCCGTCGCCACGGGGGCGAGGACCCACCGCAGCCACGGGATCGAGTCGCGTTCGGCCTGGTCAGGCCGGACGACGCGGTCGATCGCGGTGCGGCCCAGCTCCACCACCATGATGAAGAGGACCGGGACGACGCCGTGGGCGCCGGCCGCGACGTAGTCCAGCAGCTCCCACGCCCGGTTCTTGGGGGCGCCGGACGCGGCGTTGAGGACGACGGTGGCGGCCGTCAGCAGCCACACGGGGTAACGGATCCAGCTGATGGGGCGCTTGAGCCAGGCCATCAGCAGGTCGACCGCGATCATCACCATGATGCCGACGTCGACGCCGACCGCGAACAGCTGGCCCTTGCCGAGGCTGGCGAAGCGGAGCTCCTCGTGGGCGAAGACCGCGACGTGCTCGAAGCTGAGGTACAGGCCGATGCCCGCGAGGGCGAGCGCGAACGCGACGATCGCGCCGGCCGTCCACTTCTGGCTGCCGGTCAGCCTCGCCAGGGAGGGCTTCGTTCCGGTTCCGCTTTCCGTCTCCGAAACGAACTCCGCCGTCTCCGAAACGACGTCGGCCGTCCGCGAAACCGGCGTGGACGTTCCCGAAACGGCGGCCGGTGAAGCCGTCTCGGGGTCGGGTTCGGCCGCGGTTCGCGGCCAGTCGGTGATCGTCATGGGGGCCTCCGGAGGGGGTCGTTCAGGGTGTGCGCGAAACGGCGGGGGCTGCTCCCGAAACGCGGTGAGGCGTTCCCGAAACGGCCCGGGGTGCGGATGGTTGCTTGCGAACTGGACACCGGCTCTACCCGTCCCGCACTCACGAAAAGGCCGGCGGCCCGGGGGGCGGGCGGCCGTGCTCGCGAAGCAGCGCGGGGCGGGCTCGAAACTCGGTGCGGCTCCCGCCGGGCGGACGCGAAGTCAGCGTCAGTGCTCGGGGAACTGCGCGCCGTGCCGCCGAAGGTCGGCGGTGGTGATGCCGAAGTGGCGGCACCGGTCGATCAGCGGCTGGAGCCGGGTGCCCTCGGCGAGCGCCTCGGGCGAGCCGACGCCGTACAACCTCTGCATGGCGAACAGCTCGTTGAGCGCGGTCGCGGTACGGGCGGCGTGCCGCACGAAGCGGCCCTCGCCCACCCACTCCTCCGCGATGACGTGGAGGGTGGTGCGCCAGCTGCCGTCGTAGTCCTCGGGGTCGATCGGCGGGATGTCGCTGCCGAAGATCGCGAACGCGGCGGCCTGGGCGGCGGCTTCCGTGCCGGGCTGGAGCGGGGTCATCGTCGTGGCCATGAGGGCCTCCCTCGACTGTTCGGTCCGGGCTGTCCGGCTCCCCTTCACCGCCCGTCCCGGCCGCCGTGGTCGGCGGCCGGTGCGGGCGGATCAGGCAACCGGCAGTCCGTCACTGCGGGTCGGTGGTGACCTCGTCGCGGGTGGGGAAGTTGTGGCGGCCGTCGTCCATGCGGACCGTCAGGTGGCCTCCGGTGTGCATCTCCTCGACGGTCCCCTGCTCCCCGGCGCGGTGCCGGGTGCCCAGGGCCTCGATGTCCGCGGTGAGGGTGACGCGGTTTCCACGCATGTCTTGTCCTGCCTTCCAGGAAGCGAGTCCGGGCTGTCCGGCTCCCCTTCACCGCCCGTCCCGGCCGCCGTGGTCGGCGGTCGGTGCGGGCGGATCAGGCAACCGGCAGACCAGGTCAGGAGGCGTTGCGGGCCCGCTGGCGGGCGGCGCGGCGCTTCATGGCGCGGCGCTCGTCCTCGCTCAGGCCACCCCAGACGCCGCCGTCCTCGCCGTGCTCCATCGCCCACCGGAGGCAGGTCTCCATCACGGGGCAGCGACGGCAGACGGCCTTGGCCTCCTCGATCTGGAGCAGCGCCGGGCCGGTGTTGCCGATCGGGAAGAACAGCTCGGGGTCCTCCTCGCTGCACGCGCTGGCCTCCCGCCAGTTCGTATTGACCGGCAGGTCGGCGGCGGGGGCGTAGCCGGCGTTTACGATGTAGCTGCGATTCATCAGGGCCTCCCAGAAGGTCCAGTGCAGAAGTCAGCCCCGGGGCGGCCACCCCGGGGCTGTTGCATGTCGTGGCGGCCGGACGGCCGGAGCGGGCGGGAGCTCCCGGCGCTCTCCGCCGGCCCCGGCCGGGAACGGCACGGGGACGACGGGCAATGCCGGAGGTCAGCGGCGCTGCTGCTTCTGTCGTGCGAGGTAGGCGTCCTGGAGGCGGGCGAACCGCTCGTGGATCGGCGCTCCGATCTCGCACGGCTCCTCGGCCTGGCAGGCCGCGCAGCCACCGAGGTGCGTCGTCGAGTCCTCGAACGACTTCATGTAGCGGACGTACAGGTCGTCGGTCGGGCGGGCGGTCATCGGCCGCTGCCCTGCGAGGAGCGCTTGTTGACCTCGGCGAGCTTCCGGCTCAGCTCCCCGGGGTCGTCGGCCATCAGGGGACGGACCAGCTGGTAGAAGGTGTCGGTCTCGTCCCGCTCCGGGCCGCGCTGGTTGTCCTCTTCCTCCATGTCGCTGTAGAGGCCGGCCGACGGAGCGGCGGGAAGGGGACGTGTCATCATGCTGAGCATCAGGTCCTCCGAGTCAGGTCCTGGACAGCCCCGGGGCCCTAATCCCTGGGGCTGTCGCCGTTCACTCCCCAATTGGGGAGTTGGCCGCTGTACGAGCAGCCACGGCCCCGGCCACCCCGGCTTCGTCGGGGTGGCCGGGGCCGTGGGCGTTCGTCCGGAAGGTGGATCAGGCG
Organism: Streptomyces sp. NPDC093111; assembly: GCF_040683955.1. Taxonomy (NCBI): domain Bacteria; kingdom Bacillati; phylum Actinomycetota; class Actinomycetes; order Kitasatosporales; family Streptomycetaceae; genus Streptomyces; species Streptomyces sp. NPDC093111. The sequence continues at coordinate 20,653 of NZ_JBFBNW010000036.1, read as the reverse complement.
GCGCCGGCCGGAAGGGCGCGGGACGCGAAGTCCTTCGCCCTCTGGAAGATCGGTTCGGGAAGGCCGTGCCGCGCTCGGAGCTCCTCGACCTCCGCGTCGCTGAGGCCGTACCGCGAAGCACCGTTCACGTAGTTCGACAGGGCCTCGTAGTGGTCCTCCGGGAGGACCCCGCCGTTCTGCGCGACGACGTCGGCGAACTGCGGAAGCACGAGGTTGAGGAAGTGGAAGGCGTAGTCCCTGTCCTCCGTCCGGGGCTCGGCCGGGCTGCTCCCACCCTCACCCGGCTGCTCCTGGGCCGCCCGAAGGCGGTCTTCCAGCCCGGCAGCCTTCTCCTCCGCACGGTTCGCCCGGGAGTTGGCGACCTCGTACGCGGCCAGTGCCGACTTCCGAGCGACGCGAGCCTCGTTCAGTTCGCCGGTCAGGCGCTTCACCTCGGCGTCCTTCGCCTCGGCGCTCACGGCCTGGGCGGTGACCTCCTGCTCGGCGCGGGCGAGCTCGTCGCGTAACGCGTCGGCGGTCGTGCGTCGTACAAACGGCAGCTTCATGCGGCTGTCCCTTCATGCTGGAGGTCAACTCGGCTGGTCGTACGAGCAGCCACGGCCCCGCCCACCCCGGTTTCGTCGGGGTGGCCGGGACCGTGGGCGTTCGTCCGAAGCGGATCAGCTCGCGCGGCGCTCGGGGTGCAGCGTCTTGAGCGGCACCGGCGGCGCTCCCAGCGGCGCGGCACCGGCGGGCAGCTGCGCCCGGCGGGCGTCGGCGTCGCGAACCGCAGGCGCGGTCGCCGCCCACTGTTCCTTCCGCAGCCGCCACAGGGGCCGGCCGTTGCCGCGCTCGTCGCCCACCGGCGCCTGCTTCTGCGCGGCGATCTGGCTGACGGCCGGGGCGACCGCGACCTTGGGCTTGCGCCGCACGGTGGTCCGGCGGCGGTGGCCGGTCTCCGCGTGACCGTCCTCCAAGCGCTCCGCCCACTTCTTCACCAGCACGTCGACCGTGACCAGGCGGTTGCTGCCCAGGCGGCAGCGGACGGCCGCGTCCTTCCATGGGCGGCCGGTGTCGTGCGGCACGAGCTTGGGCTTCTTGGTCTGGAGGCCGGTGATCGGCACCCACGTCTCGCAGTCGGGGCAGACCAGCGACGCGCAGGCGGGGCGCAGGTCGTACTGGTTGGGCTTGAGGGTGGAGAGGACGAGCGCCGGGCGGGCGTTGACGGTGCGAGAGCGGGTCCGGCTCTTGCGGGGCCGGGCGGTGCTCTCAACGGTGGAAGCAGACATCTGAACTCCTCGTGACGGAGCGGCAGGGGGAGCGTCGCGATGCTCTCTCCGCCCTCCAGGCCGCACGGCACAAGGCCGGCGTCCCGCAGGACAGACAGCGCACAGCGCTGCGACGTGCACGCAGTGGTCGCGGCCGTCAGGCTCCGGAGGAGTTCGATGGTGCTCTCGCGCCCTCGGATTCCCAGCGAGCTGGGGAGGACTACTCCGGCCGACCCCGAAGGGCGGACGACTACTGCAGTGGTTCGACTACGGGGTGTTCCCGGGGGATCACCGTCTTACGTACATCAGGTTGCCTCAGGTACCCTCAGGTGTCAAGCGGTATAGTGAGGCACCTAGACGGAAAGAAGGAGGCGAGGCGACATGCCAGGGCAACCGCGGGCCGACAATCGGCCGCCGTACGCGCGCATCGCAGGTCACTACCGGGACCTCATCAGCTCCGGGGAGCTGACGCCGGGCGACCTGCTGCCCAGCATCCGTGCCCTGGCTGATCAGTGGCAGGTCAGCACCGCAACGGCCGACCGCGCCATGAAACTGCTGCGAGACGAGAAGCTGGTCAACGGCATCCCGGGCGTCGGCACCGAGGTCATGGCGCGTCCCGTGTCGCTCGCATCCGGATCGGAGCGCCACGATCGGAGCGCCACCACGAAGTCGTCGTGGGGCGTGGGAGAGAAGTCCTCCGGCCACACCGCGGGCATGGTGCCGGCCCCCGAGGACGTCGCGGATGCGCTCGGCATCGAGCCTGGCGAGGACGTGATTCGTCGAAGCCGTGTCTACCGAGATGCTCACGGGATCGTCTCCCACTCAACGTCCTGGATCCCGGCGGAGTTCGCCCAGGTGCTGCCCGAGCTCGCGCGCAGCGAGCGCCTCAGGGGCGGGCTGTCGCTGGACCTCATCGCCGAAGCCACTGGGCGCCACGTCGTACAGCGTGTTGATGAGGAGACGGCGCGCATCGCCACCGCCCGCGACCTCGAGCTCCTGGAGCTGGAGCCCGACACTGTCGCAGCGATCCTTGTGCTGACCGCGCGCTTCCTGGACGCCGACGGCGAGCTGCTGGAGTACGGCGTGGACTTGGGGGCCCCGGGCCGCACCCGTCGCACGACGTCGGAGGTGCGGCGGTGAACAGGCACGAGACCGTCGTGCTGGACGACACGCTCGTCTCTTGCCTCGAAGACCGCCTCGACCAGCTCCTTCGAGCGGAGCGCACTGACACCCTCACGACGCTGGAAGGACGATCTAATATCACGCGCATCGCCGCCGCTTTGTCCGGCCGACCGGGCCCCGCGCCTCGCGCGATCCTCATGACCGGTCTGCAGGGTGCTGGCAAGACGACCCTCGCCCGCGCCCTGGAAGAGGCGGGGTTCCGGCGCCTCTGCCCGGACGAGGAGATGTTCCGCCGCTACGGCCACTACGGCAGGGACTTCCCCCGTGGGCAGTTCCGAGTCCGGGAGGCGCCCGTACTCAAGGACATCGCCCTTGAGCTCCAGGAACTCCTGGCGGCTGGACACGAGGTTGTGGTCGACCACGGCTTCTGGACTCCGGAAGAGAGGGCCCAGTGGGCAGCGACCGTGACGGAGGCCGGCGGCGAACCCGTTCTCGTCTACCTGCCTGTGCCGCACGAGGTGCGCTGGGACCGGATCCGTAAGCGCAACGAGCGGTCGCTGGTCGACGCGAACAGCATCGAGTTCAGCGAGGAGGACCTGCTCAGGCACGCAGGGCGTTTCTGCCCGCCGAGCGACGATGAACCGCACATCGTGTACGACGGCAATCCGGACAGCGTCCTCGACCTGCTCCGCCGCGCGAAGCAGCCGAATGCGGATGGAAACGCAGAACACTGAGCCTCCCGAGTCGACGGACCGTGCGCTTCGGTTCTAGGTCCGCCAGACTCGGGAGTTCCAGATCTGACATGTGGCCGGATCACTTGGCCACACAGGCCACGAGGTTGGGGGCGGGATGGCGCAGAAGCCGAGGCAGCTGACGCCCTGGGTGTCGCCCTTGCACAACTGGGGATACCAGCTGCGGGAGCTGCGGACCTCTCGGGGGCTGAGCCTTCGCGAGCTCGGCAAGATGACTCGTATCGACCACAGCCACCTGGGACGATTCGAGCGCGCGGAGCGAACTCCCGACCGGTCGCAGGCTGTGGTCCTGGACGACAAGCTGGGCGCCAGCGGCATGTTGCTCCGCCTGTGGGAGCGGATCGGTGACGAGCGTGGCCATGTGGCCAATCCCCCGGCCCATGTGGCCAGATCATCGGCGGATCTGGCTTTTGCCCTGGCTGACCAGGCAGCGTCGGACGGTGAAGGGATCTCTGTCCCGTGTCGTCTAGCTGATGGGTCGGTGGTTTGGGTGGCTCTGAATCGGCGTGCGTTGCTGCGCACGGGGATGGGGCTCGGGGCTGCGGCTGCGGTCGGCGTCGGTTCGCCGGCCTTCGCGGACTCGGGTGCCGTTCCCGGTCTGGTCCGCAAGGCCCGGGCCGCGTACGCGTACGGCTCGACGCCGGTGGAGCACCTGCGTCGCACCCGCCGCCTACTGATCGACAACGACAACCTGCTCGGGCCCCGGCACGCCGTCGCCGCGGTGCGCGACCATATCCAGGTCATCCAGGAGCTGCGCCGGGACGCGAAGGGCGCCGACCGGCGCGACTTGATGGAGCTCCAGACGCAGTACGGCGAGTTTCTGTCCTGGCTCTATCAGGACCTGGGGAACCCGCAGGCGGCGTCGTACTGGCTGGACCGGGCCATGCAGTGGTCTCACACCGTCGGCGACAACGACCTGACCACGTACGTCATGGCCCGCAAGGCACAGCTGGCCGGCGACACGGCCGACCTGGTCGACGTGGTCGACCTCGCCGAAGCCGCCCAGCGCATGGCCCGTCCGCGCAGCCGCCTCGCCGCCGTCGCGCGCACCTACGAGGCGTACGGACACGCGCTGCGCGGTGACGCCGACGAGAGCGAGCGGGCCATCGACGACGTCCGTAACGCCCTCGATGGCGCCGCCGCCGACCCCACCCCGTGGGGCGTGTGGCTGAACGCCTCGTACGTGGAGGTCCACCGCGCCCAGGGCCTCGAGGCCCTGGGCAAACACGACCAGGCCGCCGACGCGTTCGGCGCCGCCATCCGGCTGGTGCCGGACGGCTACCACCGCGACCGGGGCGTCTACATGGCGCGGCAGGCCGTGGCGTTGGCCGGCGCCCGCGCCCCAGAGCAGGCCGCCGCGCTCGGGATGCACGCGCTGACGGTGGCGGAGGACACGGGCTCCGGCCGGATCACGAACGAGCTCGTCCGGCTCGACAAGGCCCTGATTCCCTGGCAGCGCGAGCCGGCTGTAGCCGAGTTCCGCGCCACCTTCGACTCCACCCTCTTTCACGAGACTGAAACGGATGCCTGAGCAGATGACTGCCCGCCCGTACGTTCTGCTGTCCGCCGCCATGTCGGTCGACGGCTACCTGGACGACACCAGCCCCGAGCGGCTGCTGCTCTCCAACGCTGAGGACTTCGAACGCGTCGACCAGGTCCGCGCGGAGTCCGACGCCATCCTGATCGGCGCGAACACCATGCGCCGGGACAACCCGCGCCTGTTGGTCAACAGCGACGAACGCCGTGCTCAGCGCGTCGCCGACGGCAAGTCGGCCTACCCGCTCAAGGTCACGGTCACCCGCACCGGCGACCTCACCGCCGACCTGAAGTTCTGGCACCACGGCGGCGACAAGTTGGTCGTCACCGTCGACAGCGCGGTGGAAAAGGTCCGTGCGACGCTCGGGGGCCTCGCCGACGTCGTCAGCGTCGGGCCCGACCTCGACTGGGGCCTGGTCCTCGATGAGCTCGGGCGCCGCGGCGTCAAGCAGCTGATGGTGGAGGGCGGCGGCACGATCCACACCCAGCTCATGGCGCAGAACCTGGCCGACGAGGTCCACCTCGCCGTCGCGCCGCTGCTCGTGGGCCAGGCCGACGCCCCGAAATTCCTGGGCGCCGCCGACTACCCGGGCGGGTCGACCTCCCGGATGCGTCTGCTGGAGGCCCGCGCGATCGGCGACGTCGTGCTCCTGCGCTACGCCCCGAAGGAGCGCGGCTGATGTACGCGCCCGACCGAGATGAGGACCTCCGCTGGATGCGGCGCGCGATCGGCCTCGCCGCGCTGTGCCCCCCGGCTGCCGGGGCGTACTCGGTGGGCGCGGTCATCGTTGCCGAGGACGGCACCGAGCTGGCGTCCGGATACTCCCGCGCGACCGGACCCCGCGAGCACGCGGAGGAAGTCGCGCTCGCCCAACTCCCCCAGGGCGACCCGCGGCTCGCCGGGGCGACGATCTATAGCACGCTGGAGCCCTGCTCCCAGCGCAGCGCCTCCCGTACGCCGTGCGCGCGGCGGATCCTCGAGGCCGGCATCCCGCGCGTCGTCATCGCCTGGCGTGAGCCGAGCCTGTTCGTCGACGACTGCGTCGGCTACGAGCAGCTGGTGGCGGCCGGGGTGACCGTGGTGGAACTGCCCGAGCTGACAGCGGCCGCGAAGGCCGCCAACGCGCACCTGGGGGACCTGGCATGACGAACCAGGTGTATCTGATCGGCTCCACCGACTCTTCCCTCGTAAAGATCGGCTGGACCGACAACCCGAACCGGCGTCTCCGTGACCTTCAGACGGGTTCACCCGTAGTCCTACAGCTGCTCGCAGTCTTCGAGGGCGGCCCCATCGTTGAGGCCGAACTCCACCGCCGGTTCGCTGATAAGCGCCGTCACGGCGAATGGTTCGACCTCGGCCCCGATCCGGTGGCAGTGGTAAGCCCGTTCGTGAAGGCCGCGCAGGTGGAGGAAGACGAGCGCCTGGGGGTCCGCCAGCCGGTGCACGACCTGGACCCCAAGTACGCCTCCATTGAGGAGTGGTCCGTGTGGATGCCGGATATCCCCCCGCGGGTGTACGAGCGGGTGGAGCAGGAGTGCCCGACCTGGAAGGAAGCTGGACGGTGCCTGTGCGACAGCTGACCTTCCCGCAGCCGGGCCGGGCCAGACTTCGACGGCCCGGAGCGCTGGCTGACGCGGAAGTGGGGTACGGGCACGGACCCTACCGGGCGCCGAACAAAACTCAGTTCGCGGTGGCCACTTCCCCCACGCGGAGATCAGATCGTGTATCTTTCATGGTTACGACGATCATGGAAGGCGTGGCTATGTCCGACTCGGACCGCTCGCAGCGGGTGGACGCTCTGCTGAACGGCCTGCCCGAGGCTCTGCCGTCTCCGCGCGTGCGCGCGAAGCTGCGCCTCGCGGCCGGCCTTACTCAGCAGGATGTCGCGGACGCCGTGGGCGTGAAGAGGGTCGCGGTCACGCGCTGGGAGCTGGGTCAGACCAGCCCTCGGCGCCCGCACCGCGAGAACTACTTGCGTCTCCTCAAGGGCCTCGCGGAGCGCTTTCCCGAGGCCGCGGAAGCGGATGAGGGCACGCCGACGCCAGCCTCGGATTCAAGGGGGTCGGGGTGACGTAGCCGCCACCGGCCGCGCGGCCACCTTGCGGACTGACAATCCGCTTCGGCCAGCGCGGCCCTTCGCACCGACTGGGCGTGACACCTCAGTTCGGCTGCTCAGTTCCGGTTGACGCCGGTCCTGAGCTTCGGCTCATCGAGCCAATCCATCTGCAATACCCCGCCTTCGACAAGCGGGTCGGCCCCTTTGACAAGGGCCACCAGCAGTACCCCGACCGCGGACAACGGTCGGCGCCCTACCCGCAAGACCTGGCCATTGACGACGGTCAAGTCCTGCACCTCAGCAACACCCGGCCGCTGACAACGGCCACGTCCCGCTGATCCGCGGGGCCCCGTGAGGGGTCCTGCGGTTCACCAAGATCAAGAGGAGAGGAGAAATCTCCCCCCGCCCGATCGAGGTCCGCCCGCTTCTCACGAAGGGGGCGTTCCTGACACATCCATGGAGACCGGTCCAGCCCCGAGGGGCTCTGGTCGGTCCAGCTATATGGAGAGCAGGTCGTTTCTCATAGTGCCCGAAGTGGTGTCCCCCTGTCAGCTTGACCTTGTCCGTTTCATGTCGGTTCAGGCGCGGCGGTCGTCCCGTGTGACGGGATCGGCGTACGGTTCCTCCCTTCTTTTCCTGTTCGTACAGGAAGAGGGTCTTCCGGTAGGAAGCTACAAGCGCGGGGCTTTCGGAGCGGTCTCGCCGGGTCCGATCGCGACGCCGGCCGTCCGGCTCGTGCACCCGCTCGTCGACGTCGTCCACAACTCCGTCGACGGGAGCGTCCTCGAGGACGGCGTCCCGTGTGGCGGGACGCGATCTGAAGTTGTTGCCCGCCGTGCGGGAGCGCGGGGGGTGATCCGGGCTCCGCGGACTTTGTCCACAGGCCGACTCGTGCAGGGTCGTCGGATGGATCACGAAGCACGCGTTTTGCCTGCTGAGGGGGGTGTCCGCTTTGGCGTGTACACCAGCCTGATGACGACACAGGCGATCTCCATCGCACCGGCCGGGACGGTGGGCCGATGAGCAGCACGGCGGCACCGGCCGTCGCGCTGATTCCTGCCCCGCGTCCGTCGGTCGACGTCGACGCGGTCTCGGTGCTGCCCGCGACGCTGTACGTGCCGGAGGCGTCCCAGTGGCTGACGACGTCGACGGGCCGGATCGCGCTGGACGGCTACTCCTGGATGCAGGCGGTCCACTGGGTCGCCGGGTCCGGGCTGTACGAGCCGCGCCGGTACCGGTCGCACGGGCCGCGCTCGTTCGGGCCGACGACGGTGCGCGTCGCCCAGGAGCTCGCGGAGCTGTTCCCGTGCCGTCCGGGGATCGAGTACCTGGTGCGGCGCACCGGGCTGTCGGAGCGGTCGGTGGAGTACCACCTGGGGATGCTGCGGGAGGCCGGGCTGCTCGCGTACGTCGTGCGGGGCACCAGGGTTCGCGGGGCGGCCGCGCAGGCGTCGGAGTTCGCGCGGATGGTGCCGGTGGAGTTCGACGTGGCGCTGGGCGTCCGTACGGCCGGTGAGGGCACCGGGCGGCGGATGACCGGGATCGCGGAGGCCGGCCGGGAGCTGATGGCGGCGCTGGCGAAGAAGGCGGCCCGCAAGGTCCGTAAGCGGCGGGCGAAGTCGTCCTCGAAGGCCCCGTCGAAGGGTGCCCGGAAGGGTGCTGACCAGGGTGCTGTGACGGCTGTTTCGGATGAGGTCCGTTGCACCCCAATGGGGGGTAGTTCCCGCAGTGTTTCTTCTGCGGGTACTACTTCCTTCCCCCCTGAGAGCAAGCTCGCAAGCGGGCAGAGCAAGTCCCCCACCCCGAAGAAGGTCAAGCGCGGCCGCCGGAAGCTCAACGCGGTGGGGCGCCGTTTCCAGCTGGCCTCGGAGCTGATCCGACAGGTGCCGTGGATGGGCCGCGCTGCGGTGCCCCGGATCGCCTGGATCCTCAAGGACGTTGCTGACGCGGGCTGGACGGCCGACCAGGTGATCGCGTTCCTGGACTGCGGCGACGCCCCGGGCACCGTCCACCGGCCCTCCGGCTTCCTCGCCGGGCGGCTGAAGGGCGCGGTGGCGCTGTGGCCGACCGAGGAAGGCCGGGAGCGCGCCGTCCAGGCGTACCGGGACTCCCGGCGCGCGGAGAAGGCCCGCCACCAGGAGTGGGAGGGCGACTGGACGCCCCCGCGCAGCATGGCGGTCCGTCGCATGGTCGCTGAGGCGTTCGCCCCGCAGGCGCAGCCCTCCGACCAGTACGAGTCGCTGCCCGAGCTGGGCGGTGTCGAGGACCTGAGCGAGCAGGACTTGGCGGACATGCGGGCCACGGGCTGGGGCGAGTTCATGGCGGGCGACACCACGCTCGTCATGAGCACCTACGACGCCCTCGGCCCGGCCGCCGCCGTGCACATCTTCGGCGCTGACCTGGTGCAGCGCGCTCGCAAGCTGGCAAGCGGCAGCTCGCTGATGAACGTCGGACGCCGGTAGGAGGCCGTGATGACCGAGACCCTGAACACCACCACCACCACCAGCAGCAGCGAGCAGCCGGCCCCGGAGCTGTCGGGCGTCGACCTGGCCCGGGTCGCGCTGCACCAGGCGCGCGAGGCCGCCAAGACCCGCGGCGAGGGCAGCACCCGCAAGACGAAGCGCCCCCTGCGGACGATGGTGCGGCGTGACGGCCGGGAGGTGAGCGGGTTCGGAGCCGTGCTTCAGGGCCTGATGGCCGACCGGGCCTGGGACATCCCGGCCGCAGGCGGAAGCATCCTGGACCAGTGGCCGGCCATCGCGGCCGCGCTCTCCCCGAAGCTGGCCTCGCACGTGACGGCGGTCGCCTTCCACGCGGAGACCGGCCAGCTGGACCTGCGCCCGGACTCGCCCGCGTACGCCACGCAGCTGCGCCTGATCAGCTCCCGGATCGTCGCCGCGGCGAACGACGCGGTCGGCACCCAGGCGGTCCGCACCGTCCGGGTCCTGGCCGTGGGCGCCCCGGCCGCACCGGCCCGCGAGGCGGTCACCGCGACGTCGGCGGCGGCCGCGCCCGAGGCGCCGGTGAAGACCCGCGACATGGCCTCGCCCGGCTTCCACCGCGCCCTCACCGCCCACCAGGCCGTCCCGCGCGTCCAGCACGTGGCCTCGGGCGTCACCGAGGCGATTGGGCGGCAGAACCGGGCCATGCGCGAACTCAGCCGCCGCGCCTTCCCCGAGCCCGACGTCGTCCCCGATGATGCGCCGGCCCCGATCGAGCAGGCCCGCGCCCAGCGGCGCCGCCAGGCCGCGGCGACCGAAGCCGCCGCCCTGCGCCGGGCCCGTGCGGAGCGTGCAGCGAGGGAGGCCGGGACTGTGGCGGCGGTGACGCCCCAGCGGGCGCCGCTGCGGACGTCAGCGTGAAGTGTCGCTTCACTCAACAGAGTGCATGTACGCAATATGTACGCTGTTCGTACGCGAAACGTACGCTTCATGGGGTAGAGTGTTCTCAGGAGGTGCTTTCATGTCCGAGTTGTTCGACGCGGTCGACGCCCTGCTCGCGTCCCGCGCCGCCCTGCCGCCACCGGCGGAGCGCAAGCGGCTGCGTGCCGCGCACGGCCTGACGATCGACGAAGTGGCCACCGCACTGCAGGTGCGCCGGGCCACGGTGTCCGGCTGGGAGTCCGGCAAGACCGAGCCCCGCCCGCCGGAGCGCGACGCCTACGCCCGACTGCTGGACAAGCTCGCGGAGCTCTACCCCGCCACCCAGGCCGACACGGCCACGCCAGCCCCCGCCCCTGACCCGGTGGTGCCGGCCACGTTCACCGCCGCGCCCGCCCCGGCGGAAGCACGGACTCTGTCCACACGGGAGGCGTCCGAGGCTGCGGTCATGACTGCAACCGAGAACACCCAGACCCCCGCCCCTGCTCCCGTCGCCGCTGCTCCGGCCGCCGCGACCCGTCCGGCGCGCACCACCAGGACGTCGTCGACGTCGCGCCGACCGGGTGCGAAGAAGGCGGCCCCGGCCAACACCCCGGCGGGCGGCGCCGACCCGCGGTTCGAGAACGGCCCGTTGGCGGTCGTCGACGTCGAGGACGGGAAGGTGCTGGCGTACTGCACCGGCGGCCTGGTCCTGGACGTGCCCGCCAAGAGCATCCCGGCCCTGGTCGACTGGACGCTGCGCGAGGCGAAGCTCGGGGCTCCGAAGCTGTCGGGGCCGGGCAAGGACGCCGACCCGCTGATCGTGCTCACCGAGGCCGCTCTGGAGCGCTACGGCCTGCCGGTCACGCTCACGGAGGAGGAGAAGCTCGCCGGGCGGATCCCGGAGGGCCACAAGGTCATCAAGCAGCTGGCCCGCGCGGAGTGGAAGCTGACGAAGCGTGGCTTCGGCCCGTGGGCGCGGATCTACCGCCCCGCGACCGGCTCGGAGCGGGCCTGCGTGCAGCTGTGCATCCCGTCGTGGAACGCACTCGACACCCGGCACTGGGGCACCGCCGGGCAGCTCCCGCCGGCGGAGCTCGCCCGCGTCCTTGGCGTCTACGCGTCCCGCGTGATGACGCCGCGCGGCTCTACCGCCGTCACCGGCCTGGAGCTGATGACCGCCCTGCATCCGCCGACTCGCGCGTCCGAGCCGGACGCCGACGGCAAGCGGCACTCCGAGCACAACCCCGGCTCGCTCGGCAAGGACGCCATCGACCCGATGAACTGGCCGCCGTGCGAGGTCCCCGACGGCCACCCCGTCCTCAAGGACATGCCCCGCTTCCACATGCGCGGCCCGGCGGAGAAGCTCTTCGAGGAGGCGTACGACTGGGCACGGCCGATGACCGACGCGGAGTGCACCCTGCGCCACCTGGTCGGCATCGACGTCAACATGGCCTTCGCCGCAGGCGCCAACGGCCTGCCGGTCGGCCTCGGGGAGGCCACGCACGTCACGAACCCGGTGTTCGACCCGAAGCTGCCCGGCTCCTGGCTGGTCGACCTCTCCCACGTCGACCTGTCCCGGGTGAAGGTCGGCAAGGAGTGGGTGGAGCTGGACGGCAACCTGCTGCCCTCCCCGTTCACGCCGAAGGGCGAGCGCCCCGAGGGCCCGGCCTGGTACGCGACGCCCACCGTCGCCTACGCCCAGGAGCTCGGCTACGAGGTGCGCCCGATCGAGGCGTGGGTGCGGTACGACAACGGCCGGTACCTGGACGGCTGGTACAACCGGCTCCGTGACGCCTACCTCGCCACGATGGCCGACCTCGGCGTCGACGCCGACCTCGCCCCGGCCGACTTCCTCGCCGCGATGCACGGCTACAAGGCCCGCGACCCGGAGCTGGCGATCGTCGTGTCGGCGGTCAAGGCGACGGTGAAGGGCGGCCTGGGGAAGCTGCGGGAGCGGCCCCGGGGCGAGAACTGGCGGCCGGGCGAGCCCTGGCGCGCCCTGGCCCGTCCGACGTGGCGGCCCGACATCCGCGCGGCGGTCATCTCCCGCACCCGGATCAACCTGCACCGGAAGATCGTGAAGCACGCGGCGTTCACCGGGCAGTACCCGATCGCGATCCTGTCCGACTGCGTCGTCTACGCCTCGAACGGCCCGAGCCCGCTGGACTTCCTGCCCTACCGGGAGGGCAAGCCGCTGCCCGGCGGCTTCAAGCTCGGCATCAACCCCGGCCTCGTGAAGTGGGAAGGCACGCAGGACGTCCTGTGGGGCGAGGAGGTCCGGGAGAAGTTCAACGCCCCGGAGCTCAACCTCGCCCGCTACATCAAGGACGGCACCGTCACCGACGTCGACAACGGAGAGTAGGAGTAGGCCACGATGAGCCTGTTCGGGGACGGCCTGGAGGCCGCGGTGCAGAAGGCGTTCACGCGTCCGGCGCCCAAGTCCGCGGGCCCGCAGATGCGGTACCTGGTCAAGAAGCTCGGCGGTACCAAGCCGGTCGCCGACCTGCTGGGGATGTCCCAGCGGCAGGTGGAGCGGTACGTGGCGGGCAAGGCCAAGAACCCCCGCCCCGCCCTCGCCGCGCGCCTGGAGCGCGAGGTGAAGAAGCGCTGGCAGCCCCAGATCCGGGCCATGGCCAGGGCGAAGGCGGCGAGCACGGGCGGCATCGTCATCGACACCCGCGCCCGCATGGGCTACACCGCCCCGATCGGGTCCACGGACCAGGACCGCATCCGGCACCTGACCGTCGCCCTGCCCCCGCAGTACGCCGCCCGCCTCTTCGACGCCCAGGAGGCCGGCGCCAGCGACGACGAGCTCCAGGAGATCGCCGCCGAAGGACTCAAGGAGGTGTACTTCCAGGACGGCGGCCGCCGCGCCGGCTCCCTGGAGGAGGTCCGGTTCACGGACATCGAGCACCTCGAGTTCGACCTGTAGCAGCCCCGAACGACGAGCGGGCCCGGACCGTGTGGTCCGGGCCCGCTCAGTTTCTGCGGTCAGGATGCGGAAGTGAGCTCCAACTCGTCACGTCCGCGTATTTGTGTCGGAAGCCGCTCGCGGACCCGGCACCCCGGCCCCGGGTTGCCCGGCCGCGAGCGCCTGGTCGACGAAGGCGCGGACCAGCTCGTGCGCCTCGGCAGTCGACACTTCCTCCTTCCACCTCTTCGTCCAGTGCCGGTCGCAGTACAGGTCGAAGACGTGTCCGCTCGTGGTGGTGCCCCGGTGCCGGACGCGCGGCTGCACGGGACAGCTCGCGTGCCGGGCCTCGGCTTCCAGGTGGAACCCGGCCACCGCAGCGTGGAACCGCAGGGGAAGGGTCCGCTCCTCGCGGCAGCGGCTGCATTCCAGCAGGTGCGCCACGACCTCCTCCCGCCGCAGCAGGAGCTCCGGGATGCCCTTCCCCTCCAAGGTGTTGCAGCTGGCGCAGACCGGACCGCGGACCAGGTCGTGCCCGTGGCAGTGGTCCCACACTGAGGCCCTGCTCGACTGGCACAGCCGGCACAGGTAGTCGTCGGCCCGCAGCTTCCGGGCCCGCATCTGCCCGTACGGCACCCCACGCAGGTGCCCGGTGTACGCGGTGAACTCCGCCCCCGAGCACGGCGGGCACATCGTCACGTACCCGGTCTTGGTCGACGTCCTCCAGCCGCTCCAGCGCGGCCCCCGCGCCCCGCACCGCGAGCACAGCCGCGCCCGATCGAGGAGCTTCTCCTCCACTACCTCCCACCGGTCCAGGAGGTCGGCATAGGCGCGGGGAAGCCACCAGCGGCCCTCGCACCGGGTGAGCAGCTCCAAGGGGTAGGTGCCGGCGATCGTGGACGCGCTCCCAGATCCGTTCCGCACGGTGACTAACTCCTCCCACGTCAGCCCGCCCGGAAGACCGTTCTCCCCGATCCGCGCCCACTCGCTGCGCTCGTCGTACGGACGATCCCGGGCCAGCTCCTTGGACAGGGCCTCGTGGTACATCCAGCCGGCGATCTGGCCACGCCAGTTCGCCCGGCCGCGGGCGTCCTCATCCTCGGCGCTGCTCTCCTCACGCCACCGCCGCCCGGGAAACACGACCTCGACCAGGTCCTCGTGGTCGACGGTCACGGCGGCCAGGTCCCGGGCGGCCCGGCGCACGTCACGCTCGTCGTACTGCCACGGCCCCTTGTGCTTGTACAAGCGCAAGGCGACGTCGCCGACGACGACGTGTCCGTGCCAGCGCAGGTGGTGCGACATCGTCTTCAGCAGGGCATCGGGGCGCAGGGGCAACGAGGCGTCGCGGGTCTCGTCCGTGAAGATGGCGCACGCCAGTTTCGGGCTGATCATGGGCATGGGCGGGAGCGTTGCAGACACCTCTGACAACGCCCTCCGCAGATTCGTACACAGCCGCGAAAGGCCGATCGGGTACTCGATACGCGTCCGATGTGTCCGGCCGCTAATCCTCGCCGTCGAAGCCACGGTCGAAGCCCTTGAGGACCGGATCGAGCTCGGCGGCCGCACCGCACAGCGAGCACAGCCGGACACCCGGCTGCTGCGCCACGTCCAGGGCCCGCTCCACCGTCAGCACCGGCACCCCGGTCGGGGCCTCGTCGCAGTCGACGGCGTGCACGACACCGCCTCGGGCGGGACCGCGGCCGCCGGCCTTCGCCAGCACCCAGCCCGACGGGCGGCGGGGCCCGAGGACCTGGTCCACGAGCGACGGCTTCGGGAGGTACTCGGTGGGCACGTCGTCGTACGAGACGCCGTCCACGGGCCGTACGTGCTGTGGCGCGCGCACCCAGACCCGGTACTCGGCAGGCTCCACCGAGCCCCCGGGCCCGTTGCGGTACGCGGGCAGGCCCACCTCGTACAGCCAGCCGTCGAGGACTTGGCGCTTCGCCCACAGCCGCGCCACGACCTCCTGGTCGCCGGGCAACAGCACCCGGATCGGCACCGGAGCCGGGTCGGGTGCGGGCGAAGGTGACGTCGACATGCCTCCACCGTAGACACCACGGACCGACAGAACGCCGTGACCTGCATGGACGCGGACTCTGTCCACAGGGCAGGCACCCGAGGCTGCGGCCATGACGATCAACGACTCGCAGCAGCCGGCCCCGCGCCACGGCAAGATCCTGGAGGCCCTCGCCCAGGCAGAGCGGAAGGTGTTCACCCGGCCCGCGCCGAAATCCGCTAAGGCTCAGGTGAAATTCCTCCTCACGCGGGCGAAGGGGTCGACCAAGGCCCTGGCGGAGCGCCTGGGCGTCTCGCGCCGCACGGTGGAGCGCTACCGCGCCGGACAGCTGGCGAAGCCGCAGAAGCGCCTCCAGGCCGCGCTGGTGGAGGAGACCGAGTCCGAGTGGCAACCGCAGGTCAAGGCACATGCACGGGAGCAGGCCGCGACCTCCACCGGCATGATGGTGCGCGTCGTTGCCCACTTCGGGTTCACTGCCAACGGGTCGTCCGATGACGGTCGCGAGCGCACGATCCTCACCCCGATATCGCCCACCTACGCCGCAGAGATCCTCCGGCTCCAGGAGGCCGGTGCGACGGATTCGGAGCTGCATCCGGTCGTCGCGGAGGCCATCACCGAGTCCTATTTCACGGAATGGGGAACCCGGGCCAAGGGTTTGCGTGTCGACCTAACGGACGTCCGATCCATTGAGTTCGAATTTTGAGACACCGCAATTCAGAGCCTGCTATAAACCGTATTCGCGGGCCGTCGCGGAAGCGCTCTGGCGGCGGCCCGCACCCTTTTTGACGCTCCGAATGCGAGGCCCTATGAGCACCCCCTGGCAGACCCGGCGGGCAACCCGTCGGCCCTTCGCCGCCCGCGCGGCCGCGCCCCGCGAGCCGGTCGACCCCGCCCGCATCGGTCGGCGCGTCGTACGGCGCCGGGCGAAGGGCATGGACGCCGGCGCCGTCGCGGCGGCCCTCGAGGACGCCCGCTTCGACGCGCGGCAGAACTCCCGCCACGAGGACCTGGTCGACGACGAGCGCGGCCGCGCGGAGCTCGCGGAGTGGGAGCGCCTGGACCAGCTGCTCGCCGCCGCGCCCGCCGGCACCGTGTACGACCCGGACACCGACACCGTCGTCCAGGCCGAGCTCGCCGCCGAAGCCGCGGCCGCCGCCGCCCGCGAGGCCGAGCTGCGCGAAGCAGCCCGGGTCGCGGCCCGCGCCGACGAGCTCCAGGCGCTGCGCGAGCTCCACGCCCTGGAGCAGACCGAGCCCCGCGATGGGGACGAAGCCGTGCGCGACGAGCTGACCCGGCGAGCCGGCGGATACGTCCAGGCCGACGTCGACGCCTGGCTCGCCCGCGCCCTGGCCGCGCACCGCGGGCACTACGCCGACCCGGCCGCCCGCGAAGCCGCCGCCGGCCTCCTGCCGCCGCCGGTCCTCGCCCACGCCGCACTGCTCGCCGAACTCGTCCGCCTGGTCCCCGGCGTCGACATGGACCAGCTGGCGTTCGCGGCCCGGCTCGCCACCACCGAACCCGAAGCCGCCGGTGACCTCGCCGCGCTCCTCTCCCGCGCCCGCTCCGGCGCCAGCTGACCGCACCACGCTCTTCCGGCCGGGTGTCACGCTGACTGAGCGTGAGCGTGACACCGGCTGTCACGCTCCCTCGGGAAAGTGTCACGCCACCTCGAATGTGTCCCTTTATGTCCGCTTCTCGGGGCCCGTAGGGGCCTCCAGGGCAGTTTCGGGGGCGGAGCGTGACACATAAGAGTTGATCTCCCGACCACTTATAAGCAGTACGGAACGTAGTCATGGGGGCCGGTTCAGCCGGAGTGGTCCCGGGCCCCGCGGCCCGGCGATACCGTGGTGAGCAACGCCAGTTCTGCCCTCTGGAGCCCTCGATGAGCGAACAGCCGGCCCCCGCCGACACCGCCGCCCGGCAGCTGGAGCCTGCGGCCGCCGACGCCGTCCGCGCGTACGCGGCCAAGACCCGCGCCGACGCCGACCGGTTCGCCGCCGTCCTGGAGGACATCGCCACCAACGGCCTGCCCGACCCCGAGCAGTGCACCCCGTGGGAGGAGCTGCGCGAGGCCCACCTCGCCCGCCTCGCGCGGCAGCGCCCGGCCGTCGCCTGATGGCCCCGCAGCACGGCCCCCGCCGCGCCCGGATCGCGTTCTCCGACTCCGCCGCCAAGCAGCTGGAGAACCTGACCAGCGAGGCGGAGATCCACGCCCTGGACCGCGCCCTGGTCGTCGTCTCCGTCGACCCCGAGGTCGGCGAGCCGATCCCCGGCAGCGCCGCCGGCCCCCAGCTGCGCGAGTACGCCGACGAGGTCGA
The DNA here is from genome assembly GCF_040683955.1 of Streptomyces sp. NPDC093111. Lineage (NCBI taxonomy): Bacteria > Bacillati > Actinomycetota > Actinomycetes > Kitasatosporales > Streptomycetaceae > Streptomyces > Streptomyces sp. NPDC093111. Next base: position 3,331 of record NZ_JBFBNW010000036.1, on the reverse strand, counting down.
GCGCGTGCGCTTGTTGTACTGGGTCACGGCCTTGAAGACCGTGGTCGTGGTCGCCTACCTCGAGGTCTGACCCGCGACGTCCTGGACCAGGCCGACCGCGTCCTGCTGGCGCGGTCGGCCTCTGCACGTGTTCGTCGGTTGGTGAGGGATCGGGTCCGTCGGTTGATGAGGGATCGCTCGCGTACAAGGAAGACCTAGGACTGACTGACCAGAGGACGAGCGCGCCCTTCCCACCCGCCGTAGGCGAAGTACCGGAAGTACAGCCGGGCAGCCCTCGCCAGCCGGCTCGCCACTCGCCTTGCACCCTTGCACCCATCGCCCCGCCGCCGTCGGCCCCGAGCTCCACGCCGACGGCGCGCCCTGCAACATGCCCGTGCAACGCACGAGTGCAACAGAGTCCGCGTTGCGGTCCTGACCTGCGCCAACGTCCCTCACCGTGCGGATCGGGCACGTGTTGCGCTCTGCGTTGCAGGCCCCGGCCCGCACCCGCCTTGCACCCCATTAGTAGGTACTACAGGTAGTACCTATGTGCGGGTTGTAGATCTCTCCCCCTGAGAGCGAAGCTCGCTGCGCGGGCACACACCACCCGCCGCCACCTGCACCGAGGCCCACCCCGCCCGTCCGGCGCACATGATCCTTCCCGGCCCTGTACGGCCGTCTGCGGCGTTCTGACGCCCTCCGGGCTCCCGAGCGACGATCAAGGCACCGAAAGACGCTCACAGCGGCGCACAGCGCTTCGAGGGGCGGTAAAGCGTCCTCCCGCCTCGGCAACGACTCCACGACGGGCGCCACGCCCTCGCTCCTCGGTCGCCGTCTTCCGCTGCTCCCGGCCCCGAGCTCTGCTCTCAGGGGGAAGGAGACTCAACCCGCACGTAGGTACTACCTGTAGTACCTACCAATGGGGTGCAAGACGCGCTCCGCCTCGGCCCGGCCGCGGCCGCCGGCGGCCCGTCACCCGGCCGGGTGCAGCGCCTCGTGCTGCTCGGCCGCCGACGTCCCGCTGCTCCTGGCGGTGAAGGGTGCAAGACGCCTGCTGCACGTCCGGCGAGGAGCGCAGCGCAGCATTCGCACGGCCCAGACGGCACACGGGTGCTGCACGGGTAGCAAGGGCGCCCTGACCCGAGCAGCACGCGACGCAGCAGACCACCGGGGCCGCTGCCGTTTGTTCTGCTGCTCCAGAACAAAGCGGTTCACCTAGTGCTACCGCCGCTCGTGGAGGGGAGTCAGCCGGCGAGCCGGAGGGCGGGCCGGGTCTCGGGGACCGGGGCGTCTTCCCCGCCGTCGGGATCAGGGTTGGGGTCGAAGCCGGTGTCGGTGCGCGCGTCGCTCGCCCGCGGGGGTCGGATGTCGCCGGTGGGGAAGTTCAGCGGCCACACGAAGGTGTCGGGGTCGCTGAGGTGGTTGAGCATGTGGGGGAGCGACTCGTACGCGGCGAAGAGCGGGTGGATGAGCACGCTGCCCTGGCGGTGCCGGCCGTCGAGGAGGCCCTTGTCCTTGAGCTGGCCGATCGCGCGGGAGACCGCGGCCTGGCTGATGTCGAGCCGCTGGGCGACGTCGGCCTGCCGGATCTTGACGAGGCCGCAGGGCTCCTGGCGGGCCTGGAGGATGTCGAAGACGTCGCGCGCCGTGGGGTTCAGCCGGGCGTTCGGCAGGACCTCGAAGGCGTCCGGGCTGCGGAAGCCGGGGATGGGGCTGTCGCTCATCGCTCTGCCTTCCTCACGTTCGGGATGACGATCTCGCGGGCCGTCAGGACCTTCGGGCCCAGCTTGTTGACCAGGGCGCGCTGCTTGTCGCTCCCCCAACGGTAGGCGTAGAGGGGGTGCAGGCGGTACATGCCCCTGCTCTCCTTCCAGGCGAAGTTCTGGCGGGAGAGCTCGCCGATGGAGCGGGAGACCTTCGACTGCGAGCAGCCGAACTTCTCCGCCAGGCCGCGCTGGGTCATCTTCACCATGGACTGGTCGTCGTGGTGGACCGTCATGTGGTCCAGCACGTTCCTCGCCATGGAGGAGAACCCGAACTTCCACAGCTCGTCCTGGAGCCGCTGGGAGGCGCTGAGGTGGATCCGCCCGTAGAAGGCGTAGGGCTTCGGGTCGCCCTTCGTGGAGAAGGTGCCGCCCTTGCGCCCCAGCTCCTCCAGCCTCTTGAGCAGGTCCCGCGCGGACTCCAGCCCGCCGAAGTCGTCGGGCTTCTGAGGCACCGGTGCCGGGCGCACGGCCCTGGCGCCGGCGGTCGCGCTACGCCTCTGGGACTGGGCCACTGGCCCTCCTTACGAAGATCATCGAGACGCATAACATACCAGGGGTGACATGTTATTCGGAGAACGATGCACCGAGGCGGCGCGTCCCTTGCCTTGACCCCTTGATGCAGCTACGTGCATACAACTCACGCTCCGGCGACGCGTTGTATGCGCCCAGGGTGCATACAACTTCCGCGTTTCCGCAGGTCAGAGCGTTGCGCCTTCTGTAATCTTTAAGAGCGACCAGGGTCCGGCCGCCACGAGCCCCTGTCGGCGGCACCCACCGACATGTCGCTCGTAGCCGCGGCAGGAACGGGCGTGTCGGCAACGACAACCATCGTGGTGCGCCAGGCCCGGCCCCTGTGGCCGAGCTCGCTTCGCGTGCGGCACCGCTGCCCTCGCGCGGGCCGTGGACAGCACCAACGGCTCTGAGTCTCGGGTGGTGCCGACCGCGACGGTCAAAAGCCAGGAAGCGTGGCTGATGCCGGTGGGCGGTTCCGCCGACCGGCCGGGGGGCCGTTCGGCTTCGGTACCTCCGCACGCCGGAATTTCGACTTTCCGATTTCCGGGGTACCGTTCTATGGCTGAGGCCGAGCCTTCCCAATTCGTTATTCCTCGCGTAAGTGGTCGGTCGAATGCCGGTGCTGATGCAACCTCACAAGCCGCGCCTGCCCGTGCGGTTGGGGGGTGTCCTGTGTTTCCGCCAACGGTACATGCTGCATCTACCGGATGCATCCGATACACTGGAACCCACACGAACGAGCGACCCCCACCCCCTCGTAGCCAGCCAGGCCCGCGCCAGCGGGCCCAACGGTTCTGGAGGCGCAGCCGGAAGGACCGTCAGGCGGGGGAGCGCAGCGGACCCGCCGGGAGCGCCCCGCGCTCCCCTCAACTCCCGCACTGGAGGCCCCACTAGCCGCACCGTCAGGACCCGATCGGCCCGGCCGCGCGCTGCGCGGCCCGCCGGGCGCGCAGCGGCCGGCCCCACCGGTCCCAGGAACGCAGCGGAGGGGACCGCCCGTGCTCCGCACGGGCGCGGGGAGCGCAGCGAGCCGCTTCGCTTGCACATCGCGCAGCGATGTGGTACCCGCTCCG